>DMKW01000074.1 GCA_003454135.1 Microbacteriaceae bacterium
AGGTCGATGTGGCCGGCGATGATCACCATGACCATGCCGATCGCGAGGATCAGCACGTAGGCGTTCTGGTTGACCAGGTTGATGAGGTTGATCGGGTCGAGGGTGAGCCCGCCGGTCGCGATCTGGAAGATCACGATGATCACGATGAGCGCGCCGAGGATGCCGACCTGGCGGGTACTCGATCCGCTACCGAACATCTTGCCCAGGTCGCGGATACCGCCTGACTTCTTCGGGGTTGCTGGCGTTGCGCTCATGGCTGGTTAACTTTCTTCTTCGAGGAGGTCATGCTTCTCATGAGGGTTTCTGGATCGGCTTCCGACGCCGGGATGTCGTTGGTGATTGCGCCCTCGAAGATCGTGTAGATCCGGTCGGAAACGCCGAGCAGTTCCGGCAGCTCGGACGAAATCATGATGACGCCCTTGCCCGACGCGGCAAGGTCGCGGATGATCCCGTAGATTTCGGTCTTCGCGCCGACGTCGATGCCACGGGTCGGTTCGTCGAGAATCAGCAGCTCGGGGTCGGTGAACATCCACTTCGCCAGCACGACCTTCTGCTGGTTCCCGCCGGAGAGCTTGTTCACGCCCTCTTGCACGGTCGGCGTCTTGATCCTGAGGCTCTTGCGGTATTCCTCGGCGATGTTGTGTTCTTGGACCTTGTCGATCACCTGGCCCCGCGAGATCTTGGAGAGCTTGGCCGAGACCACCGACTCCTTGATGTCGTCGAGGAGGTTGAGGCCGAGCGCCTTGCGGTCCTCGCTCACATAGGCGATCCCGTGCTCGATCGCCTCGGAGACGCTGCGCAACTGGATCTCTTTGCCGTTCATGAACACCTGGCCGGAGATGAAGTTGCCGTATGAGCGGCCGAAGATGCTCATCGCGAGCTCGGTGCGGCCGGCACCCATCAGGCCGGCGAACCCGACCACTTCGCCGCGACGCACGGTGAAGCTCGAATTCTTGACAACCATGCGCTCGGCGGTGAGCGGATGCTGCACCGTCCAGTTCTTCACCTCGAAGAACACATCGCCGATGTGCGAATTGCGGTCTGGGAATCTGTTCTCGAGGGTGCGTCCAACCATGCCGCGGATGATGCGGTCTTCGTTGACCCCGTCGGTCTTGATGTCGAGCGTCTCGATCGTCTTGCCGTCGCGAATGATCGTGATCTCGTCGGAGATCTGCTCGATCTCGTTGAGCTTGTGGGAGATCATGATCGACGCGATGCCGCGACCCTTGAGACCGAGGATCAGGTCGAGCAGGTGCTGCGAGTCGGCCTCGTTGAGCGCGGCGGTCGGCTCGTCGAGGATGAGCAGCCTGACCGACTTGTTGAGGGCCTTGGCGATTTCCACGAGCTGTTGCTTGCCTACGCCGAGGTTCTTGATCTGGGTGTCCGGATCGTCCTGCAGACCAACGCGCGCGAGCAGTTCCGTCGCACGCTTCTTCGCGTCGACCCAGTCGATGGCACCGAATCGGCCGCGAGGCTCGTTGCCGAGAAAGATGTTCTCGGTGATCGAGAGCTCCGGGATGAGAGCGAGCTCCTGGTGGATGATCACAATGCCGGCAGCTTCACTCGACTTGATGTCCTTGAAGTGGCATTCCGCACCCTGGAAGACGATGTCCCCGTCGTACGTGCCGTATGGGTACACCCCGGACAACACCTTCATGAGGGTGGACTTGCCAGCCCCATTCTCCCCGCAGATCGAGTGGATCTCGCCGGCCTTCACCGTGAGGGACACCTTGTCGAGCGCCTTGACGCCGGGGAATTCCTTGGTGATAGAGCGCATCTCGAGAATGATCGGCTCAGTTGCCATGCCGGGCCTCCGCGCCATCGAGCGGCGGGATGTGTACGTTCACACTTGCGGCGAGCGCATTTGCTTTCACGTAGGACTCCCTTGTCATCAGGGCTGATATTTGCCCGCTAACAGACTAAACCCCGAGAGGGGTCTTGTCGTCAAGTTGTGAACACAACAAGTCCGTAACGACTCAGTTTTGGCGCACACCGGGCTGCTGCAGCACGAGCGAAGCGGCGCCGAGCGCCTCGGCACGGTCCCCGAGCGAGGACATCACGAGGGTCGTGGCCTCCCCGACACTCGGCACGGCATGGCGCATGAGCCCGCGTTCGATCGGCCGCAGGAGGATGTCGCCGAGGCCGGCGAGGGGGCCGCCAACGACGATCACTTCAGGACTGATGAGGTTGGCAACGCTCGCGAGCGCGCGTCCGATCGCGACGCCGGCGTCATCCAGAACCCTGAGCGTTGCGGAGTCGCCCGCGATGGCGTTGCGCACGATGTCGGCCGTGGTGACCTTCACGGTGCCGCCCCGGCTGAGCAGCTGCATCATCACGGAGGTGGAGGCGACGGTCTCGAGGCACCCGCGGTTGCCGCAGTGGCAGACCACCCCATGGTCGCTGATCGTCTCGTGACCGATCTCGCCCGTGACGCCGAGGCTGCCGTAATACGGCCGACCGTTGAGGATGAGGCCGGCACCGATGCCGCTGCCGACTTTGACGAAGGTGAGGTTCTCGACCGAATTGTGCGGGCCCCAGGTGACCTCGGCGAGGGCGCCCAGATTGGCGTCGTTATCGAAAACCACCGGGAAATGCAGGCGTTTTTCGAGATCGGGGAGGTGGATGCCCACCCACTCGGGCAGGATGGCGCCCTGCACGACGGTGTTCGTGCGCTGGTCGATCGGGCCAGGGATTCCGACGCCGACCCCGAGAACCGACGAGGGGGCGATGCCGTGGCGTTCGAGCATTTCGCCCAGCAGCTCCGCCGCGCGATCGATGCCTTCCTCCGCACGATGGCCGGGTGGCAGCTCGACGTATTCCTCGTCGACCACCGCGTAGCCGAGCGTCACGATGACGATTCTCAGGTGGCGGCGCCCGAAGTCGATGCCGACGGCAACCGCGCCGTTGCTCGTGAGCCGCACGAGCAGGGCGCGGCGCCCGGAGCTCGTTGTCGGCTCGGTGTCGACCATGCCGGCGGTCGCCATCATCTTGATTATGTTCGACACCGTGGCGGTGGAGAGCCCCGTCTGCCTCGCGAGTTCGGCCTGCGTGGACGGTCCGCTCCCGAGGAGGGCATCCACGATGCGTTGCTGGTTGAGTTCGCGCAGCGCTGTCTGGGAGCCCGGGTTACGGGCGCCCCGTGAAATCGGATGCGGCGATGCAAGCATTCATAGAGCGTGCAGCATAGAACGCCTTGTCGTCAAGAAGTTAACGCAACTTCGAAATCAAAATGTGATCGCTAACATCCCGGACGGCTCAAATCCGGGGCGGAGCGGTCGATTCTCGCACGATGAGTTCGGGAAACACCTGCTCGTGATTCGCCTCTGCGTCGCCCCTCAACTCGCCGAGCAGCATCGCGACGCTACGGCGGCCGATCTCGGCGAAATCCTGCCGAACGGTCGTAAGCGGAGGCCAGTAGTGCGCGGCCTCGGGAATGTCGTCGAAACCGACCACGCTCACGTCGCGGGGAACATCGAGGCCGCCATCGCGGAAGGCGTGGATGAGCCCGAGGGCCATCTGGTCGTTCGCAGCGAAGACCGCGGTGAAGTCACGGTAGCGCAGCAGCTCGCGACCGACGTGATACCCGAAGTCCGCGGTCCAGTCGCCGAGAATCGGAGGGTGCGTCGCGAGGTCGGCCTCGTCCACCTCGCGGAGGAAGCCCGTCATCCGCGCTTCGGCCTCGATCCAGTCCTGCGGGCCGGAAAGGTGCACGATCTCGCGATGGCCGAGCTCGATGAGGTGACGAGTGGCCATCCGCGCGCCGGCGATCTGGTCGACGGAAAGGCTGCGGTGGTCGTCGCGGCGAGTGGAGTCGAGAGTCACGAGAGGCACGCTGATCTCCAGCTCCCGGATGGCGTCGAACACGCGCACCTGCGGAGCGATCACCACGAGCCCCTCGACCGCCTGGCGCATAAGATGCTCGAGCCGGTCGACGATCGCCTCGTGGTCGCTCGTGGCCAGGCTCGTCGTGCTGATCAGGTAGCCGGCCTCCCTCGCCGCTTCCTCGATCGCGTGCAGGCTCGTCGTCGGACCGTAGTGGGCGGTCTGCGACGTGAGCACCCCGATCGTGCGGGTGCGGCTCGTGACGAGCGCCCGCGCCGCCTGGTTCGGACGGTAGCCGACCTGGGCGATCACGTCGAGCACGCGCTGCTTGGTCGTGTCCTTGATGCTCTCCGAGTTGTTGAGCACGCGGGAGACGGTCTGGTACGACACTCCGGCCAGCCGCGCAACATCCCGGATGTTGGGGGCGCGAACCTTGTCTGGTTCCATGGCTGTTTGCTGTCCGGCTTCGTCGACGTGAGATGTGTACGTTCACATTTCTCGTACAACGACACCATTATTGCGCACAGCGGCGCATCGTTTCGAAACGCGAGGTCTGCGCTCAGCCGACGCGCGCGAAGACGCGCACCGGGAAGGTACCGAAGCCCTCGACCTTCGGCGGAACCGCGGTGACCGTGCTCCCCGACGGGGGAAGGGAATCGAGGTTGGTGAGGTGTTCGACGACGTGCACGCCGACCCTGAGCAGCACGCTGTGTGCCGGCCGCTCGCCACCGCCCTCCGTGTCGTCGATGTTGAGCGAGTCGATGCCGACGAGGGTGACACCCTGGGCCGCGAGATACTCGGCACCGCCACCGGTGAGGAACGGCGCCCCGGTGGCGTAGGCCGGAAGTCCGAAGTTGGCGCTCCATCCGGTGTGCAGCAGCACGGCCTTGCCCGCAAGGTCGCGGTCGAAGAATACCGAGGCTGGGATTCCCCTGCTCGATACATCCTGCAAATGGAATACTTCTGCAGGCTGGTCGACAAGGGTCTCGAGCGGCAAGCCGGCGAGGTCGGTGCCGCCCTCGTAGCGGTGGAAGGGACTGTCGATGTAGGTGCCGGTGTTGCCGATCATCGTGATGATGTCCATGGCGAACTGGGTGCCGGGTGCGTACTTGCCGATCGACTGCTCCCGAGTGAGGTGCGGCGTGATCACGGGCGACGGGAGCCCGGGGTAGGTGATGAGCCCGGCGCGGATGGTGTGGCTCAGGTCGACGAGGCGACCCCGATTCGCGGGCGGCGCCGCCGCAATCCCGCGAGTGCCCCGGTGCTGCTCCTCCACGATCGTGAGACCCGTGAGGCTCACGCTCGAGACGAGGGCGAGCCCCAGGTGCTGGACGAAGAGCCGGGCGACCTCCGCCTCGCTCGCGCCTGCCGACGGCAGGTCGATCCTGAATCCCTCGGCGGTGAGCCCCCCGCCGTTGGCGAACTCCACTCGCGCGTCGAAGCTGGCACGGTAATCGGTCATGAACGTCTCCTCGTGGCGAGCCCGACAACGATGGCCGCCACCGCGAGAATACCCGGAATCAGCAGGTGGACTCCGGCCAGCACGAGCAAACCGAGCACGAGCGCGCACGAGAGGATCGCAAGCCACCAACCGAGCGACCAGCGGGCGAGAAGTCTCACGGCGGCGGCCATCCCGAGCGCGTAGACGGCCACCATGCAACTCGTATGGATGAGGATGAAGGGCTGCAGGGACAGGCCGCTCAGCACGAGGGCCGCGAGGTAGACAATCGCGAGAACGCCGACGACCACGAGGCTGCGCCGGGGGATGCCGCCCGGCTCGGCACCCTTCGCGAGCCATCTCGGCAGGTCACCGTCCCGACCGAGGGACGCGCCCAGCTTGGCGAATGCGCCGAGGTAGGCGTTGAGCACACCGAGCGCGACGACGGCCGCAATGGCCGCGACGAAGGCCGGCCCGAACCGCGGCGCCGTCTTCGCCACGAGGTCGAGCAGCGGCACCGGGCTGTCGCCCGCCGAGCTTCCCAGCACCGCCACGGTCACGACCTGCAGGGCGAGGTAGGCGGCTCCCACCGCCGCGATCGCGATCGCCGTGGCGAGAGGAATCGTGCGACGCGGGCTACGGAACTCGCCGGCGATGTGGGTGACGGCCTCCCATCCGGCAAATGCCCACACGAACAGGCTGATGGCGGCACCGACGCCGACCCATCCGTGCGGCAGGAACGGGGTGAAGTTCTGCGGTCGCGCCGCCGGGGCCGAGACGGCGACCACCCCGACCACGATCACGACGAGCGCTCCCGTGAGCACGAGCTGCACCCATCCGGAAACCCGCAGACCGAACGCGTTCGAGACGAACGGGGGAATCAGGATGAGCACTGCGACGCCGATCACGACCCAGCGCGGGCCGCCGAAGATCGCCACGACGTAGGAGGAGCCGAGCACGGCCACGACCGGCGACCCCACGCAGACGCCGAAGAAGAAGAAGTATCCGGCCATGCGCGCGGCGGTGCGGCCGAGCGCGAGACGCACGAAGGTGGCGACTCCGCCGGCATCCGGATACCGGGCGGCGAGCGCCGCAAAGGTGCCGGCGAGCGGGATCGACAGCAGCAGCACGGCGATAACCGCGACGATCGACGCGGGCCCGGCGGTGGTCGCCGCGAGCGAAGGGAGTACGAGGATCCCCGTGCCGAGCACCGCGGAGATGTAGAGCGCCGAGCCCTGCATGAGGCCGACCGTGCCGGCGTGCCGGCGGCCCGCCTCCCGTTCGGCGGTCAGGTTTGCGGTCATGACCCCATCGTGTCAATGGCAGGATCGCAACGTCTAGCGAAA
>DMKW01000171.1:0-126 GCA_003454135.1 Microbacteriaceae bacterium
AGCGGGGGTCGAGGATGCGGCTCGTGGAGGTGAGCGGGTCGACGGCCGGGTAGAGGCCCTTCGACGCGATCTCGCGGCTGAGCTCTGTCGTCGCGTCGAGGTGCGCGAAGGTCGTGGCCGGGGCCG
>DMKW01000171.1:352-2693 GCA_003454135.1 Microbacteriaceae bacterium
GGGGCCGGGTCGGTGTAGTCGTCGGCCGGCACGTAGATGGCCTGCAGCGACGTGATCGAGTGGCCGCGCGTCGACGTGATGCGCTCCTGGAGGATACCCATCTCGTCGGCGAGGTTCGGCTGGTAACCCACGGCGGACGGCATGCGGCCGAGAAGGGTGGAGACCTCGGAGCCGGCCTGCGTGAACCGGAAGATGTTGTCGATGAAGAGCAGCACATCCTGGTTCTGAACATCGCGGAAGTACTCCGCCATGGTCAGCGCCGAGAGGGCCACGCGAAGACGCGTCCCCGGCGGCTCGTCCATCTGGCCGAAGACGAGGGCGGTCTTGTCGAAGACGCCGGCCTCCTCCATTTCGAAGATGAGGTCGTTGCCCTCGCGGGTGCGCTCGCCCACACCGGCGAACACCGAGACACCACCGTGGTCTTGCGCGACGCGCTGGATCATCTCCTGGATGAGCACGGTCTTGCCGACACCGGCGCCACCGAAGAGTCCGATCTTTCCGCCGAGCACGTACGGCGTGAGCAGGTCGATGACCTTGATGCCGGTCTCGAAGAGCTCGGTCTTGGACTCGAGCTGGTCGAATGCCGGTGGCTTGCGGTGGATGGGCCAACGCTCGGCGAACTCGAACTTCTCGCCGGGGGCTCCATTGAGCACCTCGCCGATGACGTTGAAGACTTTGCCCTTGGTCTCGTCGCCGACCGGCACGGTGATGGGGCCGCCGGTGTCGCGAACCTCCTGGCCGCGGACCAGGCCGTCCGTCGGCTTGAGCGCGATCGCCCGCACGAGGTCGTCGCCGAGGTGCTGGGCGACCTCGAGGGTGATCTCGTTGGACTTGCCAGCGATCGTGATCGTGGTCTTGAGGGCGTTGTAGATGCCGGGGATCGCGTCGTGCGGAAACTCGATGTCAACGACGGGGCCGGTGACGCGCGCGATGCGGCCGATGCCGGCGACGGCGGTCTCATCGGTCGCGCCGGTCTCAGCGACGGGGTTCTTCGCAGCAGGGGCTGTCGTAGTCATGTGCTTCTCTATTCTCCTGGGCTGGTTCAGTTCTTCACCGAGAGGGCGTCTGCGCCGCCGACGATCTCGGAAATCTGCTGGGTGATTTCGGACTGGCGAGCGTTGTTCGCGAGTCTCGTGTAGTCGGTGATGAGCTTGTCCGCGTTGTCGCTCGCGGACTTCATCGCCCTCTGGCGAGCGGCGTGCTCGGATGCCGCCGACTGCAGCATCGCGTTGAAGATGCGGCTCTCGATGTAGACCGGGAGCAAGGCATCCAGCACGTCACCCACCTCTGGCTCAAACTCGTAGAGCGGCAGGATTTCGTGCTCGCCCGGCGTCTCGACGCCTTCCACAACCTCGAGGGGCAGGAGTCGAACGACCTCCGGCACCTGGGTCACGACGCTCACGAAACGGTTGTAGACGATGTGGATCTCGTCGACCCCGCCCTCGCTCGCCGGTTGGATGAACTTGGCGACGATCGTCTCGCCGATCTTCTGGGCGGTCTCGAACTCGGGCTTCTCGGTGCTGCCCGTCCAGATCTCCTCGGCCGCGCGCTTGCGGAACGCGAAGTACGCGGCGGCCTTACGGCCGACGAGGTAGTACACGACCTCTTTGCCCTGCGAGCGAAGGAGCGTCGTCAGTTCGTTCGCCTCGCGCACGACATTCGTGCTGAAGGCGCCGGCCAGGCCGCGGTCGGAGGTGAAGAGCACGACCGCCGCGCGCTCGACCTTCACCGGCTCGGTAGTGAGGACGTGATCGACATTCGAGAACGTCGCGACCGCGGAAACCGCGCGTGTGACGGCGCGCGAGTACGGGCCGGATGCCGCGACTCGCGCCTGCGCCTTTTGAATGCGCGAAGCGGAGATCAGCTCCATGGCCCGAGTGATCTTCTTGGTCGTCTGGGCAGACTTGATCTTCTGCCGGTAGACCCGAAGTTGCGCTCCCATGTCTTTCTATCTTCCTTGTCGATGTCGGTCGCTGAGGCTCTCGAAAGACCTCGCGGCCGTCCCCCTCGATGGCTGAGGGGAACGGATGCTGTTAGCGCTTGGTCTTGACGATCTGTTCCTGGTGGACTTCTTCGGGCTCGATCGCGGCGAACCGCTCGGTGCCCACCGACGCGAGCGGCTTGCCTTCGCCGGTCTGGAACTCGAGCTTGAACTTGTCGATGCCCTCGCCGAGCGCCGCGACGGTGGCGTCGTCGAGCACGTTGGTGTCACGCAGGGTGGTGAGGATCTCGGTGTTGCGACCCAGGTAGTCGAGCAGTTCGCGCTCGAAGCGCAGCACGTCTTCCACCGCCACCTCGTCGAGCTTGCCGTTCGTGCCGGCCCAGATCGAGACGACCTGCT
>DMKW01000043.1 GCA_003454135.1 Microbacteriaceae bacterium
CCGTCAAGGGCTGACCGCCGCATCATCCACGACTCATCTGCACCGCCATCGCAAACCACGAAGGAGCACCAGTGCACGACAACTCCCGCCTCGTCCTCGCCAGGATTGCGCGCTTCGTCGACGAACGGATCACCCCGGCCATCTACCCGACGACGCGACCGCTCGACCTCGCCGCCTGGGAGGTTCCGGATGAGCCGGTGCCGTTTGCCGAGGCCGTCGGCCAGTCGTTCGAGCCCTTCGCCGTCGGGCGGCCGTGGGGCAAGCCGTGGGGCACCACCTGGTTTCACGTGACCGGGGTCGTTCCGAAGGAGTGGCGCGGGGTCGGCCACACCGTCGAGATGCTCGTCGACCTGGGTTTCTCGGGCGGTCAGGCCGGCTTCCAGGCCGAGGGCCTCGTCTACGAGCCGACCGGAGCGATCGTCAAGGCGATCGAACCGTTCAACGCCTACGTGCCGATCGCCCCCACGGCAGATGGCGCGATCGACCTCTATGTCGAGGCGGCGTCCAACCCGGACATCGGCTCGAACTGGGGCTGGGAGGCCTCGCCGTTCGGCGACAAGGACACCGCGGGAACCGACCCGATCTACACGCTTCGGCACGTGGATGTCGCGCTTCGCGACGTCACGGTGTGGGAGCTGGACCGCGACATCTGGACACTGCGCGGGCTGCTCGCCGAACTGCCGTCCGACCTGCCCCGCGCCGGCGAGATCCTGCGCGCCCTCGAGCGCGCGGTCGACGCGATGGATCCGAACGACGTCGCCGGCACTGCGACGGCCGGCCGGGAGGCTCTCGCCGGCGTGCTCTCCCAGCCCGCCTATGCGAGCGCCCACCGCGTCACGGCCATTGGGCACGCGCACATCGACTCGGCGTGGCTGTGGCCGACGCGCGAGACGATTCGCAAGTGCGCGCGCACGTTCTCCAACGTGCTGCAGCTCATGGATGTCGACGACGAGATCGTGTTCGCCTGCTCGTCGGCGCAACAGTTCGCCTGGATGAAGGAGTTCTATCCGCAACTGTTCGAACGCATCCGGTCCCGCGTTGCCGAGGGCCGCTTCGTGCCGGTCGGAGGGATGTGGGTCGAGTCAGACACGAACCTGCCGGGAGGTGAGGCGCTCGCGCGCCAGTTCGTGGCAGGCAAGGGCTTCTTCCTGCGCGAGTTCGGCGTGGATCCGCTCGAGGTGTGGCTGCCCGACACCTTCGGGTACTCGGCGGCACTGCCCCAGATCGCGTCGGCCGCGGGATCCCGCTACTTCCTCACCCAGAAGATCTCGTGGAACGAGACGAACGTCATGCCGCACCACACCTTTGACTGGGAGGGCATAGACGGCACGCGTATCTTCACGCACTTCCCGCCCGTCGACACCTACAATTCCATCCTGTCGGGGAAAGAGCTCGCAAAGGCCCAGCGCCAGTATGCCGAGAAGGGCGCGGCGAACTCGTCGCTCGTGCCGTTCGGTTTCGGGGACGGCGGCGGCGGCCCGACGAGGGAGATGCTCGCCGCGGCGAGGCGCACCCGATCGCTCGAGGGGTCCCCGGCCGTGCGCATCGCATCGCCCCGGCGCTTCTTCGACGACGCTCGGGCCGAGTACCCGCATCCCCCGGTCTGGACGGGCGAGCTCTACCTCGAGTTCCACCGCGGCACGTACACCTCGCAGGCCAAAACGAAACAGGGCAATCGGCGCAGCGAGCACCTCTTGCGCGAAGCCGAACTGTGGGCTACGACCGCGCACATTCGTGCGGGCGTCGACTACCCGTACGCGGAGCTCGAAAGCGTGTGGCAGACCGTGCTGCTTCTGCAGTTTCACGACATCCTGCCCGGCTCGTCGATTGCCTGGGTGCACAAGCAGGCCGAACAGAGCTATCGCGAGGTGGCCGAGCGGCTCGAGGCCGTGATCGCCCGGTCGCTCGACGCGCTCGGCGGGGTGGGCGACGAGACGGTCGTCTTCAACGCGTCACCGTTCGCGGTGGATGGGGTGCCCGCGTTGGGCGCTGGCGTGCCGGCACGGGTCGGCGCGGTCACGGCCCGGTCGGCGGACGACGGGGCGGTGCTCGAGAACGGGCGCATCCGGGCGGTGATCGACGCGACCGGTCGCGTCTCGTCCCTCGTCGACCTCGCGAGCGGTCGCCAATTCGTGGCCCCCGGGCACGCGCTCGCCGAACTGCAGGTGTTCCGCGACACCCCCAACCAGTGGGACGCGTGGGACATCGACGAGCACTACCGCCGGCACGGACAGACCCTCACCGAGCTGCGATCGCTGACGATTTCCGAGACCGCCGATCGCGTGACCGTGCGGGTGCTGCGCGAATTCGGCGCATCGAGTGTCATGCAGCACTTCAGTCTCGCCGCTGGATCGTCCGCCCTCGAGATCACGACGACGCTCGACTGGCACGAGCGGCAGAAGCTGGTCAAACTCGCGTTCCCGATCGATGTGCGGGCCGAGCGGGCGGCATCCGAGATCCAGTTCGGACACGTCTACCGGCCGACGCACGAGAACACGTCGTGGGATGTCGCGCGCTTCGAGACGAGCGCCCACCGCTGGGTGCACGTGGGCGAACCCGGCGTCGGCGTCGCGGTCGCGAACGACGCCACCTACGGCCACGACATCACGCGGCAGCCGCGCGAGGGCGGTGGCACTACCACGCTCGTGCGGCAGTCCCTCTTGCGCGCGCCCCTCTTCCCCGACCCTGAGGCCGACCAGGGCACGCACGTGCTGCGGTCGTCGATCACGGTGGGAGCGGAGATCATCGACGCCGTGAAGGAGGGCTATCGCATGAACCTCCCGCAGCGGGTCCGGGACAACGCCGCACCGGTCTCCCCCCTCCTGGTCGTGGGCAATCCCGCGATCGTTGTTGAGGCGATAAAACTCGCGGAAGACCGATCGGGAGACGTCATCGTGCGGCTCTACGAGTCGGCTGGCGTGCGGGCGAGGGGATCGATCGAGTTCGACCCGGCCCTCGACGCCGCGACGGCGCACGAGACCGACCTGCTCGAGCGCGAGGTGCCGTCGAACGCGGTGACCTCGGTGGAGGGTTCCACGGTGCAGCTCGAGGTTCGACCGTTCCAGATCGTGACCCTGCGCGTGTCCCGACGGTAGCGAGTTCGCGGCGATTGTTCCCGTTTGACGCGATTGTGCCCGGTCGAGGCGGCACAATCCCGACAAACGGGAACAGTTGCGTTCGGAGGATGACGGCGAGCCGGCGCTCAGGCGATCTGCAGCCCGTTCGCCCAGACCTCGCTGACATGCCAGTCGTTGTCGAGCAGCACGGCGTCCGCCGCGATGCCAGGGGAGAGCCGGCCCAGCCGGTGTTCGAGCCCGAGCACGCGGGCGGGGGTCGCGGTGAGCGCGGCCACGGCATCCCTCGGGCTCACCTTGGCATGCTCGATCGCGCAGCGCAGGGCGACATCTTGGGTGAGGGTCGATCCGGCGATCGTCGACGTGCCGGAGAGCACCGCGAGGCCGTCGCGCACGGTCACGTTGAGCGAGCCGAGCCGGTAGTTGCCATCGGTCGCGCCGGCGGCGGCCATCGCATCCGTCACGAGGGCGACGCGGTTCGGGGCTTCCCGAAAGGCGAGGGCGGCGACATCCGGATGCACGTGCCGGCCGTCGAGGATCAGCTCGATCGACACGCGCTCGTCGCCGAAGGCCGCGACGACCGGGCCGGGCGCGCGGTGGTGGATGCCCGGCATCGCGTTGAACGCGTGGGTGAGCAGTCGCGCCCCGCGGTCGAAGGCCTCACGGGTGATCTCGAGCGTGGCATCGGTGTGCCCGACGGCCACCGTGACCATGTTCTCCACGAGCACGTCGATCACGTCGAGGGCGTTGGGCAGCTCGGGCGCGATCGTGACCTGCCGAAGGGTTCCGCGGCTCGCCTCGAGCAACTCGTCCACCTGGTACGGCGTCGGCTCGAGCAAAAACGCGGAGTTGTGCGCTCCGCGTCGGGCGGGGGCCAGGAATGGACCCTCGAGGTGCGATCCAAGCACGAGCGGGTCGCTCGCGGTGAGGTCGGCTATTACGCTCAGGCTCTCCCGGAGTTGCGCTATAGGGTTGGCGACGAGGCTGAGCACCGACCGGGTCGTGCCGTGGGCGCGGTGGGCGGCGAGGGCGGCACCGATCTCGGCCGGCCCGTCGTCATAGGCGTGGCCGCCACCGCCGTGGCCGTGCAGGTCGATGAAACCCGGCACCATCCAGCGGCCGGCGACCTCCACGACCTCCGTCGATTGCGGCAGGTCTCGACCCGACCCGGTCTCGACGATCGTGCCGTCGCGCACGAGCATCCAGAAGTCGTCGATCTGGCCGGTGACGTCTAGCTTGCGGGCTCCGTGGAACAGGGTTGTCATTGGTCTACTCTCGCTGCGAACTCGGCTCGGCCGTTGACGACCCCGCTCACGACCGCGACAAGTGCGAACACTGCCCCGACCACGGGCAAGCCGAGCATGAACCACGCGGCCGCCGCCGAGCCGAAGATGATGATTTCCACGAGCGCCCGACCCACCGGGTCGACTGGGAAGACCGCCTTGGGCGAGCGGAAGAGCGCCCACACGAGCGCCGCGAAAAGCGGGGCGCCGATCATGAAGAGCACGCCGGGCCAGGGGAACGGCCAGA
>DMKW01000107.1:0-215 GCA_003454135.1 Microbacteriaceae bacterium
CACGGCCGCTGCATGGTCGCCGAGGTCATGGGCCGCCACGTCGGCTGGATCGCCCTGCACTCCGGCATGGCGGCCGGCGCGCACGCCATCCTCATCCCCGAACAGAAGACGAGCATCGATCAGCTCTGCGCCTGGGTCGCCTCGGTGCGGGATCGCGGGCGCGCGCCCCTCGTCGTCGTGGCGGAGGGCTTCCACCTCGACTCGATGGACGACGC
>DMKW01000107.1:451-1779 GCA_003454135.1 Microbacteriaceae bacterium
GGGTGCTCGCGACGCGCTATGGAATGGCCGCCGTCGACTCGATCATGCACGCGCGCTGGGGTCGCATGGTGTCGCTGAGCGGCACCACGATCACACACGTCGCGTTCGAGGATGCGCTCGGCAAGCTCAACACCGTGCCGCAATCGCGGTATGACGAGGCGGCAATCCTGTTCGGATGAGGCTGCGCACGGGCGCCGACGCCCGGCGCGGGTAGCGTGGACCGCATGTTCCGTGCGCTCCGCGTTGCCCAGGTGCTCGACGCCACCCCGCCGCGTTCGAGGGTCGACCTCGTCGAGGACTTCGAGGATGACGCGCTCGGCGACGGCGATGTCACCGTCGACGTCGAATATTCGAGCCTCAATTTCAAGGACGGGCTTGCCCTCGCCGGTCGTCCGGGCGTCGCGAAGATCAATCCGCTCATCCCCGGCATCGACCTCGTGGGCACTGTGTCTCGCTCCGACGACCCGCGCTGGACGCCGGGCGATCACGTCGTGCTCAACGGCTGGGGCATCGGCGAGACCCACAGCGGAGGCCTGAGCCAGCGTGCTCGCGTGAAGGGCGACTGGCTCGTCGCGCTGCCGGAGGCGATCAGCCCCAAACGCGGCGCGGCGATCGGCACGGCCGGCTTCACGGCGATGCTCGCGGTGCTTGCGCTCGAAAGGGCAGGCGCGACGCACGGGGACGTGCTCGTGACGGGCGCTGCCGGCGGCGTCGGCTCGATCGCCATCGCCGTCCTCGCCGGACTCGGTCACCGGGTCGTGGCGTCGACCGGGCGGCTCGAGGAGAGCGACTACCTGCTATCACTCGGCGCGGCCGAGGTGATCGACCGGGGGCCGCTCGGCGAACCGGGCAAGCCCCTGCAGAGCCAGCGCTGGTCGGGGGCGATCGACTCGGCGGGCGGGCACACCCTCGCCAACGTGCTCGCCCAGACGAACTACGGCGGCACGGTCGCGAGCTGCGGGCTCGCCCAGAGCGCCGAGCTCCCGGCCACGGTGATGCCCTTCATCTTGCGCGCGGTTACGCTCACCGGCATCAACTCGGTCTTCGCCCCGCGGCCGCTGCGCGAGGAGGCGTGGGACAGGCTCGCGACCGATCTCGATCAGGGCCTTCTCGACGCCCTGAGCACGACCATCCCCCTCGCGGATGCCCCGGCCAACGCCGAGCGGATCCTCGCGGGTCGGGTGCGGGGACGCATCGTCGTCGACGTCAACGCCTGACGCCCGATTCCTGAGCTGCTAGCCGCGGCCGATGTGCTCGGGGCGGAATCCGCGGCCGACCAATCGCGCCGCGATCCACTGCACGACAGGAAGCGCGATGCGCAGCAGCCC
>DMKW01000107.1:1871-2777 GCA_003454135.1 Microbacteriaceae bacterium
CGCCACCGCATCCTGAATCGCGTAGTTGACGCCGACCCCGAAGGCCGGAGACATCGCGTGTGCCGCATCGCCGATGCAGAGGAAGCCGGGCAGGTACCAGCGGTCGAGCCGGTCCACCTGCACCGAGAGCAGGCTGACCTGGTCCCAGCTGGTGAGGGTGCCGACGACGGGCTCGAGGAACGCGGCGGCGGACACGAGCCTCGCCCGGAAGGCGTCGATGCCGCCGGCTCGGATCTCGTCGAAACCGCCCTTGGCGATGACCATGCCGGACTGGTAGTACTCCCCGCGCGGGATCGTGAGCACCATCGAATTGCCGTCGAGGTAGGCGAGCGTGTCTGGCGGCGCCTTTCCCACCTTCGGAAGCCGAAACCACAGCACGTCGATCGGCACGCCGAAGTCGCGCGCGACGAGACCGGATGCCGCCCGCGCCACCGACGATCGGCCGTCGGCCGCGACGGTGAGGGGCGCGCGCACCTCGAGCGGGCCATCCGGCGTCGTTGCGATCACCCCCACGACACGCGAACCGCTCCGCACGAGACCGGTCACCTCGGCACGCAGCTCGAGGCGAAAGTTCGGGTACCGGGCCGCCTCGGCGGCGAGGAAGTTCAGGAAGTCCCACTGCGGCATCAGCGCGAGAAAGCGCGCTCCGCCGCGGAGCCGGGAGAAGTCGATCGGGCGGATGCGGTTGCCGCTCACCACGAAATCCAGGGTCGCCACATCGTTTTGGGGCAGGGCGAGGAAGCGCTTCGAGAGGCCGAGCTCGTCCATGAGGTCGATCGTGGACGGGTGGATCGTGTCACCGCGAAAGTCGCGCAGAAAGTCGGCATGCTTCTCGAGCACCGTCACGTCCACCCCGGCGCGCGCGAGGAGCAGGCCGAGCATGAGTCCGGCCGGGCCGCCGCCGAC
>DMKW01000095.1:0-1425 GCA_003454135.1 Microbacteriaceae bacterium
GCTCGTCGGGCGGGTCGGCGGCGGCGGTCGCCGCGCGCCTCTGCCTCGGCGCGACCGCAACCGATACGGGCGGCTCGATCCGCCAGCCCGCCGCGGTCACGGGCAGCGTCGGCGTCAAGCCTACCTATGGCGGTGTCAGCCGCTACGGGGCGATCGCCCTCGCGAGTTCGCTCGACCAGGTGGGCCCCGTGGCCCGCACGGTTCTCGACGCCGCGCTGCTGCACGACGTGATCGGTGGTCATGATCCACGCGATTCCACCTCCCTTCGAGACGAATGGCCCAGCTTTGCCGAGGCGGCGCGAGCCGGGGCACGGTCGCGCTCCCTGGACGGCGTTCGCGTCGGAGTCGTCAAGGAACTCGACGCCCCCGGATTCCAGGCCGGCGTGAGCCAGCGCTTTCACGAGACCCTCGAGCTCCTCGCCGCGAATGGCGCCGAGATCGTGGAGGTCTCCGCACCGAACTTCGAGTACGCCGTTGCCGCCTACTACCTGATTCTTCCGGCTGAGGCATCCAGCAACCTCGCGAAATTCGATTCCGTGCGGTTCGGACTGCGGGTGAACCCTGTGGGGGGCGGGACGGTCGAAGACGTCATGGCCGCCACGCGCGAAGCAGGATTCGGTCCGGAGGTCAAGCGCCGCATCATCCTCGGCACCTACGCCCTGAGCGCCGGCTATTACGACGCCTACTACGGCAGCGCGCAGAAGGTGCGCACGCTCATCCAGCGAGACTTCACGAGCGCCTTCGAGAAGGCCGACGTGCTCGTGAGCCCGGCCGCTCCGACCACCGCGTTCAAGCTCGGCGAGAAGATCGAAGACCCGCTCGCGATGTATCTCAACGACGTGACGACCATTCCGGCGAACCTGGCCGGCATCCCGGGCATGGGCCTGCCCATGGGTCTTGCCCCGGAGGACGGCTTGCCCACCGGACTGCAGATCATGGCGCCGGCGCGCGAGGATGTGCGGCTCTACTCGATCGGTGCCGTCATCGAAGCGCTCCTCGAAGACAAGTGGGGCCGAACGCTCATCAGCCAGGTGCCGGAGTTCGCTCGATAGTTCTACGACTCTCGAGCGGCGCGTTCCCTGAACGCGATCATGTTCATCCGGTTGCCGCAGCGCACGCTGCAGAAGCGTTTTGAGCCGTTGCGCGAGAGATCGACGAGCACGCCGCTGCACTCGTCTGCTTCGCACAGCCTCAAGCGATCGGTCTCACCAGAACGAATGACGTCGACGAAGGCGAGCGCGACCTCGACTCGGATCCGCTCGGCGAGGGGTGCGTCCGGGTCGGTCGCGTGCAGGTGCCACGGCGACCCGTCGTGTCGCGCGAGGTGGGGGAGCGCCTGAGCGTCGGCCAGCATCCTATTGATCGCGGCGACCGCGTCGTCGAGGGCGAGGCCCCAGAGGCGTCGGATGAGGTCCCTCGTCTGTA
>DMKW01000095.1:1594-7521 GCA_003454135.1 Microbacteriaceae bacterium
GGATCGGTATTGGCCAGTGAGACGGCGAACTCAAGCGTCTCTTCTGTGTCAGGGGCAAAATGCAAATTGACTCCTTACCGACTGTGGCCATAATGTCAGGGGTATACGCCAATGTAGACCATGACGGAGGAGGATTTCGTGAAGCGCTCGTCGACCACCCTCGGCCTGCTCATCGCGGTCATTGCCGCGGCCGCCTTCGGAGTTTCCGGGGCATTTATCAAACCTCTCCTCGAGGCGGGCTGGAGCCCGGCCTCGGCTGTGACCGTTCGCGCCCTCATCGGTGGAATCGTGCTCCTGCCGTTCGCCCTCTTCTCCCTCCGCGGTCGCTGGGATGCGCTGTGGCGTGCGCGGTGGCGAATTCTCGCCATGGCGTCCATCGGCGTCGCGGGTACCCAGCTCGTCTACTTCGCCGCCCTCCAGCGCATTTCAGTCGGCACCGCGATCCTCATCGAATACCTGGCCCCGCTGTTGCTTGTCGCGTTTGTCTGGGCGACCAGCCGACGGATGCCGGGGGCTGTCGTGCTCGTCGGCTCAGTTGTGGCGCTGCTCGGTCTCGTTCTCGTCGTTTCGCCCGAGGGAGGAGGAAGCTTCGACGTGCTCGGGCTCTTCTTCGCCGCCCTCGCAGCGGTCGGCTGCGCCGTCTACTACGTCGTCGCGGCGCGCCCGAGTGATGGGCTCCCTCCCGTGGCACTCGCGGCGTCCGGCCTCCTGATCGGCGGCATCCTGCTCGGGCTGGTCGGCCTCTTCGGCCTCGTGCCCTTCACGATGGCATCTGGAAACGTGCTTCTGTTCGGCACATCGACGCCGTGGTGGGTGCCGCTCATCGTCGTGGGCATCATCGGAACCGCCGCGGCCTACGCCGCGAGTATCACTGCCACCGAAATGCTCGGGTCCCGGCTAGCCTCGTTTGCCGGCCTGCTCGAGGTTGTGGCCGCCGCGCTCTACGCGTGGATTCTCCTCGGCGAGAACCTGGCGCTACCGCAACTGGTCGGCGGGGCGCTCATCCTGACCGGCATCGCCTTCGTGCGGTCGGAGAAGCCTCTCAAGTCGACCGTGCCAAACCGGCTCGGGGCGCTCCCCATAGAATCGTCTGGTGGCTAAAGCTGAACTGATGGACTATGACAAGGCACTCGAACTGTTCGAGCCGGTGCTCGGCTTCGAGGTGCACGTAGAACTCAACACCAGGACGAAGATGTTCTCGGATGCCCCGAACTTCTTCGGCGGGGAGCCCAACACCAACGTCACTCCCGTGGACCTCGGCCTTCCGGGCAGCTTGCCCGTGGTCAACGAGAAGGCCATTCACTACAGCATCAGCCTCGGGCTCGCCCTCGGCTGCAGCATTCGTCCTTCGAGCCGGTTTGCGCGCAAGAACTACTTCTACCCCGACCTCGCCAAGAACTACCAGATCAGCCAATACGACGAGCCGATCGCGTTCGATGGCAATGTCGAGGTCGAGCTGGCCGATGGACGTCTCTTTCAGATTCCGATCGAGCGCGCGCACATGGAGGAGGATGCCGGCAAGCTCACGCACGTCGGCGGCTCAACCGGTCGCATCCAGGGCGCCGAGTACTCCCTTGTGGACTATAACCGCGCGGGTGTGCCCCTCGTGGAAATCGTCACGAACATCATTTACGGCGCCGACCGGGATGCCCCCGAGCTCGCGAAGGCCTACGTGTCGACGATCCGCGACATCGTGCGGTCGCTCGGCATCAGCGACGCGAAGATGGAACGCGGCAACCTTCGTTGCGACGCGAACATCTCACTGCGTTCCCGCAAGTCGGTAGCGGATGCGCTCGCTGTCGGCGACCCGCCGCCGCTCGGCACTCGCACCGAGACCAAGAACGTCAACAGCCTGCGCAGCGTCGAGCGCGCGATCCGCTACGAGATCCAGCGCCAGGCGGCGATCCTCGATGCCGGCGGCACCATCGTCCAGGAGACGCGTCACTGGCACGAGGACACCGGCGTCACGTCCGCCGGTCGTCCAAAGAGCGACGCCGACGACTACCGCTACTTTCCCGAGCCCGACCTGCTGCCCGTCGAGCCGTCACTCGAGCTCATCGAGGAACTGCGCGCCGCACTGCCCGAGGCCCCCGCGGTGCGCCGTCGTCGCCTCAGGGAGGCGTGGGGCTTCACCGAGCTGGAGTTTCAGGATGTGGTGAACTCCGGCCTCCTGGTGGAGATCGAGGAGACCGCCGCCGCCGGCGCTCCTGCGGCACAGGCCCGTAAGTGGTGGACAGGTGAGATCGCTCGTCTGGCGAATGCGGCAGCGGTGGATGCATCATCCCTCGTCTCGGCAGTCCACGTGAGCGAGCTCATCGCGCTCATCGAGGCTGGCGAACTCACCGACCGCCTGGCCCGCCAGGTGCTCGAGGGTGTCGTCGCCGGCGAGGGTTCGCCGACTGAGGTGGTGGCCGCGCGCGGTCTCGCCGTTGTCTCGGACGACGGTGCGCTCATCGCCGCGATTGACGAAGCGCTCGCCGCCCAGCCCGACGTGCTCGAGAAGATCCGCGACGGCAAGGTGCAGGCCGCCGGCGCCGTGATCGGTGCGGTGATGAAGGCGATGAAGGGTACCGCCGATGCGGCTCGTGTGCGTGAGCTGGTGCTCGAGCGGGCGCAACAGTAGGAGCCTCGGCGCGGCTTCGTAGCCGCTGGGCGCCGCCTCAACCGGCATGGCGCTGCCGTTGCAGGTCGCGGAGCGCCGCACTCTTCAAGCGCAGGAGTCGCGGTGTCTGGCTTGGATCGATCTCCGGTGGGGGAATGAGCCAATAGCGCGACCCTTCCCTCCGGATCTGCCAGTGGTTGTTGTGTAGCAGTAGGTGGTGATATCGGCACAGCAGTACGTCGTCTGCGAGGTCGGTCTTGCCGCGGTCGCGCTTCCAGCGGAAGATGTGGTGGGCTTCCGTCCAACTCGGTGGTCGATCACAGTCGCCCCATAGGCAGCCGCCGTCACGGGCGGCGAGGGCGATGCGCTGATGGCGGCTGTACAGCCGCTGCTCGCGACCGAGGTTGATCGCCTGGCCGTCCCCGTCGAAAGCGATCTCGACGATGCCCGACTCGCAAGCGGCTCGCTCGACGGACTCGATCGACACCGGAATGGCGCATCCTTCGATGCGGCCATGTCCGGCACGGGTGGCGAGGGACTGCGCCGACACCAGCACTCGCACGGACGGCTGGCGCGACCCGACCAGGTGACGGCTTTCCGTCGTGTCCGCAGAGACGCCGATGCGCATCAGCTGCGTGATCGAGTCGTGGGCGTACTGGTGCGTGGTGCGCTCATCGGAGGCGATGGCTTCGGCCCACGCCCTGTCTGCCTCGCTGACGAATCTGGCACCGCCGCGTCGGGGCGATGTGAGCTTGTCGTAGAAGTCGTCCCAGAAGGCGGCGGATTCGATATCGGGATCGAGGATGTAGCGGGACAGCCCGTTGCGTCGCTTGGTGCGCCGCCAGCCTCGCTGTTGGTACAGGGCTTTCTCGCGGTTCGCGATGCCGAGTTCATCGAGGTCGTCGCGCAGGTCGCGCGCCCGTCGGAAGAGCTGGTCGGCGTCGAGGCTCGCCGATTGCCGCAGAATCGCGGCCGCGGCATCCGCGAGGCTTTCCGCTGTTACTCCTGCGCCTTCGGGGTCGGACGTGGGAAGACCGAGCCCGGAGCGGATCGCCATGGCCGCATCGACCGACAACGTGCCCGCGGTGACGGCGGCTCCAACCGCGGCAAGCCACGGCTCGTGCGGGACAGCTTGCGTGAGCCTCTCCGGTTGCGCCGCAGCGAGAGAATCGTGAACCATGCCGCCGACCTGCACGAGAGTGGCCGCATCCCGCGCGGTAGACCCGGTCTCGCGTTGGATGAGCAGTTCGGCAGTGCGTAGCCCTTCGCGTTGCGCGAGGCCCGCGTAACCAAGCTCGCGACGAGAACGGTAGCCGATCTCGCCCGCCACGAGCGACGCGCAGGCGTCGAGGTCGCGGCGGGCCGCGGCCAACAAGCGTTGCGTGTGCAGGACGGCAGCGTCATCCAGGGCTCTGACAGGTTCGATGTTCGACGGCAGGGCACGGGTCGCGGACAGCACCGCATCGAGGGATGCGATGAACGTGTCTACGAGGGTTTCCATGAATGTAGTCTTCCAGATTAGTACATATATCTGAATAGCTCTCGCGAATCTGTGGACAGTTCGCGAAGGCACGAACTGTGGAGGAGAAGTGGGGGCGTGCAGGGCGGACGTGAGAATACCGAGTGGGCAGGGTGGACGCGAGAACGCCAAGCGGGCAGCGCCGATGTGAGAACGTCAAGCGCGCGGGGTCGACGTGGCGGCAATACCCCCGCTCACCCAATAGGGTCGAGGCATGACCGAGATTCCCCGCGCCGTTTGTGTTATCGGGGAGGCGCTCATTGATATCGTGCGCACGACCGATGCGACCACCGAGTTGCCCGGTGGCAGTCCAGCCAACGTGGCGTATGGTCTCGGCTTGCTCGGCGTGGAGACGACGTTCCTCACCCACCTCGGCGACGACGAACGTGGTCGGCTCATCGCCGAACATCTCGCGGGCGTCCACCTGGCGCCGGGTTCGCAAACCGCCGAACGCACCTCGACCGCGGCGGCCACCATCGGTGCGTCCGGCGCGGCGAGCTACGTGTTCGACCTCGACTGGAGCCTCCCCGGTGACGCCGTAGTACCGCCGTCGAGGGTGGTGCACACGGGCTCGATCGCGAGTTTCCTGTCGCCGGGGGCCACCACCGTCGGTGCGCTCCTGAAGGATGCCGCGGACGCAACCATCGTCACCTACGACCCCAACATCCGGCCGAGCATCATCGGAAAACGCGACGACAACATCGGCAAATTCGAGGCGATGGCCTCTCTCGCGACGGTCGTGAAATTGAGTGACGAGGATGCCGCGTGGCTCTATCCGCTGCTCACTGTAGACGAGGCGCTGCGCCAGGTGCTCGCGCTCGGACCGCGGCTCGCGATCGCGACCCTCGGGGACGCCGGCTCGATCCTGATGTCGCGCGAAACCCGAGTCGAGGTGCCGTCGGTGCCGGTGGCCGTCGTCGACACGATCGGCGCGGGAGACACCTACATGGCGTCGCTCATCTTCTCGCTGCTCGATCTCGACCCTGACGCGGCAACTGAAGACGAGCTCGTCACGATGGGACGCCGCGCGGCCGTCGCCGCCGCGATCACCGTCTCGCGGGCCGGCGCGGATCTGCCGACACTTGCCGAGGTGGATGCGGCGCTCCGCCAGCCTTAACGCACAGGCTCGGGCCAAATCTGGCTCTCGCGCCGTGATGGCGGCAGGTGTAGCGTTCGCTCAAGTCCTTGAAACGCTGTCACCCGAACCGCAGGACGGAGGCACCCCGATGATTGTCGAACACGCACTCATACCGGTGAGACCGGGGGAGGAGGCGGAATTCGAGCGGGCCTTCGCCGCCGCCCGCAAGCTCATCGAATCGAGTCCCGGATTTCTTGGTCTCACCCTGTCGCGGGGCACCGAGACGCCGGTGACGCACCTCCTCATTGTGCAGTGGGAGGACACGAAGACGAAGGCGGCCGGATTTACCATCTCGCCCGCGTTCCGGGAGTGGAGCGCGCTCATGCACGACTCGTACCAGCCGTTTCCCGTCGTGGAGCACTTCAGTTTCATCGCTTAGCCCAGCTGGCGCGAAGGTACGGGCTGCGGTAAGAATCCGCGACGTTTGGTCCGTCCGGGGAAACACCCTTGCATTTTTCGTGTTAACGATATATCGTAAACACATCGCAGAAGTTCTGCGATGGCTCAATGACCTGAGAGGGTGACTGAGCAGACCGAAAGGGTGTCTGCCATGAAACGCAACCACTACACGCACGAACAACACCACGACCCATCGGGTCGCTTCCACCATGACCCCTCCCAGCACGGCGGACGAGGCCACGGCTTCCCCGGCGGGCCGGGCTTCGGCG
>DMKW01000095.1:7721-8948 GCA_003454135.1 Microbacteriaceae bacterium
CCGGGCTTCGGCGCCGGGTTTGGACCACGCGGTCTGCGTCGCGCGAGCAAGGGCGACATCCGCTCGGTGATCCTGTCGCTGCTGGCGGACGGTCCGTCCAACGGTTACGGTCTCATCAAGGCCATAGCCGAGAAGACCGGCGGCGCCTGGCGCCCGAGCCCCGGCTCGGTCTACCCCACGCTTCAGCAACTCGTGGACGAAGACCTCATCGTCTCCAACGGCGACGGCAAGAAGACCGAGTTCGAGCTGACGGATGCCGGAAAGGCCTACGTCGAGGAGCACGCGGAAGACTTCACGAAAGCCTGGGAGGCAACCCCCGGCCAGAGCGA
The DNA here is from genome assembly GCA_003454135.1 of Microbacteriaceae bacterium. Classification (GTDB taxonomy): domain Bacteria; phylum Actinomycetota; class Actinomycetes; order Actinomycetales; family Microbacteriaceae; genus Lacisediminihabitans. The sequence goes on from DMKW01000095.1 coordinate 8,051, forward strand.
GTCGGCCGGCCAGTTCTTCGAGAGTGTCGGCAAGCTGATGGGAGTGGTGCAGCAGTTCCGCCATTCGGCGACCGACGCGCAGCGTGCGGCCGCCATCGAGAAGATCGACGAAACGCGTCGGGCCCTCTACCTCATCCTCGCGGACTGAGCGAGCGGTGCGAACCGCTGAACGGCCGGCCGGGCAACCGGCCGGCCGTTCCTGATTGGTTTATCGTTGGCAACGGCTCAGCTCCCGACGAGCTCCTCGGTTGCGTTCAGCCCGGCGCTCGTCGAGCGGCGAAGGAAGTCGGACAGCACCGCCAGCTCCTCTTCGGAGTAGTCCGCGCAAATGTCGTCCATCGCGCTGTTCATTCCCGCGTAGAGGCGAAAGAGTTCTCCCGCTCTGTCGGGAAGTGCCCGAATGGCAACGGCACGCCTGTCCGCCGGCTCCCGGTCGCGGGCAATCCACCCGTTCTTTTCCAGCCGGTCGAGAATGCCCGTCATGGTCGCCGGATGAAGGCCGGTCCGTCGCGCCAGTGCGCTGGGGCTCAGAGGACCGTGCTGGGAGATGAGGTCGAGGCAATCGAGGTCGACGTCTTTGAGGTCGAGTCGCGAGCCCACCCGGTGGTTGAGCAGCGAGATCTGGTTGTTCAGCGCGCGCAGGGAAGCCTTGATCTCGGTGGTGAGTCGTCGCCGCTGTCGCATCGTGCCCGAATCCTCAGGTGCTTGGATATTCATATGATACGGTTTTCGTAATATATCGTTTCTCGAAGGAAGTACATGATGAAGATTGTCATCTTTGGCGCAAATGGTCCAACGGGGCGGCTCGTGACGGCGCAGGCGCTCGCCGCGGGGCATAGCGTCACCGCATTCACCCGTCATCCGGCCCAGTTCCTTATTCGCCACGAGAATCTGACGG
>DMKW01000045.1:0-254 GCA_003454135.1 Microbacteriaceae bacterium
GTCTGCGCATAACTCCTGCTGATTGAGGAGCTGAACGATCAAATCAAGCCCTACGGCGCCGTTTTCAAGAAATAGCCGGAGTTGTGCGCAAAGTAGGGCGCGCTGAGCTCGACGACCGGCTGGCGCGGTGGGGGAGCAAGCGCCCGGGCGCGGCCGCAGACTCCGGATGTGTAGTCGGTGCATAACTCCTGCTGGTTCACGACTTGAACGTTCCGATCGGGCCGAGAAGCCTGGTTTCGGCAAAACAGCATGAG
>DMKW01000045.1:467-3848 GCA_003454135.1 Microbacteriaceae bacterium
GGAGGCACGGCGTGGGCTGCCAGCGCAGAGCTCGCTATCGGCGGCTCCGCTTAGGCTTAGCGCTATGTCCGTGTGGGATGAATTGACTGGCCAGTCGGAGGCGATCGCGATTTTTCGCGCCGCCGCTGCCGACTCGACCCTTGGCGATGCCCCCATCGGAGACTCGGCGATGACGCACTCGTGGCTCATCACCGGCCCGCCGGGTTCTGGGCGCTCGAACCTCGCCTACGCGTTCGCGGCTGCCCTGCTGAGCCCCGGCAATACGGAGGGGGACGAGGCGACGCGTCGCCAGGTGGCCGCCCGCACGCATCCGGACCTTGGTGTGCTCTCCACCGAGGGAGTGATCATCAAGATGGCGGACGTGCAGAAGTTCGTCTCCACCTCGTATTTCTCGCCGTCCGTGAGCCGCTACCGCGTGATGGTGATCGAAGACGCCGACCGCATGGTCGAGCGCACCTCGAACGTGCTTCTCAAAGCGCTCGAGGAGCCGCCGCCGCGCACCGTGTGGATACTGTGCGCACCGAGCGAAGCGGACCTCATTCCCACGATCCGTTCGCGCGTGCGCAGCGTGCGACTGCGGGTTCCGGATGTCGCGGAGGTCGCGGAACTGATCTCCCGCCGCGACGGGGTCGACATTGCCACCGCCACGCGGGCCGCGCGTGAGGCGCAGAGTCACATCGGCATGGCGCATCGGCTCGCGACGAACGATGAGGCGCGGCGTCGGCGCCAGACGACGCTCGACATCGCCCTGAAGATTCGCACCGTCTCCGACGCGGTCATCGCGGCATCCGCGCTGCTCGCGCTCGCCGGCGAAGACGCGAAGGCGATCACCGAGGAGCGAGACGCCGAGGAACGCGAGAGCGCCCTGCGTTCGCTCGGCATCGACCCGGGCGGCACCATCCCGCCGGCCCTTCGCGCGCAGTTGCGAACCCTCGAGGAAGACCAGAAACGCAGGGCGACACGTAGCCTTCGTGACGGTATCGATCGCATCATGGTCGACTTGCTCTCGCTCTATCGCGACGTGCTTCTGCTGCAGCTCGGCGTGCCGAGCGAGCCGATCAATCTCGCCATCTATTCGCAACTGGTGAGCGCGAGCGAGGCCACGACGGCGGCTGCCACGCTCGCCACGATGGATGCGATCGCCACCGCCCGAAAACGCATCGACGGCAATGTGTCGCCCGCCCTCGCGCTCGAGGCGATGCTCATCTCCGCGGCCCGCTAGCGGCATAAGAACCCGCCGCCGCCCGATACCCAGTGATCGCACAGCACGCTCGACCAGAGGAACCCATGACCACACGTCGTCGCTCGGCGCGGATTGCCATCGTGGCGGCCGCGCTCGCTATCGTTCTTCCGCTGAGCGGTTGCGTCTCGTCGTTTCTCCCCAAACCTCCGAGTTCGAGTTCGACGCCGACGAAGGAGAAGGTCGCGACCGACCTGCAACCGTTCTACAGCCAGGTGCTGAAGTGGACGAGCTGCGAGGGCGGCGACTTCCAGTGCGCGACGGCGACGGCACCCCTCGACTGGAAGAACCCCGCGGCGAAGTCGATTCACCTGGCGCTGATCCGCAAGCCGACCTCCGGAACCAGCCTCGGCTCACTGCTCGTGAACCCCGGCGGCCCCGGCGCATCGGGCTATGACTTCGTGCGCGACAGTCTCTCCTACGCGGTCGACACCACCCTGTCGGGCAGCTACGACATCGTCGGCTTCGATCCGAGGGGGGTCAACAAGTCGTCGGCGGTGTCCTGCCACGACGACTCGAAGCAGCTCGACGCGTACCTCTTCGACGTGTCCCCGAATCCGGTGGGTTCCGATGCCTGGATCGCCGACCAGGAGGCGAGCAACAAGAAGTTCGGTGAGGCCTGCCTCAAGCACACGGGCGACCTGCTCGGCTACGTCGACACGGTGAGCGCCGCCCGTGACCTCGACCTGTTGCGCGCCGCGCTCGGCGACAAGAAACTCAACTACCTCGGCTACTCATACGGCACGCTGCTCGGCGCGACCTACGCGGACCTCTACCCGAAGAAGACCGGGCGACTCGTGCTCGACGGAGCCCTCGATCCGGCCACGACGAGTCTCGAGGTGAGCGAGACGCAGGCGAAAGGATTCGAAAGCGCGCTGCGCGCGTACATCGCCAATTGCGAGACCGGCAAGAAATGTCCGTTCACGGGATCGGTGGATGCCGCCATGGCCACGGTGCGATCGCTGCTCGACAGCCTCGACGCGAGCCCGCTGCTCGCCTCCGACGGTCGCAAGCTCGGCAGCGCCGCGATGACGAATGCGATCATCCTGCCGCTCTACAACAAGAAAAATTGGCCGTATCTCAACGACCTGTTCAACCAGGTCATGCAGGGCGACGCGGACTACGCCTTCCAGCTCGCCGACAACTACTACGGCCGCACGGCCAAGGGCAAGTACCAGGACAATTCGACCGAGGCATTCATCGCCATCAATTGCCTCGACTACGAGACGCCCGCGGTGACGAACGAGAGCCTGCGGGCGGATGCCGCCAAACTCAAGCAGGCCGCACCAGTGCTCGGCCCTCAGTTGTCGTACGACGTGTCGTGCCTCAACTGGCCGTACAAGTCCACCCGCGACCGGGTCGCGATCGCGGCGAAGGGCTCGGCTCCCATCGTGGTCGTCGGCACCACCAACGACCCGGCGACGCCGTATGTCTGGGCGAAGAACCTCGCCAGCGAGCTCGACAACGGCCATCTCGTCACCTATAAGGGCGAGGGGCACACGGCATACAACAAGTCCAACGCGTGCGTGAACAACGCCGTCGACAACTTCTTCGTGCACGGAACGGTGCCCACAACGGATCCCCGCTGTTGACGACGGCGCGATCGCGACGCCCGCGCGCCACCGGCATCGCCGCGATCGCCGTTGCCGTGGTGTTCGCGCTGAGCGGGTGCATTCCCCTCGCGACCAACTCGCACACCTCGAAGCCGACGGGTGAGAAGGTGGCGGCGGCGCTTCGGCCGTACTACGGGCAGGTGCTCACCTGGAAGTCGTGCGGCTTGGAGCAGTGCGCCACCGCGAAGGCCCCCATGGATTGGCGACACCCGTCGGCGGCCGCCGACATCTCCCTCGCTCTCACCCGGGCATCTGCCACCGGCGCGCGCCTCGGATCGCTCTTCGTCAACCCCGGCGGACCCGGCGCGTCCGGCTACGACCTCGTGCACGACGACCTGAATTTCGCCGTGAGCAAGACGCTGCGCGCGAGCTACGACGTGATCGGCTGGGACCCCCGAGGGGTGGGTCGGTCGAGCGCCGTGAAGTGCTACGACAACGTCGGGCTCGACGACTACATCTATGGCCTAGCCAAGAATCCGGTCAACAGTCCGGCGTGGGTTGCCGAGATGACGAAGTCGGCGAAGGATC
>DMKW01000045.1:4078-4478 GCA_003454135.1 Microbacteriaceae bacterium
GACCTCGAGCAGACGAAGGGTTTCGACCTCGCGCTGCGCCACTACCTCGAGGACTGCCCCTCGACGAAGAAGTGCCCGTTCACCGGGGGAGTGGATGACAGCCTCGCCAAGATCTCCGCCCTCTACGACCACCTCACGGTGTCCCCCATCGCCGCCCCCGACGGTCGCAAGCTCGACAACAACCTCCTCGCGACGGCGATCAGCTCCGCGCTCTACGACAAGTCATCCTGGCCGTATCTCAGCGACATGTTCGGCGAGATCAGGAAGGGCAAGACCGACACGGCCTTTTTGCTCGCCGACTTCTACAACGGCCGCAATAGCGACGGCACGTACAAAGACAACTCGCTGGTGGCGTTCGACGCGATCAATTGCCTCGACTATCCGGTCGTGACCGACCCGG
>DMKW01000045.1:4683-5965 GCA_003454135.1 Microbacteriaceae bacterium
AAGCAACTGCGGAGCGCGCACCTCATCACTCGCCACGGCGAAGGTCACACGGCCTACAACCGGGGAATTCCCTGTGTGGATAACGCGGTGGATCGATACTTCACGACCGGGAAAGTGCCCACGAGCGACCCCGATTGCACGGGCTGAGCCGCCGGAGCCGGTGACGCGCCGCTCATCCAATTGTGCAAATTTGCAGTTTACGCAAGAATGTAGTCATGACTATCGAAGCGGCCCATTCTGGACTGCGCGAACGCAAGCGCCTGGCCACTCGGCGTGCCATCGAGTTAGCGGCCCTCACCCTGGTCGCGGAGAAGGGGCTCGACAACGTCACGGTTGACGAAATCAGTCGCGTTGCGGACATCTCCCCGCGCACCTTCTTCAACTACTTCGCCTCGAAGGAGTTGGCGATCGCGGGTGATGCCCCGGAGCTGCCGGGAGAGGACGCCGTCGCCCGCTACGTGAGCGGCAGCGAGACGAGGACCGTGCTCGAGGGTCTCGGGGACTTGCTCGCGAGTGCCTCGGATGCGGCATCCGAAGACACCGACCTGCTGCGCCTCCGCCGAGCGCTGCTCAAACAGTACCCACAATTTGTGGCGCTGAGGATGGCAGCCATGCGCGCGTTCGAAGACCAGCTCGCCGACGTCGTGGCCCGCCGACTCGCGGTGGACGAGCCGGAGCTCGCGAGGGACCCGGCGGCCCTGGCGAACAAGGCCAGACTCATCACCCTCGTCGCGTTCGGGGCGATGAAGCACGCGTGGTCGTGCTGGGCCGACAACGAGGGGGGAGTGGCCCTCGCGGATCGCCTCCGGGATTCGTTCGACCAGCTCGGACGCATCCTTGCCCCGACCCCGGTGCCCGCCGCCTGACCGTCCGCTTGATCGGGCGCCGCGCAAGCGAACCTCGCGCGATCCGCTAAGCTTTCATGCTGTGCCACTTGGGTTTCCCGAAGCACGCCGCCTTAGCTCAGTCGGTAGAGCATCTCACTCGTAATGAGAAGGTCGTCAGTTCGATTCTGACAGGCGGCTCCGGTAAACGTTGGGGTCCAAGCTCCATCGTGCAGACGCCTTGTGGCTGTATCCCCTCCGGTGCCCCTCCGCGCCATTGCTTACTTTCAAGACACGTGTCGGCGATTCGTCTATTTGACGGATTGGACTTGAAGAACCTCGCACCTATCCACCCATCGAGCCAGAGTGCTCAAGGTGGCCAACTGTTCCAACGCCTCTTGGCGTTCCAATTCCGATGTGGAGTGAGTAGCAGGGGTTCCGAATAGCGGAATACACCC
>DMKW01000045.1:6197-6646 GCA_003454135.1 Microbacteriaceae bacterium
CCGCCGCCGCGCAGCGCCCAGAACAAATCCTCATTCTCAGTTGCGCTGGCCTTGAGGAACCCTTCGTCTGCGGTCACGACGTCTGCCAAAATGAGATTGTCGCAGGAGAGGCCATGCTTCCTGGCCAGATAGCCGATGCCCCCGCCGAGGGTGAGACCGGCGACTCCTGTTGAGCCAATGATTCCGCCTGTGGTCGCAAGCCCGAAGGCATGGGCGGCGTGGTTGAAATCCGCCCACGTGGCTCCGGGCTCCGACCCTGCCGTGCCGGTCGCTGGGCCGACATGAACACCGGTTCGGTTGGCGAAGTCGATGACAATGCCTGTCTCGCAAGTGCCAAACCCGGGATCGCTGTGGCCGCCGCCGCGGATCGCAAGATCCAGCTCATGATCCCGGGCAAAGTTGACACTGGACAACACATCCGCCACTCGGGAAACCCGCACAATGGCCGC
>DMKW01000072.1 GCA_003454135.1 Microbacteriaceae bacterium
GCTTGAGAAGCTCGAGCTGCAGGATCTCGTCGCGTTGCTTCACGCCGCCCGAGAACCCCTCGTTGACGTTGCGATCCTTGAACGACGAGTCCATGCGGAGGTTCTTCATGGACTGCGTGACCTCTTTGGTCCACGTGCGGATGGACGGCTGCACCCCGTCGATCGCAGTTTTCGCGGTGCGCAGGAAGTTGGTCACGGCAACCCCCGGAATCTCCACCGGATACTGCATGGCGAGAAAGAGGCCGGCGCGGGCGCGGGCATCCACCGTCATGGTGAGCAGGTCTTCGCCGTCGAGCGTGATCGTGCCGCTGTCGACGTGATACTTCGGATGGCCGGCGATCGTATACGCGAGCGTGGACTTGCCGGAGCCGTTGGGCCCCATGATCGCGTGGATCTCGCCCTCGTTGACCGTGAGGTCGACCCCTTTGAGGATCTGCTTGGTGCCCTGCTCGGTTTCGACGCTCACGTGGAGGTCTTTGATCTCTAGTACTGACATGTTCGCGGGGGTTCCTAACTGATGTTCGTCGGGCCTGGTCTGAGTCAGGCGCCGACGACGGGCGTCGGGTCGATGTAGACGTCGCCGTCCACGATGGAAACGGCAAAAATGGGGACCGGCTCGTAGGCCGGGAGGGTGATCGGCTTGCCGGTGAGCAGCGAGAACTTGGAGCCGTGGGCCCAGCACTCCAGGGTGTCGTCCTCGACGAAACCCTCGGCAAGCGAGATGTCGCCGTGCGTGCAGGTGTCGCCGATCGCGTGGACGACACCGGCCGAGTCGCGCACGAGGGCGATGGGCGTGCCGTCGATCACGACCCGCACCGCCGAACCGAGCTCGATCTCATCCTCGGCACAAATTCTGACCGACACTACTTGCTCACCTTCAACTCGTTTTCGATTGCCAGCTGCAGACGCTCTTCGAGATCGGCCGAGCCGATCTTCTGAACAATTTCGGAGAGGAAGCCGCGCACGACAAGTCGTCGCGCCTCGTCTTCGGCGATGCCGCGCGCCTGCAGGTAGAACAGCTGCTCGTCGTCGAAGCGCCCGGAGGCGCTCGCGTGGCCGGCCCCGGCGATGTCGCCGGTCTCGATCTCGAGGTTCGGCACGGAGTCCGCGCGCGTTCCTTCGGTGAGCAAAAGGTTGCGGTTCTGCTCATAGCTGTCGGTGCCGGCCGCCGTCGGTCGGATGAGCACATCGCCCACCCAGACCGTATGAGCCCCGACGCCCTGGAGGGCGCCCTTGTAGCTCACCCTCGACTTGGTGTTGGGCGCGTCGTGGTTGACGAAGACCTGCTGCTCGAGGTGCTGGCCCGCGTCGGCGAAGTACACGCCGAACAGCTCGACATCCGCGCCCTCGCTCGAGAGGTGCATAGAGGGATTGACCCGCACCAGATCACCGCCGAGAGAGACGACCACGTGCTTGAGCTTCGCGTCCCGACCGATCTCGGCAAAGTGGCTCGCGAGATGCACGGCACCGCTGTTCCACTGCTGCACCGTCACAACGGTGAGCTCCGCTCCGTCGCCGACGATGATCTCGACGTTTTCGGACAGCATTGCCTCGCCCGAGTTCTGCAACACGACCATGCCGCGGCTGTGGCGCTCTGCCACGATCACGGTGTGGGCGGCCCGCGGCCCGGCACCGAGCGCCGAGCGTGTCACGGTCACCTCGACGGGGCGCTCGCCCGTGATCGTCACGGCGAGTGCCTCCTCGAAGCTGCTCCACGCGTTCGCCGACGCCCGTTCCTCCGGCTTGCCCGCGCGACCGATGCGGGCATCACCGCGGCCGATCAGTTCGACGGTCGCGCCGGAGTCCTCGGCGGAGACGACCGTCGAGTCGAACGGCAGCGCCGATCCGTCGAGGCCGTCGTCGAGCAGCGGCTGGATCGTGGCGATCGGGGTGTGCTTCCACTCGAGTTCACGCCCGGTGACCGGCTCGAAGTCGCCGACCTCGAATGAGCTGAAGCGCGCCGAGCGAACCTGCACGGGGACAAGACCCCAGCCGCCATCGCTGTGTTGCTTCGAGCCAAGTCTCGAATGATCGGGTTCTGCCGGGGAAATGGTGGGTGTTGCTACGGCAGACATCTAGCCGACAGTTCCTTCCGACGTGACGAGGGAGGTCATCCGACACTGCCTTCCATGCCCATTTCAATGAGCTTGTTGAGTTCAAGGGCGTATTCCATCGGAAGTTCGCGCGCGATGGGTTCGATGAATCCTCGCACGATCATGGCCATGGCTTCGTCTTCCGGCAGCCCGCGGGACTGCAGGTAGAAGAGCTGTTCGGCGCTCACCCGCGAGACGGTGGCCTCGTGACCCATCTGAACGTCGTCCTCGCGCACGTCCGTCGTCGGGTAGGTGTCCGAGCGCGAAATCGCGTCGACGAGCAGCGCATCACAACGAACCGTGTTCGCCGAGTGGTGAGCCCCCTCCGCGATGCGTACCTCGCCACGGTAGCCGGTGCGTCCCCCGCCGCGGGCGATCGACTTCGAGACGATCGACGACTGCGTGTACGGCGCCATGTGGATCATCTTGGCCCCGGCATCCTGATGCTGCCCAGGACCGGCAAAGGCCACGGAGAGCGTCTCGCCCTTGGCGTGCTCCCCCACGAGGTAGATCGACGGGTACTTCATGGTCACCTTGGAGCCGATGTTGCCGTCGA
>DMKW01000067.1:0-2682 GCA_003454135.1 Microbacteriaceae bacterium
TGGTGCAGCTTGTTGGGGAAGTAATCGGCGAGCGTGCGGCCGTTGACCGTGATGGTTCCGGAGCCGGGGACGATGCGCACGCGGGCGATGGCCTGCTTGCGACGGCCGACGGCCGCTCCTGGAACGTTGAGGACGGCGCGGGGCACCTTCACTGCCGCCTCGGCCGGGCTCTCGGTCGAGTAGCTCTCGAGCACTGCCTCGTCGATTGAATCTTCGATCTTCGCCATGATGTACGAATCCTTTAGTTACTGGTGCGCGCTACTGCGCGACCTGGCCGAGTGTGTAGGTCTTGGGCTGCTGGGCAGCGTGGGGGTGCTCGGCGCCTGCGTAGACCTTGAGCTTGGTGAGCTGTGCACGACCAATGGAGTTCTTGGGGAGCATGCCGCGCACAGCCTTCTCGACGGCGCGCGTCGGGTGCTTCTCGAGCAGCTCGGAGTAGGTGGTTGCGGTGAGGCCGCCCGGGTAACCCGAGTGACGGTACGCCTTCTTCTGCGCGAGCTTGGCGCCGGTGAGGGCCACCTTCTCGGCGTTGATGATGATGACGAAGTCGCCCATGTCCATATGGGGGGCGAAGGTCGGCTTGTGCTTGCCGCGCAGCAGAACTGCCGCGTGGCTCGCGAGGCGGCCGAGAACGATGTCGGTTGCGTCGATGATGACCCAGTCGCGCTGGACATCATCGGGCTTGGGAGAAAAGGTGCGCGTCACAGTAGTGCTGCTTTCTTGTCGAAATGAGGCGTTCGTGAATCCCACTCCGATGGGCGTTCCCCGCCGATGCCGTGAAGCACAGGGGGAACACTGCCGGTGGAGGGCTCAAGTTCGGGTACCGCGCGAAAAGGCGCAGGCACCAAGGGTCTAGATTAGTCCATCCGCCGGGATGCGGTCAAACGGGCCGGTCTCGGGGGTTGCGAGCGGCGGCCTGCGGGCGCGCGTCACTTGCGCCCGGGCGTCCAATTGATGGTCTGGCGGGTAGCCGACCTCGACGAGGGTGAGACCCTTCGCCGGCACGACGTTGAACTCGCTCGTGCGATCGAGCTCATCGCGGAGCTCGGCGAGACGGTTCACCTCGAGCTTGTGCTCGCCGACCGCGATGGTCGCCCCGACGAGGGAACGCACCATGCTGTGGCAGAACGCGTCGGCCTTCACCTCGGCGATGAGCACGCCGTCCGCGTCCCTCCTCCAGCGAAACTCCTGCAGGGCGCGGATCGTCGTGGCGCCATCGCGCGGCTTGCAGTACGCCGCCCAGTCGTGCAGCCCGACGAGGGATTCTGCGGCGAGATTCATCCGCTCGAGGTCGAGGGCCGCCGGGTACCAGAGGGTGTGGTTGCGTTCTAGCGGGTTGCGCGGGCCGCGCGAATCCGATACCCGGTATTCGTACCGCCGCCAGATCGCGGAGAATCGGGCGTCGAACCCCTCCGGCGCCACGACGGCGCGCGACACGTAGACATCCGTGTCGAGGCCCGCGATGCCGTTGAGCCGACGCCCGAGGGCGGTCGGCCCGTCAAAGCGCACGCCGCCGGGCGCGAGCACCCTCTTGCCGCGCGGGCGGGTCAGCCAGTTGAGCTGTTCGAGGGAGATGTCGAGGTGGGCGACCTGGCCCGTCGCGTGCACGCCGGCGTCCGTGCGCCCGGCGACCGTGAGGGCCGGGGGCGTTCCCCGGCGCCCGAAGATGATCGCGAGGGCCGCTTCGAGTTCGCCTTGCACGGTGCGGAGGCCCGGCTGCTTCGTCCAGCCGTTGAAGTTGCCGCCATCGTAGGCGATGTCGAGCCGGATGCGGGTGAAGCCGGCGCTCGCGTCCGTCACGCCTTCCGCATCCACCATGCGAGTCTATTGGCCCGTCTAGAACACCTTGTGCACGCCGCGGCTGCGGCCCGACTGCCGGAAGCCGACACCCTCGTAGAGGGTGAGAGCACCGGTGAGGCTGTCGGAGTCCACGTCGAGCACCGCGCTGTCGAGGCCCTCCGCCTTGATCGCTCGCAACGCCTCCACGAGCATCGCCTGCGCGATGCCGCGGTGGCGCCACGCCCGCGTGACGCCGACGAGGTCGATGTAGGCCGACGAGAAGCCCTGGCCCGGCCAGTCATCCTTGTTCACCTCGGTGAGGATGTAGCCGGCCACCTCGCCGTTCGGGGCCGTGACCACGAAGGAGAGGTCGGGTCGCGAGACGGATCGGCGGGCAAACCGCTCCCACTGCTCCTCGGTCGTGGGCTGGCTGCTCCAGTGATCGCGGAAGGCGTCGTTGTGCGCCAGCCGGAGCTCCTCGCGGCGATTCGGATTCGGATTCGCGATCGAAAACCCTTCGGGCAACGGAACGTTGGGGATCGGCTCGTCGAACCTGCGCCGCAACTCGAAGTAGTACCGTGCGGTGCGGAAGCCCGCCCGATTGAACAGGTGGTTCGCCGGGATCGCTTCGTCGTCGATAAAGCCGAGGATCCAGCCCGGCAGCGGCTTGTCCGATTGGGCGAGCTGCTGGAGCGCTCGCTGTTCCTGCCAGTGGAGCAGCTGGCGCCCGATGGTCATCTCCCGCCACTCGGGGTGCACGGCGCCGAACAGCACCGACCGCACGAGGGTCTCCTGGCCGGGCAGCAGCGCAACGCTTCCGAACGCCACAAAGGAATTGGTGAGGTCGATGCCGAGAATGGTGTCCCGGCTGGCGTCGACGTACGAGGTGTCGATGGTGTCGAG
>DMKW01000067.1:2849-6190 GCA_003454135.1 Microbacteriaceae bacterium
CGCCGCGCCGGGCGCCACACGGTGCCGCGTATCTGGGGGATGTCGACCGCCGTCGGCGCCACCACCCGGGAGGAGAGAGGAGACTCGTTCACGAACAAAACAGTAATGGCCCCGCTCGATGAGCGGGGCCATTAACTGGTATTCGTAAGACTTACTTCGCTTCCTCGGCCGGTGCGGCCTCGGCGTCGACCTCTGCGGTCTCGGCCTCGACGGCTTCGGCTTGCTCCTCGGACTCGACGGGAGCCTCATCCGCTGGGGACTCGGCCTCCTCGACGACGACCTCGACGGGGGCGGAAGCAGCAGCCGCAGCGGCGGTCTTCTTGGCCGACTTCGGCTTCGGCGACACGGGCTCGAGAACGAGCTCGATCTGCACCATCGACGCGTTGTCTCCCTTGCGGAAGCCGAGCTTCGTGATGCGGGTGTAGCCGCCCTCGCGCAACTCGACGAGAGGCGCAATCTCGGTGAAGAGCTCGTGAACTACGGTCTTGTCGCCGATGACCGCGAGCACACGGCGACGCGCGTGCAGGTCACCGCGCTTCGCGAACGTGATGAGACGCTCGACGAGGGGGCGCATGCGCTTGGCCTTCGTCTCCGTGGTCTTGATGCTCTTGTGGGTAAACAGGGCAGCCGCGAGGTTCGCAAGCATGAGGCGCTCGTGCGCCGGTCCACCGCCGAGGCGGGGTCCCTTAGTTGGTGCAGCCATTTCTTAATCTCCAGATGTGAAAGAAGTCGTGAGGTTGTCGAGAACGACGCGCCCTAGTTGGTTTCTTCGACGTCGTCGTAGCCGCTGTAGAAGTGCGCCCCGTCGAAGCCGGGAACGGTGTCCTTGAGCGACAGGCCAAGCTCGACGAGCTTGTCCTTGACCTCATCCACCGACTTCTGTCCGAAGTTGCGGATGTTCATGAGCTGGGTCTCCGAGAGGGCGACCAGTTCGCTGACGGTGTTGATGCCCTCGCGCTTGAGGCAGTTGTAGCTGCGCACAGACAGGTCGAGGTCCTCGATCGGCATGCTCAGCTCGGACGAGAGAACGGCGTCGACGGGAGCCGGGCCGATCTCGATGCCCTCGGCCGCGGCGTTGAGTTCGCGCGCGAGACCGAAGAGCTCGGTCAGCGTGCGACCGGCCGAGGCGATGGCGTCGCGAGGGGTGATCGCGTTCTTGGTCTCGACATCCACGACCAGGCGGTCGAAGTCGGTGCGCTCTCCCGCACGAGTCGCCTCGACGCGGTAGGTGACCTTGAGCACGGGCGAGTAGATCGAGTCGACCGGGATCTGGCCGGCTTCGCTGAACTCGCTGCGGTTCTGCGTGGCCGAAACGTAGCCGCGGCCGCGCTCGATGGTGAGCTCGAGCTCGAACTTCGCCTTGTCGTTGAGGGTCGCGATGAGCAGTTCCGGGTTGTGGATCTCGACACCGGCCGGAGCCGAGATGTCGGCCGCGGTGACCTGGCCGGCACCCTGCTTGCGCAGGTACGCCGTGATCGGCTCATCGTGCTCGCTCGAGACGACGAGACCCTTGATGTTCAGGATGATCTCGGTGACGTCTTCCTTCACGCCGGGAACGGTGCTGAACTCGTGCAGCACGCCGTCGATGCGGATGCTCGTGACGGCAGCGCCGGGAATCGACGACAACAGGGTGCGGCGAAGAGAGTTGCCGAGGGTGTAACCGAAGCCGGGTTCCAACGGCTCGATGACGAACCGCGAACGGAACTCGGAGATGTTCTCTTCGGTAAGAGTTGGACGCTGTGCAATAAGCACTGTTGATTCCTTTCGGCGAAGTGTCCGCTATTTGACACTTGTGCGTTCGGCTGGGTGGCGGGCCCGCCGGTCTATTGAGTTGTGTTCAAAAGTGACGTACTGGCGTGCTGGCTCAGCAGCGCGACGCTCGACGTCGCGCTGCTGAGCAGCGGAAACTGTAGTTAGACGCGGCGACGCTTCGGCGGGCGGCATCCGTTGTGCGCCTGCGGGGTGACGTCGTTGATCGATCCGACCTCGAGGCCGGCAGCCTGGAGCGAACGGATCGCGGTCTCGCGGCCCGAACCGGGTCCCTTGACGAACACGTCGACCTTCTTCATGCCGTGCTCCTGCGCCTGGCGTGCCGCAGACTCCGCAGCAAGCTGAGCGGCGAACGGGGTCGACTTGCGCGAACCCTTGAAGCCGACTCCACCGGACGACGCCCAGCTGATCACAGCACCGCTCGGGTCCGTGATGGACACGATGGTGTTGTTGAAGGTGCTCTTGATGTGGGCCTGGCCCACGGCGATGTTCTTCTTCTCTTTACGACGCGGCTTGCGAACTGCCGCCTTTGGTGCTGCCATGAATTTCTCCTGAGATCTAAAGCTCTAGTGACTTATCCGTCGGTGCCGCGGGATGCGGCTGCAACGCGAAGGGTTACTTGCGGCCGGCCTTCTTCTTGCCTGCAACGGTGCGCTTCGGGCCCTTGCGGGTGCGAGCGTTGGTCTTGGTGCGCTGTCCGTGGACAGGCAGGCCGCGACGGTGACGGATGCCCTGGTAGCTTCCGATCTCGACCTTGCGTCGGATGTCGGCTGCGACCTCGCGACGAAGGTCCCCCTCCACCTTGAAGTTGCCTTCGATGTAGTCACGGAGCGCGATGAGCTGGTCATCGGTCAGATCCTTGACGCGGATCTCTCCGCTGATCTCGGTGTCGGCGAGGGTCTTGAGGGCCCTCGTGCGGCCGACGCCGTAGATGTAAGTGAGTGCGACCTCCACGCGCTTATCGCGCGGGATGTCTACGCCTGCTAGACGAGCCATTGTGGCTTCTCCTGTGTGGTGTGTGGAGGTCTGTAGCAACACCTGTGCAGCGGCCTCCAACCGCTGGTGTCCCCCGCCGCCGTGTCAATGCACCGGGCGGGATCTGGTGTTGCTATCTATCTACGTGTTCAGTTATTAGTCGTGTCGTGCTGGGTACTGCGTGTCGGAGCCTCGCCGGTAAGGAACTGGTCCCGATCGGCTCGGCGGCCGAAGCTTCTTAACCCTGGCGCTGCTTGTGGCGCGGGTTGTTCTTGCAGATCACCATGACATTGCCGTTGCGTCGGATGACGCGGCAGTGCTCACAGATCGGCTTGACGCTGGGCTTGACCTTCATTGTTTTTTCCTTGCTCTCGCTGTCTTCGTACCCTCGGTGCGTTCTCTCGAACGCTGGCCGCGGGCCGTTACTTTCCAGCAGCTGCGCCGTGGTGGCGCCTACTTGTAGCGGTAGACGATCCGGCCACGGGTCAGGTCGTACGGGCTCAACTCCACGATCACGCGGTCCTCAGGGAGGATGCGGATGTAGTGCTGACGCATCTTGCCCGAAATGTGGGCAAGAACACGGTGGCCGTTGGTCA
>DMKW01000067.1:6390-7106 GCA_003454135.1 Microbacteriaceae bacterium
CTCAACGCGGAACATTGCGTTGGGCAGAGCTTCGACTACTGCGCCTTCGATCTCGATGACACCGTCTTTTTTGGCCATAGCCTCTTCGTCGCTAAAAGTATTGTTTGCTGGTCGTGCGGGTGGATTGTGGTGAACTGCACTCGCCCCGCATTGCAGGACACGGCCCGCGCCGGACATGCCGAAAGGCACGCTTAAACGGGCAGCAGACACCAAAGATCGATCTTATGCCAATCCCGGGCGTTTTGCCAACCCGTGCCTATAATCCGCGTCCGCTGCTCGCGAACTGGCCCGCGTCCGCCTGTTCCCCGTGCGCCTGTTCCCCTCTGTCGGGTATGTGCGACCTCGAGGGGGCACAAACCCGACAAAGGGGCACAATTGCGGGAAGCAGGAGTCGGCGGGGCGAGCAGCGCGGCCACGGGATGCGGGCAGCGCGGGCTAGGAGATCGGAACGGGCGTGACACCGAGCGGCGTGAGCGCGGCCGCTCCGCCGTCCTCCGCCGTGAGCACCCAGATGCCCCCGGCGTGCACGGCCACCGAGTGTTCCCAGTGCGCGGCCACGGTGCCGTCGCTCGTCGCCACGGTCCAGTCGTCGCCACGGGTGACGGTGTCGATGCCGCCGAGCGTCACCATCGGCTCGATCGCCACAACGAGGCCAGGCTTCACCTGCGGGCCGCGATCGTGCACCCGGTAGTTGAACACCGGCGGCTCTTCGTGCA
>DMKW01000086.1 GCA_003454135.1 Microbacteriaceae bacterium
TAGAGAGCGTCATGACCACACCACCCTTCGAGCCGCCGAGCGCCGCCGACATCGCCACCGTGTCCCGGCAACTCGCGCGACCCGCGCGCAACGTGATCGGCATCGCCGCCCGCTGCGTATGCGGCGCGCCGACCGTGGTCGCGACGAAACCGCGACTCGACGACGGCACCCCGTTCCCCACCCTCTATTACCTGAGCCACCCCGCCGCCACCGCGGCGATCTCCACCCTCGAGGCGAACGGGGTGATGACCGAACTCGCCGCGCTCCTCGCCGACGAGACGATCGCCGCCGCCTACCTCGCCGCGCACGAGTCCTACCTGGCCGACCGCAACAGCATCGAGTTCGTCGCCGAAATCGACGGCATCTCGGCGGGCGGCATGCCCGAGAGGGTGAAATGCCTGCACGCGCTCGCCGGCCACGCCCTCGCCGCCGGCCCGGGAGTGAACCCCATCGGTGATCTCGCGCTCGAACGGGCCGACTGGTCGCCCGCCGTGTGCGAATGCGCGCTGGAGCTTTGACGATCGCATCGCGATCGTGCGACGCCGGCGCCGACGGAGCTATGCTCCGTCGGTTTGTCCGTGGTGTCACCGCCTTTCTCGTGCTTGCGCTCGCGGCCGCCCTGCTGCCGGCAACCCCGGCCTCGGCAGACGCCATCCGCGACCGCGAGTACTGGCTCTCCACCTACGGCATCAGTCGGGCGTGGTCCACCACCAGGGGCGCCGGCGTCACCGTGGCGGTAATCGACACGGGTGTTGACGGCAGCCACCCCGACCTCACGGGAACCGTCGTGGGAGGCACGGATGTCTCCGGGGTCGGCGCGGCGGACGGCGAGAGGCCGATCGGCGACGACAGCCAGCATGGCACCATGGTCGCCTCGCTGCTCGCGGGCCACGGACACGGCGCCGGAAACGGGGCGGGCGTCATCGGCGTAGCGCCGGAAGCGAAGATCCTCGCCGTCTCGGTCGGCTTCGGGGTGGGCACGATCGACTCGGACGACCAGATCGCGCAGGCGGTGCGCTGGTCGGTGGATCACGGCGCGAACATCATCAACATGTCCCTCACCCGCAACACGCTCGACTGGCCGCCGAGCTGGGACGACGCCTTCCTCTACGCGATGAAACACGACGTGATCGTCGTCGCGGCGGCCGGCAACCGGGGCAGCGGCACGACCGAGGTCGGGGCCCCGGCCACCATGCCCGGGGTCGTCGTGGTCGCCGGGGTGGACCGTAACGGCAAGGCGAGTTTCGACGCGTCATCGCAGGGCATCACGCTCACCGTGTCGGCACCGAGCGAGGACCTCGTCGGCGCCGGCCCGGGCGGCGGGTACTTCCAGTGGGCAGGCACGAGTGGGGCGACCCCGATCGTGTCTGGGCTGCTCGCGCTCATCCGGGCGTCGCATCCGGGTCTCAGCGCCGGAAACGTCATCAACAGACTCACGGCGACCGCGACGAAGGCTGGCGATTCGATCGTCTACGGCAGCGGGCTCATCAACGCGGCCGCGGCGGTGACGGCGTCCGTGCCTTCCGTGAAGAACGATCCGGCCAAGGATCTGGCGGAGTGGATCCGGCTCAATCGTCGAGCAGCATCGACTGCGACGCCAGTGCCGACGCCCACACCGACGCCCTCCGCGACCCCGACTCCCGTCGTCTCGGCACAGGGCCCGTTTGGCAAAGTGTTGCCGTCGATTGCCGCTTTGAGGGACACGGGCGTGCCCCTTCTGGTGTACGCGATCTTCGCGATCCTGTTCGCCATACTGGTTCGCGGGGCCTGGCGAGAGTTCGGGAGCACCCGCCGCAAGTAGTAGGTTGTAGGTCGTGCCCAAAATCTTGATCGTTGGCGGCGGATACGCCGGTTTCTACACGGCCCTCAAACTTGAACGTGCTCTGCGCCCCGGCGAAGCCGAAGTTACCATGGTCGACCCGCTGCCGTACATGACGTACCAGCCGTTCCTCCCGGAGGTCGTTGCCGGTTCCATCGAGCCGCGACACGCGGTCGTTTCGCATCGCCGGCATCTCGTCAAGACCAACGTCGTTACGGCGAAGGTCACCAATATCAACCACGCGACCAAGACGGCGACCATCACGCCGGCCGTGGGCGAGGCGTGGGATGTGGACTACGACATCATCGTCGTGACCGCCGGTTCCGTGTCGCGCACGTTCCCGATCCCCGGCGTCGCGGATGAGGCGATCGGCCTCAAGAACATTGAGGAAGCCGTCGAGATTCGCGACCGGATCCTGACAAACTTCGACAAGGCGGCCAACCTTCCCGCCGGTCCCGAGCGCGACCGCCTGCTTACCTTCACGGTGGTCGGCGGCGGCTTCGCCGGCATCGAGGTCTTCGGGGAGATGCGCAGCCTCGCGAGCGCCCTGCTCCGCTACTACCCCAACCTCACCTTCGATGACACGCACTTCCACCTCATCGAGGCGATGGGCCGCATCATGCCCGAGGTGTCGCTCAAGACGAGCCTCTGGGTGATCAAGAACCTCGCCCAGCGTGGTGCCGAGATCCACCTCGAGACGCAGCTCAGCTCCGCGGTCGGCGGCAAGATCGAGATGTCGAA
>DMKW01000018.1:0-12516 GCA_003454135.1 Microbacteriaceae bacterium
GCTCGGTTGTGTTACCTAGGGCGTGCAGAAGGTGCGCGTGAAAAGCGGGGCTCAGCCGAGTCGGAAGGTCTGGATCGGGATGTCGGCGACGAGTCGACGCGCGACACCGGCCGCGTCATCCTCGCTGATCTGGTGCGTCGCGACGAGCGACGCGAGATAGGTGGCGTCGCTGCGACGGGACATGTCGTGGCGGGCCGGGATCGAACAGAAGGCGCGGGTGTCGTCGATGAACCCGGAGGTCTTGGTGAACCCGGCGCTGTCGGTGATGGCGGCGCGATAGCGGGCAATGCCTGCCGGGGTGTCGAGAAACCACCACGGTGCGCCGGCGTAGACGGAGGGGTAGAAGCCGGCGAGCGGCGCGATCTCGCGCGAGAACGTGGTCTCGTCGACCGTGAACAGCACCAGGCGAAAGGTCGGGTTGGTGCCGAAGTCCCGCAGGATCGGCGCGAGCGGACGGCTGAAAGACGTGGCGTCCGGCAGGTCGTGGCCCGTATCTGGCCCGTACGCGTCGAAGGTGGGTCGGTGGTGGTTGCGCAGCACGCCGGGGTGCAACTGCATTACGAGGCCGTCGTCGCTCGCCATCGCGGCGAGCTGGTAGAGCATGTTGCGCCGGTAGGCCGCCGCGTCACCGGCGGTGATGCTGCCGTCGATGCCCGCCCGGTGGATTCGCTCGGCGTCGGCAGTCGCGAGGGGCTCCGAACCGGCGTCGATGACTCCCGTGTCCGATGAGGTGCCGCCTGCTGCGGCGAACGCCGTGCGTCGGGCACGCAAGGCGGAGAGCAGCCCCACGTATGTGCCGCAATCGATCCCCGAGGTCGACGCGAGCGAGTCGAGCTTTGCCAGCCAGGTAGATTCCGTGGGAAGCATGTATCGGTCGGCCCGGAACGTCGGCACGACCCGTCCGGCGAAGGTGGGGTCGTCGGCGAGAGTGCGGTGGGCGGCGAGGTCGTCCGCCGGGTCATCGGTGGTCGCGAGTACGGCGATCCGAAAACGGTCGAAGAGCGCCCGGGGGCGGAAGGCATCGCTCGCGAGCTTCTCGACGAGTTCGTCGTAGAGCTCGTCGGCGTTCGCCGTCGACGGGTGTTCGGTGAGGCCGAAGACCTCGCTCAGCTCGGACTCGAACCAATACCGCACCGGCGTGCCGAGGAAGAGGTCCCAGTGCGTAGAGAGCTGCCGCCAGATCGATCGACCGGATGCGGTTGGCTCGCCGCCGTTGCGCCGCAGGCCAAGCTCGTCGAGGCTCACCCCGATCGAGTGCAGCAGCCGAGTCACGTAGTGATCGGGCGTGATGAGCAGCGACGCGGGATCGGCGAACGCCTCGTTGGCGACGAGCATTGAGGCGTCGACGTGCCCGTGCGGCGAATAGATCGGGGCAGACGCGACCTCGGAGTAGAGCCGCCTCGCGATGTCGCGTTCGACCGGGTTGGCGGAGAAAAGTCGATCGGGATGCGGCGTGAGTCGAGTCATTGCGGTCTCTCTGCGGGGGCTGGCCCGGTTGACGACCGGATGGTGAGGTGGGTCGGCAGCGTCGCCGTTTGACGTGCCGCTGACGCCGTCTGCGAGTCGAGGCGAGCGAGGAGCATGGAGACGGCCACCCGGCCGGCCTGTTCGATCGGCGCGGTGAGGGTCGTGAGCGGCGGGTTGCAGAAGTCGGCCCCGAAGATGTCGTCGCAGCCGACGATGCTGAGGTCGTCCGGCACGCTCACGCCTCGTTCGCGCAACCGCATGAGCATGCCGATGGCGAGCAGGTCGTTGAAGGCGATGCACGCCGTGACGCCGCTGTTGAGTACGACGTCGGCGGCGGCGGCGCCGGCATTCTTCTTCGGAGAGAATGGGCCGACTCGGCGGACGGCCACACCGTAGTGTTCGCCAGCCCGCACGAGGGCTCGCCAGCGGCCCTCGTTCGGCCAGGAGGTCTCGGGTCCGGACACGTAGGCGATGTCCCGATGGCCGAGGGAGACGAGGTGCCCGAGCGCCTGTTCGATGCCGCCCGGGGTGTCGATGAAGACGCTCGCCACGCCCTTGGTCTGGCGGTTGATCGCGACGAGCGGCATCTCGGCGGCGAGGGTCGAGAGGCGCCGGTCGGTGAGCCGCGACGCGGCGAGGATCGCCCCGTCGAACGACCCGCGGAGCTTGTGCAGCATCCCGTCCTCGAGCTCGTCCGATTCCTCGGTATCGACGAGCAGTTGGGTGTAGCCGGCGGCCTTGAGCTGCTGCTGGGTGCCGCGGATGATGTCGAAGTAGAAGGGGTTCGTCACGTCGGAGACGAGAACCGCGATCGTGCGCGTCTTGCCGGAGGTGAGCGCTCTCGCGTGGGAGTTCGGCTGGTAGTTGAGCTCGCGGGC
Source organism: Microbacteriaceae bacterium (assembly GCA_003454135.1). Lineage (GTDB taxonomy): Bacteria > Actinomycetota > Actinomycetes > Actinomycetales > Microbacteriaceae > Lacisediminihabitans. The sequence continues at coordinate 2,346 of DMKW01000018.1, forward strand.
CGCGCGTTCGATTCTTTCGCGGGTCGCGACGTTCACCCGAGTGGGATTCGAGAGCGCTCGAGACGCGGTCGAGGTCGCGACTCCGCTGGCGGTGGCGACATCGGCGAGGGTCGCCGGTCGATCCGGCTTCCCAACAACCAATTGCCCGGTGACGAGAGGTTCCATGCGCACAGCAAACCACAGATTGGCAATTTTTGGCAAACGGTTGCAGCAACCTTGCCGGTCTGCGTACAGTTCCAACCAATCGCTGTGAGATCGCACCACGGCGAACGACCGCACGAACTCAAGGGAGAGTCCACATGAAAGCTAGACACGCGCTCGGCGCGCTCGCCGGGATAGCCATCCTCGGCTTGGCCCTCCAGGGATGCGCGGCGTCGACCACCGCGCCAGCCCCAGCCTCGTCATCCGCGAAAGTCGATGGAGCGGGCAAGACGCTCGACGTCATGATCGGCGCCAACGCCCTCTACCCGGCCGAACAGAAGCAGTGGTTCCAGGATGTCTCCGACCGGTTCGAGAAGTTGACCGGTGCCAAGGTCAACTTCGAGACCTTCGCCTCCGCTAACGACGAGCTCACCAAGATCCAGACCTCGGTGCTCTCCGGGCAGGGCCCGGACCTCTACAACCTCGGCTCCACCTTCACGCCGACCGCGTATTCCACCGGGGCCTTCGTGCAGCTCACCAACGCCGACTGGAAGAAGGTCGGCGGCCGAGACAAGTTCATCCCCGGAACCCTCGGCATCTCCGGGCCGGATTCGACGCACGAGGTCGGCATCCCCTTCGCGAGCCGACCGTTCGTGATGGCCTACAACAAGGACCTGCTCGCCGCTGCGGGCATCGACAAGCCGGCCACGACGTGGGACGGCCTCGCCGCGCAGGCCAAGAAGCTCACGACGGGCGACACCTACGGAATGGCCCTCGCCTACGCGGACTCCTACGACCCGTGGAAGTTCGTCTGGGCGATGTCGGTGCAGGCCGGAAACCCGATCCTCGACGGTAAGAAGGCCCGATTCGACGACCCGACCACCCTCAAGGCCTATGAGACCTACTTCTCCTGGCTCACGAGCGACAAGATCGTCGACCCGAGCGCCATCGGCTGGAAGAACGCTCAGGCGGTCGCCGCCTTCGCCTCCGGCAAGGCCGCATTCCTTCCCATGACCACCTCGACCTCGATGGTCACGCTCGACAAGTCGGCCGTGGCCGGCAAGTACGCCTACGCGCTCATGCCCACCGTGCCGCCGGGCGCCAAGACCAATCCCAAGGGTGGCAAGCCGGCCACGAGCATCATCTCGGGAGACAACGTGGTCGTCGCCAAGTACTCGAAGAACCAGGATCTCGCATTCGCGCTGGTCAGCATGCTCACGAGCGCCTCGAGCCAGACAAGCTACCAGAAGATCTTCGGTGACCTCCCGACCAACGCGGAAGCGGCGAAGAAGCTCGAGGACGGCAACGACGCCCTCGCTCCCGTGATCGACTCGGCGTCCAAGTCGGTCGGCACGCCGTTCAGTGGGGCGTGGGGCGACACCCAGCTCGCGCTCGTCAACGTCGTCGTGCAGTCGATCCCATCGCTCTCGAATGGCTCGGTCAACGTTTCCGACCTGAAAGCGAAGCTCGCGTCCGCCCAGTCCACCGTGCAGGCCGCGCTCGACAAGGCCAAGTAAGCGCGATCGACATGACCACTTCAGCTCCGGCCAAGGCGCCCGGCGCCGTGACCCCGGCGAGCGGTTCGCCAGCAGGATCCACTCCTGCTGGCGGCCGCCCGGCCCGGCGGCCAGGCCGCTCACCGAGCGAGCGCAACCGGCCATTCTGGATGCTCGCCCCTGGCGGCATCCTCATGGTGCTCATCATCCTCGTGCCGCTCGCGATCGCCTTCCTCATCTCGATGCTCGATCTCGACCAGTACACCCTGCGCAGCTGGCTGCAGGCCCCGTTCATCGGCCTGCAGAACTACGTGGAGGCCGTGACCAAGTCGAGCCTGCTCCGGTCGATCTGGATCAGCGTCTCCTACGCCGCGATCGCCTCGGCCGTGACCCTCCCGATCGGGGTCGCCGCGGCCCTCGCCACCCAGAACGTCTTCCGCGGCCGCGGACTCGTGCGTTCCATCTTCCTCATCCCGTACGTGCTCCCCGCCTTCGTCGTCGGCACGGTCTGGCGCACGATGCTCCAGCCGGGAGGCGTCGTCGACACCACCCTCTCGAGCGTCGGCATCCACGCGGGGCTGTGGCTCAACGGCCCGCAGAGCTATTGGGCCCTCATCATGGTGCAGATCTGGAGTTCGTGGCCGTTCTTCTACCTGCTCGTGCTCGCCGGACTTCAATCGGTCGACCAGGAGGTGCACGAGGCGGCCGCGATCGACGGCGCCGGCTGGTGGACCAAGCTGCGCTACGTGATCTTCCCCTACCTCAAGGGACCGGTGTCGCTCGCGCTCATCATCTCGTTCCTGCACAACATCAACGGCTTCACCCTCCCGTTCGTGCTCTTCGGGGTCCCGGCCCCGGAGGATGTCGACGTGCTGCCCGTGCTCACCTACATCACGAGCTTCCAAAGCTTCCGGTTCGGGTTGAGCGCCGCGATGGCCGTCGCCTCGCTCGTGCTGATCGCCATTCCGTTGTTCATCTACCTGAAGGCCGTGCGCCTCGACACCGGCGAGGAGGGCAAGCGCCCATGACCGAGATTCTCGTACGACCGCCGACCCTCGCCGGCCGCACGACCACGGGTCGGCTCAACGCCGATGTCACGCGGCTGCTGCCGAAGCCGCTGCTCGTGATCGTGGTCACGATCCTGCTTCTCGTGGTGCTCTTGCCGGTGCTCTACATAGTTCTCGCGTCGGTCAACTCCGACGTGTCGGTGGCGAGCGGCGCCTTCTTCCCCACCGAGCTTCACCTGGAGAACTACCTCAGGGTGTGGACGACGGTCGACCTGCGCAACGGCCTCATCAACAGCGTCATCGTGAGCGGTTCGGTCGCCATCATCTGCGCGGCGCTCGCCGTCTCGTCGGCCTACGTGCTCGTGCGATTCGCCTTCAGGGGAAGGCTCACGGTGCTGCGCACGCTCGTCGGGCTGCAGTCGATCCCCGGCACGCTCATGCTTCTGCCCGTCTTCGTGCTGTTCGCGAGCTTCGCGAGCGCGCTCGGCATCCAGATCATCGGCACACGCTGGGCGCTCTTCATCACCTACATCACCTTCGCGCTCCCGTTCTCGACCTGGGTCATGGTCACCTACCTGCGCGGCCTGCCGCGCGAGCTCGAGGAGGCGGCCCGCATCGACGGTGCGTCGTCGTGGCGCATCCTCACGAGGATCATCGTGCCGTTGAGCTGGCCGGGAATAGTCGTCTCGGCGATCTTCGCGTTCCTGCTGGGCTGGAACGACGTGCTGTTCGCCTCGGTCATGACCGACCGGAGCACGCGCACCGCCGCGGTGGCCCTGCAGGTGTTCGGAGCCACCCAGGAGGGCGGGGCGATTCCCCTGTACGGACAGATGATGGCGGCCTCGCTCATCTGCGCCGTGCCGGTCGTCGTTCTGTATCTCGTTTTCCAGCGCTACCTCGTCGGTGGCCTGACAGCAGGAGGAGTCAAATGAGCACCCCATTCACCGAAGGTTCCACGACCTGGACCCTCACCGGTTTCGGCGATGAGATCGACAAAGACCCCGTCGTGCAGGTCGCGGTACTGCAGGCGCTCGGTGCCAGCCACATCGAGGTGCGCAGCGCCTGGGGCACGAACATCGTCGAGCTCTCCGCCGAACAGCTCGACGCGCTCGCCGCGGTGTTCGCCGAGCGCGGAATGGGCGTCTCCGCCATCGCCTCGCCGATCGGCAAGGTCGACGTGGGCCTCTCGGTCGAGCACGAGGTCACGCGCCTCGGCGCCGCGATCGCCGCGGCTCACCGCCTCGACAGCCGCTACATCCGGCTGTTCTCCTTCTATCGGGCCGAGGGCACGGATGCCGCGAGCATTCGCGACGGAGTGCTCACCCGCATGCGTGCCCTCGCCGACCTCGCCGAGCGCGAGGGGGTCATCCTCCTGCACGAAAACGAGAAGGACATCTACGGCGACACCCCCGAGCGAGTGCTCGACGTCATCGAGTCCGTCGGCTCGGCGAACCTCAGGGTGGCGTGGGACAACGCCAACTTCGTGCAGGTCGGCGTGACGCCCTTCACCGACGCCTACGCGATGCTCCGCCCGCACTTCGAATACCTGCAGGTGAAGGATGCCGTGGCCGCGACGAGCGCGGTAGTGCCGGCGGGGGAGGGCGACGGCCAGTTGCTCGAGACCCTCACGGCGCTCCGCGACGACGGCTACAGCGGTTTCGCCTCCCTCGAGCCGCACCTCGCCGACGTCACGGCCATGGGCGGCTTCTCCGGGCCTTCGGCCTTCGGCCGCGCCGCCCGCGCCTTCGCCGCCCTCACCAACCAGTTGGGAATCAGCACCAAATGAGCTCCACCGTGTCAACAGAACAAGGCGGCACTCGTCCGCTCACCGTCGCCCTCGTCGGCTGCGGCATCATCGGCGTCAACCACGCGCGCGTGATCGTGCGGCATCCGGAACTCACGATCGTGNNTGTGTATAAGAGACAGTCGAGGCGCAGCGCCGCGCCGGCACTCTCGTCACGGTGATCTCGCAGCACCGTTTCGATGCCGCGACCGAGTTCTCCGTCGCGGCAATCCGGGCCGGCGAGCTGGGACGGCTCACCTCCGGAGTCGCGTCGATCGACTGGTGGCGCGGACAGAGCTACTACGACTCTGGTGACTGGCGGGGCACGTGGGAGCTGGACGGCGGCGGAGCCCTGATGAATCAGGGCGTGCACACCGTCGACCTGCTCGTGTGGTTTCTCGGCCGGCCGGTCGAGATCTTCGCGCACACCGCCCTCCTCGCCCACGAACGCGTGGAGGTGGAGGATGTCGCCGTGGCGACCGTGCGATTCGAATCGGGCGCGCTCGCGGTGCTGCACGCCACGACCGCGGCCTACCCCGGACTCTCGGTGCGACTGCAGGTGCACGGCTCGGCCGGGTCGGCCATCATCGACGACGACCAGCTCGAGTACTTCCACGCGGCGACGCCGGGGGCGGAGGGCGAGCCGGGCAACCAGGCCACCGAACAGGTGGGCGCGTCCGACCTCCGCGGCGCGGACAAGGGGCCGGACGGTTTCATCGTCGGCCACTTGCGCCAGTACGAAGACATCGTCGACGCCATCCGCACAGGACGGCAGCCGGGGGTGCGAGTCGAAGACGCCCTCGTCTCGCTCGCGGTCGTGCGCGCCGTCTACCTCTCGGCGACCCTCGGCACCCCAATCTCGTTTGAGGCGGTGCTCGCCGGGGAGTTCGACGACGTCGATGTGACCGCCGGCGAGTTCGCCGACGTTCTCGCGGGGGGCGCCCAGTGAAGTTCTCCGTGTTCACCGCATCGACCCCCGACTGGGAGCCCGCCGAAGCGGCGCGCATCCTCGCCGGCCAGGGTTGGGACGGCATCGAGTGGCGAATCGTCGACCAGGCCGAAGCCGAGCCGCCCGGGTTCTGGGCCGGCAACCGGTCGACCTGGCCGCTCACGGGCCTCGAGGATCGTCTCGACGAGATCGCACGAGTCACGAGCGACGCCGGGCTCGAGTTCTCCGGGATCGGCGGCTACGCCAACTGCCGCGACCACGACAACGTGGAGCGGATGCTCGCCGCGACCGGCAGGCTCGGCGCGCGTCAGGTGCGCGTGACGATGCCGGGCGTGCGGGCCGGCGACTACCGCGAGACGTTCGCGATCACCCGATCCGATCTCGAGTGGATCGAGGGACGTGCCGCTGAGCACGGCGTGCGCGCGCTCGTCGAACTGCACCACGGCACGATCACCTCGTCAGCGTCGGCGGCGATCCGCCTCGTCGACGGCCTCGACCCCGAGCGCGTCGGCGTCATCCACGATCTCGGCAATCTCATCATCGAGGGCCACGAGGACTTCCTCTCCGCGTTCCAGATGCTCGGGCCGTACCTCGCCCATGTGCACGTTAAGAACGCCCTGTGGCGCAAGACCGACGAGGTCGGATTCGACGGATCCGCGATCTGGCGAAACGAGTGGGCTCCGCTCCGCTCGGGCCAGGCCGACGTCGAGGCCTACTTCGCGGCCCTGCACGAGCACGGCTACGACGGTTGGGTCACGGTCGAGGACTTCTCCACCGAGCTTCCGCTCGAGGAGAGGACGAGAGACAACCTGGCCTACCTGCGCGGCATCAACGATTCGGTGACGTCCCGCCATGACGGCTGAGTTCGCCGCTCGTCGCACCGCCCGGCACCCGGTTCGCATCGTGCACCTCGGGCTCGGCGCGTTCCATCGGGCGCACCAGGCCTGGTACACCCAGCGCGCCAACGCCGCCGCCCCCATCGCAGACGGCTGGGGCATCCACGCCTTCACCGGCAGGAGCGCCGTCGCCGCGGAAGTGTTGACCGCCCAGGACGACCTCTACGTGCTCATCGAGCGCGGCGAGGTCGACACCGCATCGATCATCGAGAGCATCAGCGCGGCCTCGGACGGTGCGGATGCCGTGAGCTGGCGCGCCGCGGTCGCCGACCCGGCGGTCGCGATCGTCACCATCACGGTCACCGAACGCGGCTACCGCCTGTCAACCGACGGAACCCTCGACTGGCGGGATGCGGATGTTCTCGCCGACCTCGAACTGCTGCGGGCCGGCGGCGCTGCCGCGGCCGTCACGGCACCCGGCCGACTCGTCGACGGGCTCCGCGCGCGCATGCTCGGCGGTGGGCCGGCCGTCGCCGTCGTGAGTTGCGACAACCTGTCTCACAACGGTCGCCTCACGCGCGACGCCGTGCTCGCCCTGGCCGCGGCGGTCGACGCCGACCTCGCCGGTTGGATCGACCGCAACGTGTCGTTCGTGTCGACGATGGTCGACCGCATCACCCCGGCCGCGACGGACGCCGACCGCGCGATCGCGCTCGAGGCGACCGGCCTTCCGGACGCGACCCCCGTGGTGACCGAGCCGTTCAGCGAATGGGTGTTGAGCGGCGACTTCCCCTCCGGCCGTCCGGCGTGGGAGACCGTGGGGGCGCGCATCGTCCAGGACATCGTCCCGTTCGAGCGCCGCAAGCTGTGGCTGCTCAACGGTGCCCACTCGCTGCTCGCGTACCGCGGGCTCGCCGCCGGGCACGAGACGATCGCCGAGGCAATGCGCGACGAGGACTGCGGCGACGCGGTCGAGCGACTGTGGAGCGAGGCGGCCGAGGTTCTGCCGTTCGACACCGCGGAGATCGAGTCGAGCCTCGCGGCCCTGCGATCGCGGTTCGGCAACGCGCGCATCGAGCACCGGCTCGCGCAGATCGCCACAGACGGCTCGCACAAGCTCGTGCCTCGCATCGTCGAGCCGATGCGCCGACGGCGCGAGGCGGGATTCGAGGTGGGCGAGGCGCAGGCGGGAGTGCTCGCCGCGTGGGCGATGCACCTGATCGGCGCTCACGTCGCCGATCCGAGCGCCGAGGCACTCGCCGCCGAACTGGGCGGGCTCGACGCGCGCGACCGGGCCGATCGCATCATCCGCTTCCTCGCGCCGGATCTCGCCGACGATGCCGCGATCGCGCGCGCGATCGCGGGCCAAATCGACTCTCTCACCGAACGCACCACACCCCAAGGAGCACGCCGACCTCGTGAGTTAACGGCGGTAGCCGCGCAACGCAAAACCGTCACGCGTGAGGCGACGCAGAGCGGGTCGGCAGCTCCGTCTGGTGGCCTTCCCAGAGGGAGCTCATTTCGTTGGAGGCGCGTTCCATGATCCGCAGCATCGCCTCGTGGGCCTCCGTGGGGTTACCTCGTTGGATGGCGCTTGCGACATTCACGTGAAGTTGGAGCGCTTCGTTGTGGGGATGGCTGGGCATGAGCCCGTACCGTGTGCGCCCGGTGAGCACCTCGGCCACGAGGGCGTTGAGCTTCGCGAACATCTCGTTTCCCGAGCTCGCAAGCACGAGACGATGGAATTCGATGTCCAGGGTGAGGAACGCCGCATCGTCGTCCGACTGTCCGGCTGCCCACAGCTTGCCGGCGAGTCCCATCAATTCGCTGGCGCTGGCCAACGGTGCTCGAACTGCGGCCAGTCGCGCCGCCTCTGGCTCGATGGCGGTGCGGAGTTCGGTCAGAGAGCGCAACTGCGCGATCCGGCCGGGTGACGCGAGACGCCAGCGGATGATCTGCGGGTCGTAGAGGTTCCATTCCGTCGCCGGCAGGATTTGCACGCCGACCCGACGTCTCGAGGCAACCATGCCCATGGAGGCCAGCACTCGGATCGCTTCACGAACGACCGAGCGTGATACTCCGTACCGCTCCTCCAGCTCTTCGATCCGGAGAACGAAGCCGCTGCGAGGATCCCCGGCGCAAATGGCCAGGCCGAGTTCCTCGAGAACGCGGGCGTGCAGGCCTCCCCACGAGGGGCCGCCGTCGAGAATCGCGTGGGAAGCCACGTCGGACGCCTGCCTGTACGCCTTCGTACTTTCTGTCATCCCAGAATCATATCGTTACGTCCTTAAACTGGAATAAGTATGCTTTATTGGGTATCGTCTCTCAACGAGGCAGATGTAAAGATGCATCCGTTGGAGCCTGCCCGTCACACCGGCAGACCCACCCAGATTGGAGACACAGTGAAGCGTCATTCAGTTCGACTTGCGGTCGTAGCGACCGCGGCGATCCTGGCCGCGGGGGCCCTTACCTCCTGCAGTGCAGGAGCCCCAACCGGCGGGAGCAGCGCGGCGAGCACCGGTTCGAAAACGATTCGGGTCACTCTCGCGAACCACGTGTGGACTGATGCCATCAAGACCAAGCTGCCCGAGTTCGAGAAGGAAACGGGCCTCAAAGTCGAGCTGAGCCAGTACGGCGAGGACCAGCTCTCCGCGCAGTACAACGTCAAGTTGAACGCCGGGACGAACGAGATAGACGTCATGATGTACCGCCCTCTCCAGGAGGGGAAGCTCTTCGCGAAGGACGGCTACCTCGCCGATCTCGGCACCGACGTGAAATCAGACCCCGCCTGGGGCTGGACCGATTTCCAGCCGGGCCCGGTCGGATCCACGACCTACAAAGGCAAGGTGGTCGGGGTACCGATCATCACCGAACAGGAAGTGCTGTACTACCGCAAGGACCTGCTCGCGAAGGCCGGACTCGAGGTGCCGAAGACCATGGCCCAGCTCGAGGCTGCGGCAAAGGCGATCAAGGCAGAGAACCCTGGAGTCGCGGGCTTTGTCGCCCGCACCGCGAAAAACGCCGCGGTGACCCAGTACTCCAGCTTCCTCTACAGCTTCGGCGGTGACTTCATCGGCAAGAACGGCAAGTCCGCGATCGCGAGCGACGCCGCCAAAAAGGCGTACGCGTTCTACGGCGGGCTCATCCGCAACTATGGTCCGGCGAACGTCAGCACCGACATGAGCTGGCCGGAGGCAATGGCCATTTTCACCCAGGGCAACGCCGGCCTCTACACCGAGGCCGACAGCCTTTACAAGAATGCGACGGACCCCGTCAAATCGAAGGTCGCCGACACGGTCGGCTTCGCGCCGATGCCAGCGGGGCCTGGCGGCTCGAAGGCGTACAACGTGCCGTCCTGGGCGCTTGGCGTCAACGCATCATCGAACAACCAGGCCAACGCGTGGAAGTTCATCAAATGGGCCACCAGCAAGAAGTTGACCCTGGCAATCCAGCAGGCCGGCGTTCCCAGCGCGCGCATGTCCGTCTGGGCCAACAAGGCCGGGGTCGCCACCTACCCGGCCGACCTCGCCGCGGCGATCGCCATCAGCACCAAGAACGGAGTCGGCCACGACCGGCCCCTCGTGATCAAGGTGCCCGAGGCGCGTGACATTGTCGGCGACCCCCTGGTGGCCGCCATCACCGGCGGAGACTCGAACGCGGCTGCCGATCAGGCGAGCGAGGCGTTCCAGAAACTCCTGGACGCCGAAAAATAGCCAACGGCGTCGAGGGTGCCGGCCCGGCCTCGCTGGGCCGGCACCCTCCGCGCGAACCGGTTCCATTTCCCCATCACCGAGTGCGAGGTAAACGATGACCGCCACTGTCGCCATCAAGCCCACCGCGTGGAAGACCTATTCCGCCTGGGCAAATCGTCACCGCAAGTGGCTCTTCGCCGCCCCCGCGATGATCTTCGTCGGACTGCTCATCGCCGTCCCGTTGGCCTGGACGGCCTACCTGAGCGT
>DMKW01000018.1:12759-13004 GCA_003454135.1 Microbacteriaceae bacterium
ATCCTCCTGCCGCTCGTGGCGACGCCGGTCGCGGTGGGCATGATGTGGCGGCTCATCTTCGACCCCAACATCGGGTTCGCCAACCAGCTCCTGCACTGGTTCGGCATCCCGCCGCAGCCCTGGCTGTCTGGTCAGGCGACAGCGCTGCCCACGCTCATGTTCGTCGACGTCTGGCAGTGGACTCCAATGATCGTGCTGATCCTGCTGGCCGGTCTGACCTCCCTGTCGGAGGAACCGGACGAGGC
>DMKW01000286.1 GCA_003454135.1 Microbacteriaceae bacterium
CACGACAATTCACGCCTTCGAGCAACGAATAGTGTGAAAACTGAAAACGCGGCTTTGGGCTCTCCACTTAGCCGGAGTGGTTGGTAGTTCGCCAAGGGTGGTGCGCTGGAGCACGCTCGAGGGTGTGCGGGTGCCCGGTTGATCCGGACGGTTTCGGTGACGGTTCGCCGGGGCGGGGACGCTGCACGAGGTCTCGGTAGCGCACCGGCTCGTGGCCGACGGCGAGTTGGAGGACGCGGTAGAAGACCAGCCCTCGGCTATGCGAAGTGCGTCGGTTGAATCGGAACGTAAACTCGTCCAGATATTCGGCAAGATGCTCGCGGTCGACCGCACCTTGGTGCGTGCCTAACAGCCACCGTTTGGCCAGCGATGCGATCCGGTGCACGCCGGGGAGAAGCCGTCCCGGGTCTTCGCCGCGTGCTGCGGCCGCGGACTGGTTGCGCCTCTCGTGCTGATAGCCGAGTCGTTCCAGGCCGCGGTAGCCCTGCCAGGCGTCGGTGATGATTCTCGCGCCCGGCTCGACGTTGTCAGAGACGAACGCGTGCAACGAGCCTGCGGAGGCATCGGGCAGGATCGCCATCCGGCATCGGCCGAACCCTTTCGGGGACTTCACCTCCACGGCCACCCCGACCAGCGCCTTCTTGCCTCTGGCACGCCCACCGGCAAGCCCGGGCTCTTGCCCGCCGATGAAGGTCTCATCCACCTCGACGACACCGGCGAGAAGTTCCCGGCCCGGTCGCACCAGCACCTGTCGCAGCCGGTGCAGCATGGCCCACGCCGTCTGATACGACCCGATCTCCATCGTGCGCTGCAGGTTCAACGCCGAGATGCCGTCCTTCGCCGTGGCGAACAACCAGCACGCGGTGAACCACACCGTCAGCGGAGTCCGCGTCTTGTCGAAGATCGATCCAGCCGTTACCGAGGTCCTCGCCCCGCATCCCGCGCACTCGATTCGACCATCACCCAGCCGCCACCCACCGGCATGGCCGCAGCGTTCGCAGATAAACCCGTCAGGCCAGCGCAACCACTCCAGGTAGTCCAGACAGTCCGCGTCGGTCGAGAACCAGGACTGGAACTCGCCCACCGACCGCGGGTACTGCCCTCCAGCGCGCAGCGAACTCATCCCGCCAATCTACTCCGGCTAAGTGGAGAGCCCAAAGGTGCGAATTGGCCGGTCCCCTCGATCGCCCGGGGTTCGGCGAATAGGTCGCCCGTGTAGGTAAACGCCACGATCGGTGCTCTGCAAGAACTCGGCGACGACGACGCGGATGGGCCAGTCGGCTTCTGGGGCGCCTCACTCGGAAGCGCGATGGGCATCCCGTTCATCGCAGAAGACGCGAGAATCACCGCGGCGGTACTCGGGCTGGTGGACTACTCCACCGTCGCCGAGAGCGTGATGCGGTGCACGTTCCAGTCGAGTTCCTGGTGCAATGGGAGGACGAGCTCGTTCCACGGGATTCCGCGATTGTTCCCCCTTGTCGGAATTGTGCCCGCTCGCCCCGGCACACACGTGACAAAGGGGCACAGTCATCGCGCGGGCGGGACGGGGCACGGGTCGGCAGAGGTTGCCGCCGCGCACGACAAGGCCCTGTCGCTGGGCGCGCGGCTGACCTGGAGTCGCAAGGGCATCCGACGTCCGACGCGCCGGATGCTACCGTGGAATCATGACCCCGCAGGAGCTCGAGAGCCTCGCTCACCTGCGACGTGCCCGGGACCTGATCGACCGCGAGTACGCGAAACCGCTCGACGTCCCGACGATGGCCCGCAGGGCGTATATGTCGCCCGCGCATTTCTCGCGCCGGTTCCGCGCTGCATACGGCGAGACGCCGTACAGCTACCTGATGACCCGCAGAATCGAGCGTGCGATGGCGTTGCTGCGGGCGGGCGCTAGCGTCACGGATGCGTGCATGGCGGTCGGCTGCACCTCTCTCGGCTCGTTCAGCTCGCGGTTCGCCGAGATCGTCGGGGAGACCCCGCGCGTCTACCGGAGCCACGAGCACGACGCGGTCAAGGCCATGCCCGCCTGTGTCGCAAAGACGCACACGCGGCCGGTCCGGAATGCATCGAGCAGGATCGGAGAAGCGACCAGGGAGGCCGCGGCATAGAGTCACGGTTATGACAATCGCACTCCAGTATTGCAACATCACCGTCAACGACGTCGACGAGTCGATCGCCTTCTACGGCGACGCGCTCGGCCTCCAGGTGCGCAACGACGTGCCCTCGGGCGGATACCGCTGGGTCACACTCGGCAGCGACGCGCAGCCCGGACTCGACATCGTGCTCTCTGTGCCTCACGCCGGCCGCTCGCAGGCCGACGGTGACGCGCTGCAGGAGCTCCTCACCAAAGGCGTCCTGCCGATGCTCGTGTTTCGCTCCGACGACGTCGACGCGACCTTCGAGACCGTGCGCGCAGGCGGCGCCGAGGTGCTCCAGGAGCCCATCGACCAGCCCTGGGGCCCGCGCGACTGCGCGTTCCGCGACCCGTCGGGTAACACCGTCCGGATCGCGCAGGCGCCCGCGGCCTGACCGCGCAGCCGCCAGCCGACGTGCTGGCGGCCAACAAGACGACACGCCCACTGCGCTGAAAGGACCTGCCATGACTTCCATCGAATCCGTCACCCTCGAAGTACCTGACCCCGCGGTCGCCAATGCCTTCTACACCGCCGCGTTCGGGTTGGGCACGCAGGTGCGCGTGCGGCCCTCGGACACCCCGACGACCGGCTTCCGTGGGTTCACGCTGTCGCTCATAGTGTCGCAGCCATCCACCGTCAGCAGCCTGATCGACTCGGCTGTGGACGCCGGCGCCACGACGCTGAAGCCGGTCGAGAAGTCGATGTGGGGCTACGGCGGCGTCGTACAGGCCCCAGACGGCGCGATCTGGAAGGTCGCGACATCGGCGAAGAAGGACACCGGTCCAGCTACTCGGCAGATCGACCGGATCGTACTCCTGCTGGCGGCCGCGGACGTCGCCGCGAGCAAGCGGTTCTATGTCGACCACGGCCTCGCCGTAGGGAAGAGCTTCGGCAAGTACGTCGAATTCGCCATGCCGTCGAGTCCCGTCGAGCTGGGGCTCTACGGGCGCCGCGCCCTCGCCAAGGACGCCGGCGTCTCCCCCGACGGCACCGGATCGCACCGACTCGCGATCGGCAGCGCCGCCGGGCCGTTCACCGACCCGGACGGGTTCGCCTGGGAGTCCGCATCGGCCTGAGCCGGGCGACGGGCCGACCTCGAGCTGCCGCTGGTTCCATATCTTCCCGCGCTGCATCCGGGCTTGGCGCGGGCTGAACGAGCTGCCCGGCCGCGAGCTGATGCGCGACGGCCGCTGGGGTTTGACGCCTCGGCGGGCACGCCGCGTGGCCGGGGCCCGGAGGCTCCACATATGCTCGAAGCTGGTCAGATCGAGCCGGGCGACGCCGACGGAGAGCGCGAAAGCGGCCCCGCCTAACGGATGGAGACACGATGAGTACGGCCAGGAAGACGGACACGCAGTCGCCTGCGCTGCACGATTCTGAAAGGCACAGCGCCGACAGCCACGATTTGATCCGCGTGCAGGGGGCGCGCGTCAACAATCTCAAGGACATCAGCGTCGAGATCCCGAAGCGCCGGCT
>DMKW01000076.1:0-996 GCA_003454135.1 Microbacteriaceae bacterium
TGGCGTAGAAGCCCATGGCCATCACGATGCCGGGAATCATCTGGGCGATGAGCATGATGAACGTGATCGGCTGCCCACCGCGCGGGTTCAGCTTCGCGAGCGAGAACGCGGCAGGCGCCGACAGGGCAACGGTCAGGATGACGACGCCGATTCCGACGACCAGGCTCGTGCCGAGATACGGCAGCTCGTTGTGGAAGACCGAGACGTAGCCGCTGATGGTCCCGTCGATGGGAATCAGGTTCGGCGGCGATTTTCGCATGTTCGAGGTCTTGGTGAGCGAGACGTTGATCATCCAGTAGACGGGGAACAGCATGATGGCGGTGAGGACGATACCGAGGACCGTCTTCCACCAGGAACGGCGTGCTCTCATGATTCGGTCTGCTTTCGCTGCGTGCGGAGATAGATCAGCCCGAAGATCAGGGCGAGGATGATGAGCAGGTCCGAGACCGTGGCCGCCGGGCTGAAGTCCGGAAGCACCGATCCGAAGCCGAGCCGATACGACCAGGTCGACAGAGTCGTCGAGGAGTCGGCTGGGCCGCCCTTTGTCATGATCCAGATGATGTCGAAGACCTTCAGCGTGTAGATCAGACCGAGCAGGATCGTGATGGCCGAGACCGGGCGCAGCAGCGGGAACGTGACACGCCAGAACTTCTGCCACGCGTTCGCGCCGTCGAGCGACGCGGCCTCGTAGATATCCTGCGAGATGCCCTGCAGCCCGCTGTAGAGAATGACCAGGTTGAACGGGATGCCGATCCAGATATTCGCAATCAGGACAGACACCAGCGACCACTGCGGTGACGTCAGCCAGTTGACCTGGCCGAGACCTAGGCCCTCGAGCACGGAGTTGACGAGGCCGGAGTCACTGTTGAGAAGCCACGACCAGGTCGACGCGGACACGATCAGGGGCAGCAGCCACGGCACGAGGAAGAGCGCACGGAGCGTTGATGACAGCCGGAAGTTCTGGAAGAAGAAGACGGCCAGCGCCATCCCGATCAC
>DMKW01000076.1:1206-3269 GCA_003454135.1 Microbacteriaceae bacterium
GTTTTCGGAGCTGCGAGCGACGAGCCGGTGGGGCGACGGATGACTCCGTCGCCCCACTCTCGCCACGTACAGTCTGCTTCGCGTTAGCAGCCGTAGTGGTCATGGTGAATTTCTTCCTTGCTTACTTGGGTGGTGGTGCGAGTGTTACTTGATCGCGGCAGCTGCGGCGGTCTGTGCCGTTGCCAGGGCCGCGGCGGGCGTTGCGGATCCGCTGAGGGCACTGTTCATTGCTGTCCAGAGCTGCTGCGAGATCTTCGGGTACTTCGTTCCGAGGTTGTCGCTCGTGCGCCCCTTGGCCGCGTGTACTGCCGACACCCACGGGATGAGGCTCGCGTTGTCGGCCGTCTGCTGCGTCTGAGCTGCAGTGGTCGGGGCGATGTACGACAGCGTGTTGTCAGTCGAGACCGAGTTCGCGGTGTTGGTGAGGCACGAAACGATCTTCGCGCTGACCTTGTAGCGGGCCTTGTCCTTCTGCGCGGGGAGGGTCAGGAACTCGCCACCGGTCGGCACGGGGGCGGCTCCGCCAGCCTCGGACGGGATGTTCAGGATGCCGTAGTTGATCTTTGACGCCTTAACTCCCGTGAGCTGCCAGGTGCCGTTCTCGCTGAACGCGTAGTCGCCCGTGAGGAATTCCTGCCAACTCGTCGTCTGCGTGTTCTGGATGACCGAGTTGGGCGCGTAGCCCTTCTTCAGCCAGTCGGTCCACAGCGTCAGTGCCGAGACGGCCTGAGGGGAGTCGAGCTTGGTCAGGTCGGCGCCGGAGCCCCAGAACCACGGAAGGAACTGGAAGCTGCCCTCTTCCGTGTTGATGCCGGAGAAGGTGATGCCCTTCTTGCCTGCGGCCTTGACCTTCGCCAGCGCATCGGTGAGCGTCGCCCAGTTCGTGATGGTGGCGACATCAACCCCGGCTGCCTTCAGCACATCCTTGTTGTAGTAAAGGGCCAGCGTGTTCGCGCCGATCGGAACACCATACGTCTTACCGTCGATCTGGCCGGCGGCAATGATGTTCTTGTCGATGCTCGCAGTGCCGAGCCCGGTATCCGACGTCGAGGTCAGGATGCCAGCGGCAGCCAACGTCGAGACGACGGGGTTGTCAACGAGCAGCACGTCCGGGGATGAGTTCTGCTGCCCGGCGAGGAGGGCTTTGTTGACGAGGGCAGTCGTGTCATAGCCGGTGCGCTTGACGGTGACGCCGGCCTCTGTGCCGCACTTCTCGACGAGCTTGGTCCACGCCGCAGACTGGTCGAACTGGGGGTAGGGATCCCAGAACGTATAGGTGCCCTTGGCTGGATTGCTCGACGAGCTCGATGAGCACGCCGCGAGGGAGCCGACGAGGCCGGCTGTGAGGACGACAGCGCCGACGAGACGGGCAGTCTTGGTGTTCATAATCACGGGTTATTCCTCTCTGAATGGTGCAGTGATTGTGGTAATAGTGGTGTTTTTTGGGGTCGAACCGGTTCGATGCGCAGTCACGAACTCTCCAGACAGGAGAATCCGCGACTAGCGCGTGCTTCCCCGGTCTGTTAGTTCCGGAGCGACGAACTGCACAACCGGCGGGCCAGCTTGCTCGGGGGTAATGATTCGTCGCACCAGCTGCTGAACCGCGTTGCGGCCCAACTTGTCCGGGGAGGTCTCGATTGCCGTGTACGGCAGCGAGAACGTTCGCCCGAAGTCTTGTGAATAGAGGCTGACGACCGAGAGGTCATCGGGGACGCGAACCCCGCGCTCGTGAAGCACTGCGGGCAGCGCGGCGATGGTCGCATCGTTATGAACGATGATCGCGGTCGCGGTCGGCCTGGCGTCGAGGATCGTGTTGAGGCTGCGGTTTATCGCCGGCTGCTGGGATTCGCCATAGTAAGGGAAGACATGTATTCCGTACCGGGCAGCGCGCTCAAGGGCGGCATCCCGGAATCGCCAGCCGTAGGCGCCACCGCGGTCGAACACGTGCTTTGGCGGGGAAACCAGCAGGATCTCGCGGTGGCCGAGGCCGTAGAGGTGGTCGACAAGCATCCGCGCCGCCTCGCCAAAGTCGAGGTCGAACACGTCGAGGCCCTCGGTGTCGC
>DMKW01000076.1:3440-4146 GCA_003454135.1 Microbacteriaceae bacterium
GCATTGGGGCCGTCGACGTCGGTGACCATGAGGATGTCGTAGCCGAGTTCGCGTGCCGTGTCCGAGACCGGAAGCACGTACTGCAGCATGGCGGGCGCGAACTCGTCTTCATGGAACTGCAACAGGAGCCCGAGGACCTTGGTTTGCGATGTCGCAAGAGCCCTGGCGCCGGCGTTGACCGTGAAGCCGAGGAGCTTGATGGCGGCCTCGATGCGGTCCTGGGTCTCTTTGGAGATGGGACGCTTACCGGACAGGGCATACGACACAGTACTGCGCGAAACTCCCGCCTCACGCGCTACGTCGCCAATGGTGGCCATGTGTCCTTGCTCTCCGTCGAACCGATTCGATGAATGTAGCGGATAAATTCCGCTCGCGCAACCGCGGCTGTCGACTACGTAGTTTCGCGACGGTTGCGGGAGCTGGACAAACCGATAGTCGTCGCGGTCGAAGCCTTCCGGCTCGAAGGCCGAAATCGCTCTCGAGCTGAAAGACCTTCGGCGGTTTCCTTCTCCTAGAATGGGGGGGCGGCGGATCTACTCGGCCGCCGGAGAGTGTTCGGTGTCGGGCTCATCCTCTTCGGCGCCACCTCGCTCACAGTCAGACTCTCCGTGTCGCCCGAAATGCTGATCACTCTTCGCGCCGTTCAGCGACTCGGCGGCGCGTTGCTCTCCACCTCCGCGTTCTCGCTTCCTACCGTCAATTTCGG
>DMKW01000025.1:0-293 GCA_003454135.1 Microbacteriaceae bacterium
GTGGGGCGGACGGGACTTGAACCCGTGACCGACGGATTATGAGTCCGCTGCTCTAACCAGCTGAGCTACCGCCCCGCGAGCTCGAAGCGGGCTTAAGGAACCTGCTCGTCGAGCGACGCATCGGTGACCGGATCGGTCACCGTTTCACCACGATACAGGCTCTCGAAGATGCTCAGGGTGCGCTGGATGTCGTGCGCGGCAATATAGCGAAGGCTCGCTTTCTTCATCGTCGTGAGCTCGTCGTCCGGCAGGGATAGCACCTGGGTCAGCTTCGCCGCGAGGTCGGCCGAGTT
>DMKW01000025.1:489-1804 GCA_003454135.1 Microbacteriaceae bacterium
GCGATGCTCTGCAGCTCCGCGATCGACGGCATCGCGAACACCGTGGCGCGGGTGAGAGACGCGCGAAGCTCGTCATCCGTGACGTACCCGGCGAAGTTCACCCGATCCGAGATCCCGAGGTCCCTCGACATCTGCTTGAGCTGGCTCATCTGGTCGCCGCCGCCCACGATCTCGAGCTTCACGTCGAGGGACGGGTCCATCGCGGCGACCGCGCGCAGCAGTACATCGATGTGCTTCTCCCCCGAGACGCGCCCGACGAACACGATCGTGTTGCCGGTGCGCTTCTCGAAGCTCGGAGTGTACAGGGCGGCGTCGATGCCGCAGGAAATCGCGTGGACGCCCGTGAGATCGGTCTCCGCCTCGAGAAAATCGGCCGCTTTGCGGCTCGGCGACGTCACGGCCTCACACAGCCCGAAGGTGGATGCCGCATCGGCCCAGGCGGCGCGGATGACGCGTTTGCGCAGGAAATGCGGAAGCTTGGTGTGGTCGATCATGTTCTCGGGCATGAAGTGGTTGGTGCCGATCACCCGGATGCCGCGCTTGACTGCCTGGCGGGAGAGCCCGCGGCCGACCACGATGTGGGACTGGATGTGCACGACATCCGGCTTCACCTCGTCGAGGATTCGCGCCGCGTTCGCCTGGCTGCGCCACGGCAGAACGAAACGAAGCCAATCGTGCGGATACCAGCGCCACGAGTACACGCGGAAGACGGTGAACCGCGCCCCGTCGTGCTCTTCGACGAAGGTGCCGTGCTTGCGGCTGGCCGCCGGAGCCTCGACGTAGACGTCATGCCCGCGGTCGACGAGTCCCGCCGCGAGGCGCGAGGCGAAGTTGGCTGCGCCGTTGACATTGGGCGGAAAGGTGTCTGCACCGATCAGTACGCGAAGGGGAGCCTTCACGGTTGACGACGTGTCACGCGGGGAATCGGACAAACCTTTGGGCATCCCTTGCTTTAGAGACCGGCATCATCAGCTTAGTGCTGGCTCTGCGGGTGGTGTTTGGAGAGCTGGAACACGCCGTAAACGGCAAGGATACCAGCGACGACGAAGGCCACAATCGCATACCACGGGGCGCCGGCCGCCTCCTGCAGCACGACGATGCCGATCGACACCGCCACGAGGGGGTCGATCACGGTGAGCCCGGCGATCACGAGATCGGGCGGCCCAGACGAATATGCCGTCTGCACGAAGTAGCCGCCCATCGCGGCCGCCGCGAGAAGCGCGACCACGCAGAGGAGCGTGAGCCACTCGAACCCGTGGGTATCCGACGCGCCGATGAAGAGGGTGTGGATGCGGTCGATGACCACCTTGGCGAG
>DMKW01000025.1:2018-2445 GCA_003454135.1 Microbacteriaceae bacterium
CCGACGCCGACGATGCAGAAGGTGATGGATCGGATGGCCTGCCGGGTGAGCTTCACGCCGGAAACCCGTGCGTTCACGACCGCGGTGATGATGAGCGCGATCGCGCCGAGCGGCTGTACGACGATGATCGGCGCGAAGTAAAGGCTCGTGAGCTGGAAGACCACCGCCAGGCCGAGGAGCAGCGTTCCGGACACCCACGACGGCCGGAGCAGGAGGGCGAGCAGCTGCCCGAACCGGAGGCCGCCGGATGACCGGGTGGGGCTCGAGGTCTCGACCTTGACGACGCCCTGATGCTGCAGCTGGGCACCGATCGCGAGAAAAACGGCTCCGACGAGGGCGATGGGAATTCCGATTGCCTTAAACGGCGTGAGGGTGATCGTGTTGACAAGGTCACTCACGTCGGGCAGCACGCCACGACTTTACCTGC
>DMKW01000025.1:2656-9350 GCA_003454135.1 Microbacteriaceae bacterium
CGCGCTACCGAAGTGACCGAATTCGACGACGGGCTGCGGTCGCTCGTTGCCAACATGTTCGACACCATGGAGGCTGCGCCGGGCGTAGGGCTCGCCGCGCCCCAAGTGGGTGTGGCTCTTCGAGTCTTCGTGTACAACTGGGTCGACGACGACGACGTGCTCTGGCGCGGGGTGGCGATCAACCCAGAACTGTGGATCAGCCCGACCGCCATCGGCCCCGCGGACGAAGACACCGAGTCGGAGGGATGCCTCTCCATCCCGGGCGAGCGCTTCCCGCTGCACCGGGCCGACCTCGCGATCCTGACGGCGGTGGACCTCGACGGGACCCCGTTCGAAATCAGGGCGGAAGGCTGGCTGGCCCGCATATTCCAGCACGAATACGACCACCTCGACGGCATCCTGTACGCCGACCGGCTCGAGCACAAGCTCGCGAGGGCCGCGGCCAAGGCCATCCGCAAGAACGGCTGGGGCGAACTGGACATCGCCTGGACGCCGGGCGTCGACGACCTCGAAGGCTAGAAGAACGCCCGGATCGCGGCTGCCGTCACGGCGGCGGCGATCACCACGACGATGAACGGCACCCTCAGGGCGTAGAGCCCGGTGGCCACGATGACGGCAGGCAGGCGGGCGTCGAGCACCACGTGGTTGCCCGATCCGAAGGTCTGAACGGCGATGAGCGCCGCGAGCAGCGCCACCGTGAGCAGATTCGCGACTCGCGCGGGCGTCGGCCGGTCGAGAAACGACGCCGGCACAAGATAGCCGCCGATTTTGAGCGCGAGGCACGCGAGCGACGCGATGATCACGATGAGCCAGAGGGTCATGAAGTCTCCCCTGGCCGGTCGATGTCGCCGGGTTGCGGCTCGGGGCCGCGAAACTCGGGCGCTCCGAACCAATTGACGGTGCCCACTACGACCGCCACGAGCCCTGCGACGAGCACGGGAAGACCGGGGATGAGCACCGGGGTCATCATGGTCGCGACGACGGCGGCGGCAGCAGCCACGGCGACAGTCTGCAGCTGTTTGAGCCGCGGCCAGAGCAGTCCGAGGAACGCGGCGGCCGCCGCCGCATCGAGGCCGTAGGCACGCACGTCGCCGAGCGCGTTGCCGATGAGCCCGCCGATGAGCGACGTGGCGTTCCAGCCCACGAAAACGGCCGCGCCCGTGACCCAGAAGCCGATGAGCTGCGTGCGAAGGGTCGACTGCCCGATCGCCACGGCGGTGCTCTCGTCGATCGTCAGCCACGCGGCGGCAAGCCGGCGCCACCGCCCGGGGCCCACGATGGGCGCCATGCGGATGCCGTAAATGCCGTTGCGGATGCCCAGGATGGCGGCGCTCGCGATGGCCGCCGGCCCGGCAGCGACACCACCCGTCGCAATGACACCGACGACGGCGAACTGCGAACCGCCGGTGAACATGAGGAGGCTCATGACACAGGTCTGCCAGATGTCCAGGCCAGCCGCGACCGCGAGCGCCCCGTACGACACCCCGTATGCCGACGACGCGAGGCCCACCGCGAGAGCCTTGCGAATGGCCGCGGAATCAGCCGTGGAACGCGCCACCCGTCAGGCGTCCAGGTTCACGCCGTGCACACCGTTGTCGTAGCGCAATGCGGGGAACACCGCCGAGACCGAGAATCCCACCCCGGGCACCGAGTACGCGTTGAGGATGCCGCCGAAGAGCGCCGCGCGCTCCCGCATCTCGGTGATGCCCGGGCCGACCACGACCTCGGTGAGGGAGTTCAGGTCGTCTTGGAACGTGTACGTGCGGCTTTGGGCGAGCTTGTCCGGGTCGAGGCCCTGACGCCTGGCCGCGGAGCGCACACCGTCGTCATCGACGAGCACCTGGAGGCCCTCAGCCGTCCAGGTGAAGGCGACCTTGACATCCGTGCCTTCGCCGCCGTAGGTGAGGGCGTTGGATAGCGCCTCCTGCACGATGCGGAACACTGCGAGTTCCGCACCCTGGGAGAGGTCGAATCGCTCGCCGTGCTCGACGAACGTGATCTGCAGGCCCGCCTCGCCCATTACGGCGAGGAGGTCGCGGATGGTCTTGAGCCTCGGCTGGGGCGTGGCGGCCGCCTCGCCGTCGCGCACGATTGTCATGACCCGCCTGAGGTCGGCGAGAGTGCTGCGGGCCGTGTCGGCGATCGCCGCGGCCGACCTGACCGCGGCTCCTGGATCGGTCGCGCCGGCATAGCGGGCGCCGTCCGCCTGACTGATGATGACCGACACGGAGTGCACAGCCACCTCGTGCAGTTCGCGCACGATGCGCAGGCGCGCCTCCTGCTCCTGAAGCGACACTTCGAGTTCGAGGCGCTCCCGCTCTGCGGCCACCCGGTCGTAGTACTGGCGGCGGCGACCACTCGCGGCGCGAAGCCACAGCGCCAGGAAGAGGATTGTGAGCACGAAGAAGAGCACAGAAGCCCCCGAGAGGGCGATTGCCACTGCTTGCGCGTTCTGGTCGAGCCAGGCGTTCACACGCATCTCCTCTCGGCGGGCACCCCGATCGGCGCCAGACACGAGAATATCGCGAACCGGTGGCCCCCGCTCGGCCACCGGTTCGCGAGCAAGCCGCCGCTACTTGGCCGGCGGCTGCGGGTACGCGTTCGCGCGAATCACTTCGAGGCGCGCGCGGTACTCCTTCTCGTCGATGTCACCTTGCGCGAAACGCTCGGCGAGCGTCGCCTCGGCGGACCGACCCGCGCCGCCACCCCACGGCCCGTGGCCGCCTGCGAACTGGCCGGGGCCGCCCCAGCCCGCACGGCGCCAACGCCGACCGACGAGGCTGAAGATGAGCACGAAGAGGCCGATCCAGAAGAGCGGGATCAGGAGGAAGAGGAATCCGAAGCCAGCGCCCATTGGTCCGACCCAATGAGCGACAGGAGCGGCAAATGCGAGTGTCGAAAGCACGATGATTCCATTCAGTTGGGGGTTCCGGCGGAACCTCATGCCTACAGAATCGCCGTTCCCCCGCCGCACCGAATCTGCTTTCGGGATGCCCTCTCGTACTGCGCAGGGAGCAGGTTTGCGACGCTCGCTACTCCAGGTAGCCCGCGCGCACGATGCCGGTCTCATAGGCGACGACCACGAGTTGCACCCGGTCGCGAGCCGCGAGCTTGGACATGACCCTCGACACGTGAGTCTTGGCCGTGAGGGGGCTCAGGAAGAGCTTCCTGCCGATCTCATCGTTGGTGAGCCCGTGGCCTACGAGCGAGAGCACCTCGCGCTCACGATCGGTGAGCACAGCGAGCGCCGAGGCGTCCGGGGCCTCGTTGAGAGTGTCGGCGACGCGCTCCAGCAGGCGCTTCGTGACGCTCGGCGAGAGCAGGGCATCTCCTCCAGCGACGACGCGCACCGCGCGAATAAGCTCGACGGGTTCGGTGTCCTTCACGAGGAATCCGCTCGCGCCGGCCCTGATGGCCTGCGCCACGTACTCGTCGAGCTCGAACGTGGTCACGATCACGATGTGGGTACGCGCGAGCGCGGGGTTCGCCACGATCTGTTCGGTGGCCCACAGGCCGTCGCCGTCCGGCATCCGGATGTCCATGAGCACGACATCCGGCTTCTCCCGGGTCACGAGGGCGACCGCCTCGGCGCCCGTGCCGGCTTCGCCAACGACCTCGAGATCCGGTTCGGCCTCGAGCAGCGAACGGAATCCGGCACGAATGAGCTGCTGGTCGTCCGCGATTGCGACTCGGATCATTCCGTAACGTCCTTCGGATGCGTGGGGATGCGCGCGGTCACGCGAAAGCCGCGATAGGGAAGCGGCCCGGCCTCGAGAGTGCCGCCGAGCAGCTCCGCCCGCTCGTGCATGCCGAGAAGCCCGCGGCCGCCGGCGTCGTGCTTGGTGGACGTGACGCCAACGCCGTCGTCGGTGATGGAGAGGATGTAGGTGCGCGCCTCCTCCCGCAGGTGCACGGTCGCCTTCGTCGCCTTGGCGTGGCGCACCACGTTCGTGAGCGACTCCTGAGCGATGCGGTAGAGCGCGAACTGGGTCGCCGCCGCCGGATCCGTGCTGAGGTGGTTGACCAACTCGGCCTCGATCCCCTGCGCGGACACCGACGACACGAGCCCCGGGAGGCGGCTCAGGTCGGGTTCGGGCACGAGCGGAGCACTCGGGTCCGCACCGCCTTCCGCACGCAGGATGCCGAGCACCGAGCGCACCTCGTCAAGCGCCGTCTTGCTTGTCTCCTTGATGCTCGCGAGGGCCTCTTTGGCCTTCTCCGGCTGCTGGTCCATGAGGTGAAGCCCAACGCCGGCCTGCACGTTGATCTGGCTGAGCGAGTGAGCGAGCACGTCGTGCAGTTCGCGGGCGATGCGCACGCGTTCCGCCTGCACCTCGGACTGCTTGCGCTCGGCGACCCGGCGGGAGAGCTCCCTGAACCGCTCGCGTCGCGTGCGAATACCCTCGCCGATGCCCATCACGATGAGGATGCCGAGCGTGATCGCCGCGATGCGGGGTGGGGACAGGCTCAGCCCGGATGCAATCGCGACGCCGAGCGTGGCCACCCACGCCACGGCGACGGAAATCCAGGCCCACATTCGCGCCCCGCGCACGATCGCCGACACGATCGCGAAGGCGAGGGCGATGTACGGCGGGTGAAAACTATCGCTGAAGAGCAGGAGGTCGGCGGATCCGGCTGCCGCGGTGATCGCCACGACCGGGCCGGGAAAACGGCGGGCCCCGATGAGCGCCAGCGGACCGACAATCGCGATCGCCAGACCCAGAAGGATCTGGTTGCGATCCGACCAGTCTGCGGCACGCAGCGGGCCGTCACCCGAGTGCCCGCGAAAGAACTCCGCTGGCACCTGCACGATGAACGACACGATCACCGGGATCCACAGCTTCGCGCGTTGCGACATTCGCCAGGGCGGCGGACCGTGCCCGAACCCACGCTCATCCCACGGCTCGTGCCAGCGTTCGCGCCAGTGCGCGTCTGCTGAACGAGCGCGGTAGGGCATGGATCGATCGTAGTTGCGACTGCGGCCCGCGCCATCCACCGTTCGGCGGCCAGTCGGTACTCTGCGGGGAGTAGCTCCGGTTAACGAACAAAGATCGCAGGGGGTGGAGCCCCTTGCGACCTTCGAGCTCCCCGACTTGGACTCGAACCAAGAACCTGCCGGTTAACAGCCGGCTGCTCTGCCAATTGAGCTATCGAGGATTGCTGTGAACAGCTTGCCTACTTTACCAAAGGTTGGCACTCCACCAAATCGACGGGCACCGGTGGGCGTTTCGCGAGGCATGACGCCAGCGATTGTGCCCAATTGTCGCCACTGTGCCCCCTCGAGCCGGCACACACGCTACGAAGGGGAACAATTGGGCGCCGAGGGTCGACCGGGAGGGGTGCGGGCGCGCTCAGCGCACCGGGAGCAGGTATGTCGGCGACGGCACGTGCTCCAGGCGGCCAATCGGGCGCGGGATGCCGGAGCCCGCGTCGATGCGGAAGCTCGTGACCGTGTTCGAAAGCTGGTTGGCCACGTGCAGCACGTCGCCCTCGAGTGCGAGGTGCCGCGGCCACGACCCTCCCGTCGGCACGTCCGCCACAGGCGAGAGGTCGCTCAGCCGCAGCGCCGCGACCCGGTCGGAGCCGCGCAAGCCCGTAAAGGCGAACCCTCCGGCGGCGTCGATCGCGAGCGCGGCGGCGTGATCCCCCTCCGCCCAGTGAGCGACGACGCGCCCGCTCGAGCGGATCGAGGCTTCCTCGTCGATGAGGTAGATGCCGCCGTCCAGCTCGCCGAGAAGGTAGACGGATCCGTGGCTCTCGGCGAAGTCCCGGGGACCGGTGCCGGCGGGGAACGCGCCGGACCCGGTTCGCTCGACCGCGCCGTCGCGCAGGCGATGGACGTGCACGCGGTCGGCCCCGAGATCCGCGCTCAGGATTGTCGCGCCCACGTGGGTCGCGTGTGCGTGCGGGCCGCCCTGGTCGGCCCTCGGCCCGCTGCCCGCGCCGTGGAGAGTCTGCGCGCGCTCGCCGATGCGGCCATCCGCGTGGAGGGCGAAGATGTCGACCGAGCCGTCGCCGTAGTTCGACACGTAGAGACGATCAGCCGTCACGGTCAGGTGGCACGGGAAGCTGCCACTCACCTTCCTGCCGCCGAGCGCGGTCAGTCGAAACCCGTCTGCGCGACGGAACGCCTCGACCCGGCCGGATCCCTCATCCGTCGAATAGACGATCCCCTCGACGAGCCCGTTCGCGAGAAAGGACGGCGACGAGGTCTCGACGGCCACCCCGAGAAACTCGAGAGTTCCGTCGTCGCGCGTCGCCGCGGCACCGATCCCCCGGGCCGAACCGTCCATCGACGGCGTGTAGGAGCCGATCCAATACGTCGGCTCGCTCAATAGCCCGCCTTCACATCCACGACCCCGACGAAACGGCCGTCGCCGAGGAACGCCTCCACGTTCTCGCGGATTCGCTCGGCGAGCAGCGGCGCGGTCATGGCCGGGGTGTCCGCGCTGTGCGGCGTGATGATCACCCGGGGCTCGTTCCAGAGCGGATGCCCGTCGGGGAGCGGTTCCGGGTCGGTGACGTCCACGCCGGCGCCGGCGATTTCTCCCGCCGCGAGGGCCGCAGTGAGCGCGTCGGTATCGACGAGACCGCCCCTGGCGATGTTGATGAGGATGGCGGAGGGCTTCATCGCGGCGAGTTCGGCCGCACCGATCAGCTTGCGCGTGCCGTCGGTGAACGCCGCGGCGATCAC
>DMKW01000025.1:9486-18609 GCA_003454135.1 Microbacteriaceae bacterium
TCGCTGCGGCGGACGACGGTCACGCGAACACCGAACGGTTCGAGCAGCCGGATGAGCTCGACCACGATGCCGCCGGCCCCCACGATGAGCACACTGAGCCCGAACAGCGAGGTGCCGAACTTCTCGCCGGTCGGCCAACTCGTGGCGCGCACCCGCTCCGGGATGAGGCGAAGGAGGGACAGCGTGAGCATGAGGGCGTGTTCGGCGACCGGCTGGGAGTACGCGCCCTTGGCGCTCGTCCAGAGCGGCAGCGGCCGGTCGGCGAACCCGGAAAGCACGCCGGCGAAGGCGTCGACCCCCGCATAGGGAAGCTGCACCCATTCGATGCCGGGGTGCGCATCGAGAACCGCCACGAGATCCTCCGCGTCGCCGGAGGACAGCCAAACAAGGCCCCTGGTGTCCGGAGACAGCGCGGCGATTTCACCGCCGGCCGCGCGCACGGCGTCGAGGAACATCGGGTCGTCGTCGGGCAGCACCGCGATCGCCCCGGCGTGCGGGCGGCGTTCCGCAGGTACGGCCTCCAGCTCGCGTGCCACGACCGCGCGATGCTGAGCTGGGTTACTAGTCGACACGGGTTCTCCTCTTCACGCGCTCCAGCTTGCGAGTCCTCGCGAGTCCCTTGAGGTAGTCATCTTCCGGATCGGCGAGCACGTCGTCAATTCGCCCCATCCCGACCACGATACCGTGCTGGAGCACCACGATCCTCGAGGCGATTCGGGAGACGACCGACAGCTCGCTGCTCACGATGAGGGCGGAAAATTGGCGCGCGCGCTGCACAGCGGCGATCGTGTCGAGCACGCTGTCACGCACCAACGCGTCGACGCCCCGAGTCGGTTCGTCGGCCACGAGCAGCCTCGGTTCGAGAATGAGGGCCCGCGCGAGCGCGACACGCTGTCGCTGCCCGCTGCTCAGCTCGTATGGCAGGCGAGACATGTAGCCGAGCGGGAGACGCACCGCGTCGATCGCGGTCGCGACCGCCGCATTCGCTTCGCGGGTGCTGAACTTGCGATCCCGCTCGAAGATCGGCTCGGCAACGTTCTCCGCGACAGTGAGCAGGGGGCTCAGCCGCTCGGCCTCGTCCTGCCGCAGGTAGCCGATCGTGAGGGTCAGACGGTCGCGATGCCGTTTGCCGATCCCGCGCAACTCTCGGCCGAACACCTCGAGGGAGCCGCCCGAGATCTCCGGGGTGCCCTCCCCGAACCCGACGCGCCCCATGTCCCCCGCGATCGCCGCGGCGAGGGTCGACTTGCCGGAACCCGATTCGCCGAGCAGGCCGACGATTTCGCCCGCCGCGATGTCGAGGTCCACCCCGCGCACCGCGAGGTAGCGCGACTGGGTGTTGTTCGACCGGTACCGAATCGACAGGTCGCGTGCCGAAACGACGAGCCCTCCCGCGGCGGGCTCCACGTTATCCCTCCGCCCGAAGGCGCCGCAGTTCTCCGCGTCGCAGCGCCTGCTCCGCGGGGTTCGGCACGGGCAGCGATGCGAGCAGCCGCTTGGTGTACGGATGCTGCGGGGCGCCGAGCACCTGGGCCCCCGTGCCCTCCTCGACGAGTTCGCCCTGGTAGAGCACGGCGATGCGGTCGGCGAGGATATCGACGACCGCGAGGTCGTGGCTGACGAAGAGCGCGGCGAACCCGAAATCCTTCTGCAACTCGGCGAACAGTTCGAGCACCTTCGCCTGCACCGACACGTCCAGCGCGCTCGTCGGCTCGTCGGCGATCAGCAGCTTCGGCTGAAGGGCGAGGGCCCTCGCGAGGGAAGCCCGCTGGCGTTGGCCGCCGCTCAGTTCGTGCGGGAAGCGGTCGCCGAACGCCCGGGGAAGCTGCACGGCCTCGAGCAGCTCGTTGACGCGCCCCCGCGCCGCACGGGCATCCGAGGCCTTGCCGTGAACGATGAGCGGCTCGGCTACGCACTCCGCAATGGTGAGCAGCGGGTTGAAGCTCGTTGCCGGGTCCTGGAACACGAAACCGATGTCCCGCCGCAGCGGTCGGAACTGCCGTTCGCGCACCCCGAGCATCTCCGCCCCGAGCACCGTGAGCGACCCACCCGTGATGCGCGTGAGGCCGCCGATCGCGCGACCGATCGTGGTCTTGCCAGACCCGCTCTCGCCGACGAGCCCGAGCACCTCCCGCGCGCCGATCTCGAAGCTCACGCCGTTGACCGCGCGGAAGCCCTTCTGGCCGAGGCGGCCCGGGTATTCGATCACGAGGTCTTTCGCGACAACGAGCGGCTGCGAAACCGTGAGCGCGCGCTCGGCCGCGCGTTGCTGCGTGCGCACGGTGCCTGAGCCGAGGTAGGGCACGGCCGCGAGCAATTTCTTGGTGTACGGATGCTGCGGGTTGCCGAAGAGGCTCGTTGCATCCGCCTCCTCCACGACCTTGCCCTCGAACATCACGGCGACACGGTCGGCGAGGTCGGCGACGACGCCCATGTTGTGCGTGATGAGCAGGATCGCGGTGTCGAATTCGTCGCGCAACCGGCGCAGCAGGTCGAGAATCTCGGCCTGCACCGTCACGTCGAGTGCTGTCGTCGGTTCATCGGCCACGATGAGCTCCGGA
Organism: Microbacteriaceae bacterium; assembly: GCA_003454135.1. GTDB lineage: Bacteria > Actinomycetota > Actinomycetes > Actinomycetales > Microbacteriaceae > Lacisediminihabitans. Next base: position 12,048 of record DMKW01000025.1, read on the forward strand.
TCGAGCACTAGCGCCATGGCGATCACCACGCGCTGCTTCTGACCGCCCGAGAACTGGTGCGGGTAGTAGTTGACCCGGTTTGCCGCGTCGGGGATGCCAACCTTGTCGAGGATGTCAATCGCCTTGGCCTTCGCCTCGGCTCGCGTGTACTTGCCGTGGGCGTGCAGCCCTTCGGCGATCTGCCAGCCGACCGTGTAGACGGGGTTGAGCGCGGTCGACGGCTCCTGGAACACCATCGCGGCGCTCGTGCCGCGGATTTCCCGCAGCCTCGACTTGCTGATCGTGACCACGTTGTCGTGGCCGAGGAGCACGACACCGGATGCCGTGGCCGTCTCCGGGAGCAGGCCCAGGATCGTCTTGGCGGTCACGGTCTTCCCGCTCCCGCTCTCGCCGACGATCGCGAGCACCTCCCCCGCGTTGACCGAGAGCGTTACGCCGTCGACGGCGCGCACGTCGCCACCGTCGGTCGCGAACGTCACGGTGAGGTCGGTGATGCCGACCGCCTGTTCTCCTCGAGTCAGGGAACTCATCCGCGCGCCTCCAGCTCGAGATCTCCGACAACGTCTGTGCTCGCCCCGGAGGCGGTGTCCGTCGTCGCCGAAGGTGGTGCAGACCCGAGGGCCCGGCGCCTAGTCCTGAGTCGCGGATCCGCAAGGTCGTTGAGGCTCTCGCCCACGAGGGTCATCCCGAGCACCGCGAACACGATGGCGAGACCGGGGAAGACGGAGGTCCACCAGATGCCGCTCGTGACATCCGAAATCGACTTGTTGAGGTCGTAGCCCCACTCGGCCGCCGACGTCGGTTCGATACCGAAGCCGAGGAAGCCGAGACCGGCGAGGGTGAGGATCGCCTCGGACGCGTTGAGCGTGAAGATGAGCGGCAGCGTGCGGGTCGCGTTGCGCAGGATGTGACGGAACATGATGCGCGCCGAACTCGACCCGAGCACCTTCGCCGACTCCACGAATGCTTCGGACTTGATACGCACCGTCTCGGCGCGGATCACCCGGAAGTACTGCGGGATGAAGACGACCGTGATCGAGATCGACGCGGCCAGGATGCCGCCGAACAGGTTCGACTGGCCGCCCGAGATCACGATCGACATGACGATCGCGAGCAGCAGGGTCGGGAATGCATAGATCGCGTCGCACACGACGACGAGGATGCGGTCCAGCCAGCCGCCGAGGTATCCGGAGACCAGGCCGAGCAGAACGCCGGCGAAGATCGAGAGCACGATCGCGACGACGATCACGAAGAGCGCGGTCTGAGACCCCCAGATCACGCGGGACAGCACGTCGTAACCGCCGACCGTCGTGCCGAGCAGGTGTGAACCGGACGGCGGCTGTTGGGCGCCGAAGTTGCCGCCCTTGCCCGTGAGCTGGGAGAAACCAAACGGGGCGAGGAGCGGCGCGAAGATCGCGGTGAGCACGAAGATCGCCACGATCACGAGCCCGGCGACGAGCATCCCGCGCTGCAGCCCGACGCTCTGGCGCAACTGGCGCACGACCGGAATTCTGGTCCAGAGCGGTCGCTTGGGGGCAATTGTGGTTGCGGACATCTCAGTACCTCACCCTCGGATCGATGAGCGCGGCAATGATGTCGACAATGAAGTTCGTGACGGCGACGACCACCGCAAGCAGGGCGACGATGCCCTGCACGGCCACGAAGTCCCGGGCCGCGAGATACTGCGCGAGCATGAATCCGAGCCCCTTCCACTCGAAGGTCGTCTCGGTGAGCACCGCCCCGCCGAGCAGCAGCGCGATCTGCAGGCCGATCACCGTGATGATCGGGATGAGGGCAGGCTTGTAAGCGTGCTTGCGCACCAGGCGGAACTCGCTCACGCCGCGCGAGCGGGCCGCGTCCACGTAGTCCGCCGAGAGCGTGCCGATGACGTTGGTGCGCACGAGCCGCAGGAAGATGCCGGCGGTGAGCAGGCCGAGCGCGATGCCGGGAAGGATCGCGTGGGCGAGCACATCGGCGACGTCGGCCGAGTTGCCGGTCTGGATCGAGTCGATGAGATAGATGCCGGTCTGGTGTGGCAGAAACTGGATGTCGAGCTCCGTGCTCGTGGACGCCCGGCCGGCGACCGGCAGCACGCCGAGCCACACCGCGAAGACGAGCTTGAGCAGGAGTCCGGCGAAGAACACCGGGGTGGCATAAAAGAGGATCGCGAACACGCGCAGTATCGCATCCGGCCATTTGTCGCGGAAGTACGCAGCGATCATGCCGAGCGGAATCCCGACGATGAAGGCGACGATGAGCGCGTAGAACGCGAGCTCGAGGGTGGCTCCCCCGTAGGTCAGCAGCACGGTCGACACCGGCCGCCTGTCGCTGATGGTCGTGCCGAAGTTACCCGTGGCGATCTGGCCCAGGTATTCGATGTACTGCACAAGGATCGGCCGGTCGTAGCCGGCGGCGTGGATGCGCTCGTGCAGTTGGGCCGCGCTGAGCCGACCGCCGAGGGCTGCCGTGATCGGGTCGCCGATCGTGCGCATCAGGATGAATACCATCGTCACGAGGATGAAGACCGTGGGGATGATCAGAAGCAGGCGCACGAGAATGTAGCGCCCGATCCGGTTTCCTCCGGCACCGGCACTCTTGGCAGGCTTTCGAGCACCGGGTTTCTGGCTGCCGGACGTCGTCGTCGACGCCTCGGCGGGGATCACGGATGTGGTCATGGTTCACCAATCTAGGCCTGTGTCATCGTCGAGAGCAGTACAGAAAGAGGGGGCGACCCGCTTGCGCGGATCGCCCCCGAACAACGACTAAAGCGATTTTAGCCGCTGGATTCCGTGCTACTTGCTGAGAGTGCCGAAACGGAACTTGAACGACGCATCAAGCGTGACGCCCTTGACGGTCTTTCCTGCGACGACGACCTGGGCGCCCTGGAGCAGCGGGATGGTCGACAGTTGCGCCGCGACCTTGTCCTGGATGTCCTGGATCTCGGTGACCCGCTTTGCCGCATCGGTCTCAACGGCCTGCTGCTTGATCAGTGCGTCGACCTCGGGGTCCGCGTAGTGGTTTCCGAGGAAGTTGCCCTCCGCGAAGAACGGGGACAGGTAGTTGTCGGCATCCGAGTAGTCCGGGAACCAGCCGAGCTGGTACGCGGGGTAGAGGTCGGCAACGCGATCCTTCGAGTACTGCACCCATTCGGTCGACTGCAGGTTGACCTTGAAGAGGCCGCCGGCCTCAACCTGGCTCTTGACGAGCGCATACTCGTCGCCCGAGCTCGCGCCGTAGTGGTCCGGGTTGTACTGCAGGTTGAGCGAAACCGGCGTCGTGACACCCGCGGCGGTCAGCGCGGCCTTGGCTGCATCCGCATCCGGTCCGCCCTTCTTGTCGCCGTAGATGCCCTTGAGCGCCGTGTTCGCGCCGGTGAGCCCGGCCGGAACGTAGGAGTACAGCGGCAGGTAGGTGCCCTTGTAGACCTGCTTGGCGATCGCATCGCGGTCGACGAGGTCGGCAACGGCCTGGCGAACGGCGAGGGCCTTGGCCGGACTGGCCTCCGGCGTCGTCGCGCCGTACGGCTGCGTGTTGAAGTTGAAGACGATGTAGCGGATCTCGCCACCGGGGCCGGTCGTGACCTTGACCTTGCTGTCTTTCTGCAGGCTTTCGACGTCGGTCGCGGACAGGCTGCGAGCCGCCACGTCGATGTCGCCCTTCTGCACGTCGAGCTTGAGGTTCGACTGGTCGGTGTAGTACTTGAGGTTGATCGTCGCGGTCTTCGGTGCGCCGAGCACGCCCTGATACTTGGGGTTCGCCTTGAACTGCACCAGCTGGTTGAACTTGTAGCTCGAAATCGTGTATTGCCCGGCGAATGCCTTGCCCTTGACGATCTCGTCGTCGGTCGTCACCTTGTCGGCTGAGAAGACCTGCTCGTCGACGATCGGTGCCGCTGGGCTGGACAGGATCTGGGGCCAGACCTGGTCGTTCGCGGCCTTGAGCTTGAAGACGACAGTGGTGTCGTCCTTCGCCTCGGTGCTGTCGAGGTTGTAGAGCAGGGTCGACGGACCGTTCTGGTCGGCGATCTTCAGCTGCCGGTCGAAGCTGAACTTGACGTCAGACGCGGTGAGCTTGTCGCCGTTCGCGAACGTGAGCCCCTTCTTGAGCACGACGGTGTACTCGGTGGGGCTCGTGAACTTGGCCGACGCCGCGATGTCCGGCTCGACATCCGATGTTCCCGGCTTCGAATTCATGAGGAACGGATAAACCTGGTTCATCAGCGCGAACGAACCGTTGTCATACGAGCCGGCGGGGTCGAGGGTCGTGACCTTGTCGGTAGTTCCGACGGTGACCGTGGTCGCCGCCGTGGTGTTTGAGCCGCCGCCAGCGGAGCAACCGGCGAGGGCGAGCGCCGCGATTGCGGTGCCCCCAAGCACGGCGAGCGACCGCTTGCGAATCCTGGATGCGGATGTCATATCCGTCTGCCTCTCTCGTAAAGAACACAACGGTGCGCCCTGAATGGCGCGCCCGTGCACTGCTGTATGACTCCTTGGTAACACAGATAGCGGGAGCGCGACCAATCGTGAAGGCCGATATTGACCAATATTTACTCATCTGCAACAACGGTCACCGGAATTGCGGGACCTGGCCCCAGCGTTCAGTCGGTGCGGAGTTCCCGGCGCTCTGCCTCGATGCGCACGAGTTCCACCTGCACCTCGCGATAGGCGCCAGGGTCCGCGGTGGCGTCGGTGCGCTGCAGCCGGCCGAGCATCTCGGCCTTGCGCCGCAAGAGGTCCCGGTCGATGAGATTGGCCGTGACGCCCTTGCAGTATGTGGTGAGGTCGCGGCCCTCCTTCTCGGGCAGCGGTGCCACGCCGAGCTCCTTGACGAGCATCGCGAACGGCGCCGGAACCTCGGCGATCACCCGGTCGAGCCATTCCGGCGAGTCGAAGGCATCCATGCTCGCCGCGATGCCGTCGCGGACCACGGCGAGGGAGGCGTTCGCATATGCCGTGCGGCTCGCGCGCTCGGCGAGATCGAGGCCGATCGCCTCGGGGTGCTGCAGGAGAGCCATGAGGGAGTCCCGCTCCAGCCGCGTCGAGGGGTCGGTCGGCAGGTGCACGAGCGAAGGGCCGGTGTTCCGGGCGTCCGCACCGGGCTCGGCCGCGGCATCCGCTCCGTGCCGGGGCTTCTGCGCCTCTGGCGCCCGGCCGTGGGCCGACGCCACCGCCCGGCCGACCTCGGCGAGGTCCATGCCGAGCCAGCCGGCGAGGTTGCGCACGTAGCCGATGTTGAGGGCCTGGTCGCGGATCCCCGCCACGACGGGCGCTGCCGCGCGCAGCGCGCCTACTCTGCCCTCGACGGTGTCGAGGTTGTGGCCGGCGAGCACGCGTCTGACCATGAATTCGAACATGGGCCTCTTGGCCGTGATGAGCCGTCGCACGGCATCGTCACCGCGCTGGAGTCGCAGGTCGCACGGGTCGAGTCCGTCGGGCGCGACGGCCACGAACGTCTGGGCGGCGAAGCGCTGTTCTTCGCTGAACGCGCGGCTCGCGGCCTTCTGGCCGGCCTCGTCGGGGTCGAAGGTGAAGACGACCTCGCCGAGGCCACGGGAATCCGCGTTGTCGACGTCTCCGAGCACACGCCGGATCACCTTGATGTGGTCGACCCCGAACGCGGTACCGCACGTCGCGACGGCCGTGGTGATGCCGGCGAGGTGGCACGCCATGACGTCGGTGTAGCCCTCCACAACCACCACCTGCCGGCCCCGCGAGATGTCGCGCTTGGCAAGGTCGAGCCCGTAGAGCACCTGCGACTTGTGGTACACCGCCGTCTCGGGGGTGTTGAGGTATTTGGGGCCCTGGTCGTCATCCAGGAGCTTGCGCGCGCCGAAGCCGAGGGTCTGGCCGGTGACGTCGCGGATCGGCCAGACGAGCCGCCCGCGGAACCTGTCGTAGGTGCCTCGGTCGCCCTGGCCGACGAGGCCCGCGGCGAGCAGCTCCGCCTCCGTGTAGCCGAGTGACTTAAGGTGCTTGCTGAGCCCGCTTTTGGGCGCGAATCCAACACCGAATCGTTGCGCGGCCGACGGGTCGAAGCCGCGCTCCCCCAGGAATTTGCGTCCGATCTCGGCATCCGGCGTCGTGAGTTGAGCGACGAAGTACTCGGCAGCCGCTTGGTTCGCGGCGAGGATGCGCGCCCGGTTGCCGTGGTCGCTGTTGGCCTGGCCGCCGTCTTCGTAGTGAAGCTCGAAGCCGATCCGCGCCGCCATCCGTTCGACGGCCTCCGTAAAGGTCGTGTGATCCATCTTCTGGATGAAGCTGAATACGTCCCCGTCTTCGCCGCAGCCGAAACAGTGGTAGCGGCCCACCTGCGGCCGCACGTGGAAGCTCGGACTGCGCTCGTCGTGGAAGGGGCAGAGGCCCTTGAGCGATCCGACGCCGGCACCCTTGAGGGTGACGTAGTCGCCCACGATGTCGGCGATATTGATTCGCGCTCGAACCTCGTCGATATCGTTTCGTCGAATGAGGCCGGGCACTTGCTCATTCTAGGTTCGGTAGGCGACGCACACGGCGCGAGGGCTCGTGCTGGGGAGCGTGCGCGGCCGGCTCGCCTGCGGAGGAGC
>DMKW01000260.1:0-1323 GCA_003454135.1 Microbacteriaceae bacterium
GTACATCCGCAACGGCACGCGAATAGAGCCGCTCATTGGAGGCGGCGGCCAGGAACGTGGCCTGCACGCAGGGACGGAAAATGTCCCGTACATCGTCGCCCTCGGCGCGGCCGCCGCGATCGCCGCGACCGACCTCGCCGCGGGAGGCGGCAACCGACTCACGGCGCTGCGGGACGAACTCGAGCGGGAGCTCGTGGAGCGCCTTCCCGGGCGCGTCCACCTGAACGGGTACCGGGTCCGTCGTTTGCCGCAGACACTCAATGTCAGCGTCGACGGCGTAACCGGTCACGCAGTCCTTGCAGCCTGCGCGGAAGTAGCCGCATCAACCGGTTCGGCCTGCCACTCCGGAACCCACACGCCATCACCGGTACTCCTGGCAATGGGGCTGTCACCTGAACGCGCGCTGTCGGCGCTGCGCCTGACCGTCGGACGGTGGACGACACGAGCGGAGGTCGTGCTCGCGGCTGAAGTGCTCGCACGCGCCGCCGAAGCGTCGACGAAAGCGGCCCACCCACGCCGCATGTCGGCTGAGCAGCCCGACCGTGGAATAGCGTCAGGAGGGGCCGTGACACGCACTGTGGCCATCGACGCCCTCCTCGAAGCTGCCCGCCAAGGCCTCGATCGCGTGCAGCCGGAGGACCTGGCGGCAGAGATTGCCGCCGGCGCTCTACTCGTAGACACACGCGCAATCGAGCAGCGCCAACGCGACGGCGACATGCCGGGCGCGCTCCTTATCGACAGGAACGTACTCGAGTGGCGGCTGGATCCCACCAGTCCGCATCGCGTACCCGGAATGACCGACGCCGGGCGCCGCGTCGTCATCGTTTGCAACCAGGGCTACAGCTCTAGCCTGGCCGCGGCGACCCTCCGCCAACTCGGTCTCCGGCGGGCCACCGATCTTGAGGGCGGATACCAGGCGTGGGCTCGCTACACCAACCAACATGCCGAAGAACGGACCCAGCGGTAGCAACGGCCCGCCAGAACTCATCAGGGCGGGGAGTGACGAACCATACCGAGTGAACGGAATGGTTCGTGACTCCCGTGACATTCACACTTCGATGGGGACTTCGTATACCTCCGCGGCCGGGTGACCGGTCCTCTCGTGGACGCGCATGACCGCCTCCTTCGAGGGTCCGGTGGACAGGCAGAAGGCCCTGCCCGATTCCGGATCGAGCCACGCTCGCTCGAAGTGCACGCCCTCTTCACCTTCGATCGCGAGATCCGCGGCATGAGCCTCAGCCAATTGTTCCTTCGTGACTCCGACGAACCCGTCGTGCACGTCCATGAATTGTGCCATCGTGGCACCCCTTTCTTCTTCTTCTT
>DMKW01000260.1:1518-6786 GCA_003454135.1 Microbacteriaceae bacterium
TTCTTCTTCTTCTTTGTTGCACCGTGTGCGGGTGGCCATCAAACGATGAATCCATGCACCACGATCGCCGTCTGGTGAAGGGAGTCGAGCGCCGAGTCGCCTCGCCGATCGGCGCAAAGCTCACGAGGCCTGTACAAACGAGGGTCGGGAAAACGGCAACGTGGATAGACCTTCGCAATGCGGGCGGGCTCCAGTGTCCCTTTGCCCGAATTTGAGCACAAACGTGTAAAGCTCTGCCGTGTTGGCTGGCTGACTTTCGCGCCGAGAATCTCGACATGGTGAGATTCTCCTCTTCGAGTTTGAATTCGCAAGAGGAAAGGGTTGGTTTGTTCCAGCCGATCACAGTTGGTTGCTGCAAGACCTCGGCGCACCACCGCCGTGGATGTCATCGGTTCGAGCCGGTAGGGCCCACCACATGGCTACCAGGCGCTGCCGGGCGCCTTCACCACCGGCACCGGGCTGTAATGCCAGCGCGAGCCGTTGCCGTAGTGGCTGCTCGCCCAGGGTGACGCCCAGATAGCCTGCTCGGTGATATCGGTGGGCGCCGAAGCGGCGAGTGAGGCCGCGATTGTGCCGAAGCTGGGGTTGCGGTGCAGGTTTTCCGCTGCCTTTTGCGCGGCCACCATGAGATTCGGGTAGCTGCCGGTGCCGCCGCCGCCGCCCGATCCCAATCCGTTGTTCAGGGGATTGTTGCGGTTCCACCAGCTGGTTGGACCGTTCTCCTGGCGCATCCAGCGCACCAGCACGGTGACGTTGGGGTCGGACATCGGCCATCCGCCAGACATCAGTACAAGCTTCGCCCAGTCGTAGTTGGTGCCGCTCGCCACGAGCGAGTCGATCCCGGCTGTGGCGGCGTAGGCGTCTCGCGCGACATCGGTGGCGGCCACGTTCGGCTCCACGGCGAGACTCTGAGCGTGGGCGGTGACATAAGCCTGCAGTTGCTCGGCCGCGCTCGGGGGAGCCGGTGGCGCGATGAAGATCGCGGTGAGCGCGAAGGCCGCCATCGCCGCACCAATGGAGAGACGTTTACTCGTGCGCCGCGGCGCACGAGAGGGCTCAAGCCCTGCGCGAAGAGCGGCGAAAAAGTTACGAGTAAAGGTCATAGGTCTGCGGTCCTGTGCCGACGGGTCGGATCGGCACGCCCGAAGGCGAGTTAGCCATCAAGGGTAGCAGAGGGGTCTGGAACGGCCTGAGCGAACGGCGGGGAGCCGGGCACAGGTCCTGCACGCGCAGTGGAACCACCGCGCCATGGTCCACCGACTACTCGAGCGCTACGCGCCCAGCGCTGCGGGATGGTGGCCGACCCGCACCGAGAACCAGGACAGGGCGCCGAGCGGGATGGGCATCCAGTATTCGAGAAGACGCCAGCCGACCACGCCGAGGAGGGCGATCGGGTGTGCAGCGCCGAATGCTACGAGCGCCGGCACCATCACCCCCTCGACGATGCCCAGTCCACCTGGCGTGATCGGCAGCATCGTCAGCAGCGTGCCGACGCCGTAGACGGTGAGGAGCGCACCGATTCCGGGTGCGCCGCCGAACGCGGCGAGCAAAATCCACAGTGCGGCGGCGTCGAGGAGCCAGTTTGCGGCGGAGAGCGCCACGGCGGTCACCATGCGGCGGCGGTCGGTGATGAGCTGGCGAATGTGTTTGGCGACCGTGCGCACGAACGCCTCGGCCCGCTGCGGTGCGAGCAGCGGCACGCGCACCGCGATCGCCCGGGTCACCCGAACCGTGGAATCGGTGCGTACGACGAGCGCCCACACCGCGGCCCCCGCCACGGCGAGAATCACCAGGACGACGGAGGCCGCGAGAAGATAGAGGGAGTTGCCCGCGAATTGTGCGAGCGACAACAGGATGCCGACGGCGAAGATTGCGCCAAGCACGAGGTTGGCGCAGGTGATCTCGATTGTCGTCGCGGTGAACGCGACGGTCGGCCGCACCCCGACGAGGGCGAACAGCCGCAGCCGCACGGCGGCCGCGACCGGCGCTCCACCGGGAATCACGTGATTGACCCCCAGATCGACCAGGTCGAGACGCAGGAGCGACCAATAGCTCGGGCGGTCATGACCGAGCACGACGGCTGTGAGCGCGCTGTAGGCGAATAACGACGCGAGCTCGAGCAGCACAGCGCAGACCAGCAACGGAAGGGAGATCCGTTCGAGCGAGGTGATGGCCGACAGTGCCCCGGCCCACTGGGGTACGACCACGAACCGAATTACCGCGATCGCGATCACGGCGGGTACGGCGATGCGAAGCCAGAGCGGCACTCGACGCCTTCTGCGCCTGCTCGCGTCCGGATCGTTCGTCATGCCGGGGTTCGGGTCTCGCGGCTTGGGCGCGTCGATGACAGCACCAGTCGATGATCGTTCGCCGGTTCTGCCTCACGCCAGTGCCATTGGTCCCACGACGGCGAAGTTCCCTGTCGCACGTGGTCGATATCCGGTCTCGTGTGAACATTCACAGTCGTCTGCCCCGTTCTCACAGAGGTTGCGGAGGCCAGTTGGGCTAGGTTTCATTGATGTCTCGCTGCAAAACACGGAAACGAGTGCTGTCATGACGGATAATCTGCCATCGGCTCCCGGCTCGCTGCGCCCGCGCAACCGCAACCGCGTCGGCGACTCGCCGATCCGGCACGGTCGGCTCAAGTCCCACCATCCCCTCGCCACCGCGGCCAAGTGGCTCGCGGCGGTCGTCGGCGTGCTCGCGGTGAGCACCGCATCCGTCGCCGCGTTCGCCGTGTATGACACGGTCTCGAACATCAAACCAGGCATCCACCTCGCCACCCTCCCTGGCGCGAAGGCCCAGGCTGTGCCGGACATCGGGGCCATCGAGGGCGGCGCCAACCTGCTTCTGGCAGGCACGGACACCCGCACCGGACAGGTCGGGTTTTCTTCCAAGAGCGACCTCGCCGGCAGCTCCGGCGCCGGCAACAACGACGTGACGATGCTGCTGCACATTTCCGCCGACCACACCAACGCCGTGGTCGTGAGCTTTCCGCGCGACATGATCGTCTCGGTTCCCGCGTGCGGCACCCGGCCGGCGGCAAGCGGCGTCATGTTCAACTCGACGCTCGCTCGAGGAGGCTTGTCGTGCACCGTGCTGACGGTGGAGAAGATGACCGGACTGGACATCCAGTACGGGGCGGAAATCAGCTTCGACGGCGTGATCGGGATGTCGAACGCAGTCGGCGGCGTGACGGTGTGCCTCGCGACTCCCGTGAAAGACAAGTACGTCGGACTCAACCTGCCGGCCGGGCAGCAGACGCTCGAAGGCGGGACGGCGCTCGCATTCGTGCGCAGTCGTCACGGCGTCGGTGACGGCAGCGACCTCGGTCGCATCAGCAACCAGCAAGTGTTCCTGTCGGCGCTCATGCGCAAGATCACGAGCGGCGGTGTTCTGAGCAACCCGCTCACCCTCTACTCGCTCGCGAAGACCGCCGTTGCCAACATGCAGCTTTCGGATGGGCTCACCCGTCCCACCAATCTCGTCGCGATTGCGCTCGCGCTCAAGGGGATCGGCCTCGGCAACATCGTGTTCCTGCAGTACCCCACCATCTTTGATCCCGCCAACGCCAACCGCGTGGTGGCACAGCTCTCGTCCGCCGACGTCCTCAACGCAGCATTGCGGGCCGACCAGCCGGTACAGCTCACCGGCAAGATAGGTCGAGCGGCCGAGGCGGACCCCGCCGCCCCTCCGACGGCAACGACGCCGAGCGGCACGGCGACATCCACCTCTACGCCATCGGCCTCCTCTCCGGCCACCCCGGCACCGACCGCCGTGGCGCTGCCGTCGAACGTGTCGGGGCAGACGGCATCCCAGCAAACCTGCACCAAGGGCAACAACTAGACCGGATCACCGAGCGGCCGTCTGGCCGGGATCGGTCGCGCGCTTGCGACCACGGCGGCAGCGTCTGCACATCGCGACCCGCAAAGTCAATCCCTTGACCGCGGCCAAAACTGACCTAGCCTAGATTCCGGAAGGTCAGACGAGACGGATCCGTCCCGGCAATCAGGAGCACGCCACGCGGCGCTCCGAGCAAGGGGTTTGGTGTGAAAACGACTCACCGGAGTTGTCCGGTCGCGGACATAGAGGTTCGCCGCATTTCCGAAAACGAGTGGCGAGTTGGCGACGGGCGGGTGGAGGAACGGTCTCCGGACAAGATCCTCGGCCTCATCCAGAAGAGGGGATCGACATTCGAGGTGATGACGATGGATTCGCCGCGCCGAGACGTGAGTTTCGACACCTGGAATGCGGCGGTGCACTTCTTCGCCAGTGCCAGCGACGTCTCTCCCGCACGCGCACGGCGGGCCTGAACAAGGTCGACGTGCCGATCTAGAGGGTTTTCCTCTTTTTTCTGAAACAGAACCCCACTATCCCGATAGCGGCCATCGGACGGCGGACGAACTCGAACTCCCCTTCATTCGATGCGCACCTCGGTCGGGGACTTGTCCGGCCGCCAGCCGCGCCACGATGCCTGGCGCAGCCGACCACCCGACGTCCATTCTGCGAATTCCACCTCCCCGACGAGCGCGGGCTCCACCCAGCGGGCGTCGGCTCCGTCCGCACCTGGCACGCCGTCGAGCGGCGGCGAATCCCGCGCGAGCGGGCCGAGGGTGCGCATGATGTCGTCGAGCTGCCGGTCGGTGAAGCCCGTGCCCACCCGTCCGACGTACCGCAGCCCCGAGCCGTCCGGCACGCCGACGAGCAGCGAGCCGATGCTCGATGCCCGTCGCCCGTTTCCCGGCCTCCAGCCGCCGATCACGACCTCTTGCATTCGGTGGTGCTTGATCTTGATCCACGATCGTGACCGCGCACCCGGTTGGTAGGTGCCGGAGCGTCTCTTCGCCACGATGCCCTCCATTCCGAGTTCGCGGCTCACGGCGATGGCCGCCTCGACGCTGCGGTCGAGGGATGGGGGGACCTGGATGCTGCTGGATGTGCCCGGCTTGAGCGCGCTCTCGAGACGCGCCCGACGCTCGTCGTACGGAACCTTGAGAAGGCTGTCACCGTCGACCGCGAGCAGGTCGAACGCCATGAAGTGCACGGGAGCCGATCGGGCCGAGCGCTTGACGTCGCTCGCCTTCGTGAGGTTCATCCGGGTTTGCAGCAGACCGAAATCGGGGCGCCCATGCGAGTCGAGCGCGACGATTTCGCCGTCGACGGCCGCCGTCGTCGCCGAGACGACGGTGCCGAGTTCGCGGAGTTCCGGATAGCCGGCCGTGAGGTCTTTGCCGTTGCGGCTCGTGAGCCGAACGGTGCCGCCGTCGA
>DMKW01000260.1:7019-7223 GCA_003454135.1 Microbacteriaceae bacterium
CAGGCGATGGGTGGGCCGTACCAGCATCCTTCATGAGGTGGATGAGCCAGTTCTGGGGCGAGTTGTCGTCGTGGCCCGTGTGGATGAGGGCGAATCGTCGGGCCGACCCGAGCCCACCGTCGGCACGCCCGTGAAGGGTGACAATGACCTCTTCGCCCTCGCGCCATTTCTCGAGCTCGTAACTCCCGGCATCCCAGATCGACA
>DMKW01000255.1 GCA_003454135.1 Microbacteriaceae bacterium
GCCTGGGCGAGTCCGGAGACAGTCACGGTGCCGATCGGGCCGGCATCCCTGATCGTGACGGGGAACGATCCGCCGTGCGCCGCGTACACGGAGACGTCGTTGTACGCCCGGTCCTCGAATGCCGTGCCGGTCGCCCTGTGCCGGAGGCCGACGAGGAACGAGCTGTTGCCGAAGCGGCGCACGGTACGCACCTTGCGGGCAACCCACTGGTCGTTGTCGGCGGCCGTGCCGGCGAGCGCGGCGTGGAAGAGCTGCTGCTCGCCGCGAGTGATGTCGATCGTCACGGGCAGTGCGCGCTCCTTCGCGAGCGAGACGAGCAGGCTTCCGAGTTCCCACGCGTCGTCATGGGTGAAGCTCGTGAAGACCAGCCGCGCCTCCTGGGCTTCGATCTCGGCGATCTGGTCCGTTGATTCGGTCATGAAAATGCCTTTCGGGGGTCGGTGCAACAGTGGGACGTGAGCCTAGCTACCGTAACTGGCGCCGGATGAGGTCCAACAGTTGATGCGGTTCGTACGGTTCCGTCGTGTCGAGCAGTTCGTCGAGCGTCCACCACCGGTGTTCGAGCACGTCGACGTGCTCCTCCGGGGTCCAATTCTCACGCGATGGTTCGAACGCCGCTGTGCGGGTCACGTAGTACTCGGCGTGCCCGGTGTCGTGGTCACCACCCTCGAAATCAACGGTGAAATCGAGCGTCCAGACTGGTTCGCCGAGGTTGGCGAGATCCAGGCCGGTCTCCTCGAAGAGCTCGCGGCGAGCTCCGTCGGCGTGGCTCTCCCCCGCCTCGACTCCTCCACCGGGGGTGATCCACCGCGTCGGCTGCGCCGGAGCGGATCCCTTCGTGAGGAACAGCAGCACGCGATCCTGCTCGTCGAACACGAGAATGCGCGAGGTGAGCCGGTGCCGATCGATCACGCGTCCACTCTATTCGTGGGCATTGGCACTCGTCGGAAGGTATTCGGGGGAAGATCTGTGGCTTTCATCCCTCACGAGTGTACGGACCGCTATCGCGCGGGCCGGGCGGTGCTCCCCCGGCATCGGGATCGGATGTTATGGCGCCAGGCCTCGAGAGGACCTGTGTTATCGGCGGCGTTCGATCGCCTCGGTCAAGTCTTTTTGTGTGGTGTATCTGAGGTCGTGTGATCCTTCGGGTGGTTAGGCGCTGAGGGCGGGGATTTCGGTGGTCTCCTCTTCGGTGTCAGTGGTGCCAACGGACTGGGATTTGGTGAGGGCGTCGAGGCCGAGGTAGCGGCGGGATTCGGCCCATTCGTCGTGCTGTTCGGCGAGGACGGCTCCGACCAGGCGGATGATCGCGTCGCGGTTGGGGAAGATCCCGACGACGTCGGTGCGGCGGCGGATCTCCCGGTTGAGTCGCTCGTTCGGGTTGTTCGACCAGATCTGCCGCCAGAGTTCTTTCGGGAAGCTGGTGAAGGCGAGAATGTCGGCGCGGCCCGCATCGAGGTGGGCGAACGACTTCGGCAGCTTGTGTTCGAGGGCGTCGAGGACCCGGTCGAATTGGGCGTGGACGGAGGCGGCGTCGGGTTGGTCGTAGACGGAGTGCAGAAGCGTTTTCACCCAGGGCCAGGAGGATTTCGGTGTGACGCTCATGAGGTTCGCGGCGTAGTGGGTTCGGCAGCGTTGCCAGGCCGCTCCGGGCAGCGTTGCGGCGGTCGCGGCGACCAGCCCGGCGTGGGCGTCGGAGGTGACCAGCTTGACCCCGGTCAGCCCTCTCGCGGTCAGGTCGCGGAGGAAGCCCAACCAGCCGGCGCCGTCCTCGGCGGAGGCGACTTGCAGGCCGAGGATCTCGCGATGCCCGTCGCCGTTGACCCCGGTAGCGACCATCACGGACACGTTCACCACCCGGCCGCCCTCCCGCACTTTCATCGCTAGGGCGTCGGCGGCGACGAAGGTGTAAGGGCCCGCGTCGAGGGGGCGGGACCGGAAGTCAGCCACATGGTCGTCGAGCTCCTTGCTCATCACCGATACCTGCGATTTCGACAGGGATGTGATGCCGAGCGAGTCGACGAGTTTCTCCATCCGCCGGGTCGAGACTCCGAGGAGATAGCAGGTGGCAACCACGGTGGTCAGGGCCCGTTCGGCCCGGCGGCGACGCTCCAGCAACCACTCCGGAAAATAGGTCCCTTGCCGCAGTTTCGGTATCGCCACATCGATCGTGCCGGCGCGGGTATCGAAGTCGCGGTGCCGGTAGCCGTTACGCCGATTGATGCGTTCCTCGGACACACTGCGGTAGTCGGCTCCGCAGACCGAGTCCGCGTCCGCAGACAGCAGCGTGTTGATGAACGTGGTGAGCATGTCCCGCAGCAGGTCGGGACTGGCCTGGGCGAGGTGTTCTTCGAGGAAGCGGGCAGGGTCGATACTGGGTGCGACGGTCATCGTCGTAGTTCCTTTCGAGATGGATTTAGCGGTTCTCTCGAAGGATCACGCGGTGGCCGTCGCCAATTACGGCGACACGCTCACCGGGATCCGATACACCACGCTAAAGGACGCAACTCTGTGCTCCTGCATTCGGTCGGCGAGGCACGCCAACTCATCAAGCGACACAGCACCGCAGCAGAGGCCGACCAAGTGTTGCCGGATACCCTGGACCATCCGATCCGAC
>DMKW01000112.1 GCA_003454135.1 Microbacteriaceae bacterium
CGACCACCGAGATCTACACAGAGTAGATCGTCGGCAGCGTCAGATGTGTATAAGAGACAGGGGCAACAGTATGGTTTCGATGATCTCACTGGGTTTGGCGAAGTCGAGGCGTTTGCGGGGGCGGTCGTTCATTTCCCACTCGACGTAGGCGAGGTCTTCGGGGCTGAACACGGACAGGTCGGTGCCTTTGGGGAAGTACTGGCGGAGGAGCCCGTTGGTGTTCTCGTTGGTGGGTCGCTGCCAGGGTGAGCGTGGGTCGCAGAAGTAGATGTCGATGTTGGCGTCGATCTGGATCTGCCGGTGCCGGTGGAGTTCGATGCCCTGGTCCCAGGTGAGGGTGCGGCGCAGCAGGTCGGGCAGGTCGCGCAGTCGGGTGGTGAGTGCGTCGGTGACCGCGTCGACCCGGTTGACCCCGGCGGGCAGGTGCAGCAGGAGCAGGTAGCCGGAGCGTCGTTCCACGATCGTGCCGATCGCTGACGCCCCGTCCTTGCCGACGATCAGGTCGCCTTCCCAGTGCCCAGGGATGGTCCGGTCGGCGGCTTCGGCGGGCCGGTCGGCGATCAGCACCATGCCCGGGATCCGGCCGCGCCGTTCGGC
The DNA here is from genome assembly GCA_003454135.1 of Microbacteriaceae bacterium. Lineage (GTDB taxonomy): Bacteria > Actinomycetota > Actinomycetes > Actinomycetales > Microbacteriaceae > Lacisediminihabitans. The sequence goes on from DMKW01000112.1 coordinate 598, forward strand.
CGGCTGCCGGGCGGGTTTCCGCAGGGTCCTGCCGGTGCGCAACACCGCCTCGAGCTCCCGTTTCAGACCACCGCGGGCGAGCAGGTAGATCGCCTGGTAGATCGTCTCGTGCGACACCTGCATCTCCGGATCGTTCGGGAACTCCCGGCGCAACCGTCCCGTGATCTGTTCCGGGGATCGTTTCAACGCCAGCTGCGCCTGCACCTCGGCACGAAGCCGGGCATTCACGACCAGTTTGACTGGTTTCGGCCGACGGGCCCGGTCGAACGCTCGCGCCTGCGCTGTCGTCGCCCGATACTTCCCGTATTCGGTCGTGTTCCTGGCCAACTCGCGGGAGATCGTCGACGCCGACCGGCCCAACCGGGCCGCGATCTCTCGGATCGGCAACTTCTCCGCCTTCAACACCATGATCAGTTGCCGCTCCTCGAACGACAACGCCCGACCCGCGAGATTCCGACCCCAGCGCGGACGAACCCCACCATGCATCCGGAAATGCCGCCGCACCCCGGTGACCGACCAGCGTGTTCGAGCCGCGATCTCCTCCGCCGTCAGCCCCTGCTCCCGCAAATCCCACAACTCATGAACCGAAGCACCCAACATCCGCTTCGTGAACTTCTCAACCAACGCATCCACCCCTCAATCATCAGGATGTTGCGCTAACCGCTAGAACCCGCCCGCNNAGCCAAGACAGGCGAGAGCCACGTGCGGCGAAGACTCAAGTCGTCGTGCTGACGTCATCCTCCGTGTCGGCATCGACGAGCGCGCGCGCGTAGTTGCGGACGGAACGCTGGTAGCGCGTCATGTGTTCGGCGAGGGCGGCGAGCGCGATCGACACGGCCTCACGTTCGCGCCCCGCGTCGACGAGCGCAAGCGCGAGGAACGCCCGGACGCCATCATCCAGCTCATCGGAGTCGCGGTCGCGCTCCATAGTGAGCAGTTCGACAGCTTCGTGCGGCTGCGCCAGGTTGCGTAGCGAGCTCGCGAGCTGGATGACCGCCTGGCGTCGTCGGTCCGGCTTCAGACCTGCCGCCAGCGCCTGCCGGTACAGGGGCACGGCGACGTCAGAGTGGCCGGTCGAGTCCCATGACGACGCGAGCTCGTACAGACCCGCGGGGGCGCCTTCGGGGAGTTCGCCGACGAGTTCAGAGATCTTGCTGCGCAGCTCGTCGTCGGTGAACTCGTCTGCTGCCTGCCAGATGGCGGTGACGCGGGCGTTCCACTCTGCGGTTTCAGTCATTCCGACACGCTACCCGCCGCGGCTAGACGACGAACGATGCCTCAAGGGCATCGAGTATCGGCAGCTGCCCCCGGACAAGCTTCACGCGCGCCTCATCGAGCGGCACCCAGCGGGCATCATCGATTTCGGGAAACTGCTGCACGGCGCCCGAGTGCGGTGGCCACTCCAGCGCGAACGTGTTGCTCACCACCTTCTCGATCGCGAAGTCGGTCTCGGCGGTGAATGCCGTCACGATCTTGCCCGACGACTGACGAAAGTCGCCGAGCAAAACGTAATCAACACGTGGGGGAGCGGCACCGATCTCTTCTCCAAATTCGCGCAGCGCCGCCGTGAGCGGATCTTCGGTCTCGTCATACTCGCCCTTGGGAATCGACCAGGCCGCCTTGTCTTTGTGGGACCAGAACGGACCGCCCATGTGCGCGATCCAGACCTCGCGGCCGCCGTCGTTCGGGCGATGCAACAGAATGCCCGCACTTCGGATCCGTGTCATGGGCTGCTCGGCTCGGCTGCTGATCGCTCGGTTGTTTGCCGGTTCAGTGCGTGATCGGTTCAGCGCACGATCGGTTCAGTGCCCGACATGAGCTTCGTCGTCCACTGGCGCATCGATGGTGCGACGCACGAAAAACGCCGCGGGGATTGCCAGGAGCGAGATGACCGCCGCGTAGATG
>DMKW01000132.1:0-9753 GCA_003454135.1 Microbacteriaceae bacterium
CGCCGTCGCGCAGCACCCGGTTCTCGGCGAACCACTTCACGGCCTGGGTGAGCGTGCGGGACTCCTCGTCCTGGCCGATCGACACGAGTTCGGCCGGCGTGCGCGAGTGGTCGACGCGCACCACATTCTGCTCGATGATCGGGCCTTCGTCGAGGTCGCTCGTCACGAAGTGCGCCGTCGCGCCGATGAGCTTCACGCCGCGCGCGTGCGCCTGGCGGTAGGGGTTGGCCCCCTTGAAGCCGGGCAGGAAGGAATGGTGGATGTTGATGATGCGGCCCGCGAGGCGATCGCAGAGCTCGGGGGAGAGAATCTGCATGTACCGAGCGAGCACGACGAGCTCGATGTCGAACTGCTCGACCGCGTCGAGGATGCGGTCTTCGAAGGCGAGCTTCTGCCCCTTGGATTCGATCGGATGGGATTCTAACGGCACCCCGTAGAACTCGGCGAGGCTCGCGAGGTCGTGGTGGTTGCTGAGCACGAGCGGTAGTTCGACGGGCAGCTGGCCCGCGCGCTGGCGGAAGAGCAGGTCGTTGAGGCAGTGTGCGGCCTTCGAGACGAGCACGAGCGTGCGCAGCGGGCGTCCAACGACATCCAGGTTCCAGACCATGTCGTACCGGGCCGTCACCGGCGCGATCTTCGCTTCGAAGGTGGCGCGGTCCGCTGCCGATTCCACCTGCAGCCTCATGAAGAACGTGCCGGTGTCGTCGCTGGAGAACTGCTGGGATTCGGTGATGTTGCCCCGCGCCTCGACGATGGCACCGCTGATGGCGTGCACGATGCCGGGCTGGTCGGCGCACACGAGGGTCAGCACCCAATGAGTTGAGGAGGAGGTCACGGTTCAAGAGTATTCTGCAATGGTTGCCGCGCGCGTTTGCGGCAGCCCGCGGGCGGCGCAACGCACCACACCTCACATGAAATGGATCTGTCGATTGGCTGCGCGCGCGACAAAGACCACCACCGCATCCGCGTTTCCCCTCGTTGGCCTGCTCGTGCTTGCCGGGGCCATCTTCGTCTCCGTCACGAGTGAATTCCTGCCGACCGGCCTGCTGCCGGACATGGCCCGCGAACTGAAGGTCTCCGAGTCCCGCATTGGACTGCTCATCACGATCTTCGCGGCGACCGTGGTCGTGTCGACGACGCCGCTCGCCGCCCTCACCCGCCGGTTCTCGCGGAAGTCGCTCGTCGTCGTTGTGCTGCTCGTGATCGCGACGGGTGCCGTGCTCGCCGCGGTCGCGCCCAACTACGCTGTTCTCGTCGTCGCCCGCGTCATCGGCGGACTCGCCCACGGCCTCTTCTGGGCCGTCGTGGGCGCGTACTCGGCGCACCTCGTGCCCAAGCACCAGATCGGTCGCGCGGTGGCGATCACGAGCGGTGGGGCCACGGCGGCCTTCGTGCTCGGGGTTCCGCTCGGCACGGCGCTCGGGCATGCGCTCGGCTGGCGCCTGGCGTTCGCGGTCATCGGCGGCATCATCATCGTTCTCGCGGGGCTCGTCATGCGTTATCTGCCGGCCGTCGACCACCGCGTGACGCTCTCGACGGGCGAGATCGCCGTGCCGCTCGGGCGTGATCGCAGCCTCCCGGGCGTCGTCGTGATTTGCCTCGTGATCGTGGTGATCATGACGGGTCAGAACGTCTACTACACCTATATCGCGCCCTGGCTCATCCACACCGCGAGCTTCGACGAATCGGCGATCGCGCTCTTGCTCTTTCTCTACGGGGGAGCCGGGGCGGTCGGCCTCGCGCTCGCCGGCATCGTGGCAGACCGGTTCTCCCGCCGCGGCTTCGTCGTCGCGACCGGCATCGTGCTCGTGGCCGTGCTCGCTCTCGCCACGATGTCGGGCAGCCCGGCCGTCGTGATCGCCGCGATCGTGCTCTGGGGGATCGCGTTCGGCGGCCTGCCGGCCATGCTGCAGACGCGGATGCTGCACACGGCGTCCGCGCGCATCCGCGACCTCGCCGCCGCGCTTTTCACCACGTCGTTCAACCTGGCCATCGGCGGCGGTGCGCTGGTCGGCGGAATCCTGCTCGACCGCTTCGGCCTCGCGAGCCTGCCCTTCATCGATCTCGCGTTTCTCGTCGCGGGAATCGTGCTCAGCCTCGTGACCGACGCGTGGCTCACCGCGCGGGCCAACCGCGCGCATCCCCGCCGCGCCTGATCGCTGCCCGCCCGTCCCGGTCCCGTGCCAGTGGGCGCCTCGAGTCCGGTGAGTGGCCGCTTCTCGACTCGTCTAGCGGCCATTTGCCCTTTCTCACAGAGCCCGCGACCGGGTGTGCGGGCGAGCCGGCAACCCGGGCGAGAAACCCGTTGACACGAAATGGTGACGAGGACTAGCTTGTGGTGAGCGGATCTGAACAGGTCTGAACAGGTGCATTATTCGAGAGGAGTGTCGTGACCACGACCGCGAGTGAGGGCGTTGCGTCCTCGGGCAGGGACGCCCTGAGCGTCGAACTGAATGGCATCAACACCATCGCCGAGGGTGAGCGCAAGGGCAAGCCGAACAGCCTGTTCTGGCCGTGGTTTGCGGCCAACGTGTCGGTGCTCGGCATCGGGTACGGCTCGTTCATCCTCGGCTTCGGCATCTCGTTCTGGCAGGCGACCCTCGTCGGCATCATCGGGATCGTCGTATCCTTCGCGCTCTGCGGCATCATCGCGCTCGCGGGCAAGCGCGGCTCCGCCCCCACCATGATCCTCAGCCGCGCCACCTTCGGGGTGCGCGGCAACACCCTCCCGGCGGTGATCTCGTGGATGCTCACGGTGGGTTGGGAGACCGCCCTCGCGTCGCTCGCCGTGCTCGCCACCTCCACCGTGTTCAAGGAGCTCGGATGGGAGGGTGGCGTCGTGACGCAGATCGTGGCCCTCATCGTGGTCGCGGCCCTCATCGTGGTCGCGGGAGTGATCGGCTTCGACCTCATCATGCGACTGCAGGTATGGATCACCATCATCACGGGCGTGCTCACGGTCGTGTACGTGATTCTCGCGGTGCCGCAGATCGACCTCGCGACGGTGGCGGCCCTTCCGGGCGGTAGCGGCCAGGCCGTGATCGGCGCGCTCGTCTTCGTCATGACCGGATTCGGCCTCGGCTGGGTGAACGCGGCCGCGGACTATTCGCGCTACCTGCCCCGCGGATCGCGCAGTTCGTCGGTGATCGGCTGGACCACCTTCGGAGCATCCATCGCCCCGGTGATCCTCGTGCTGTTCGGCCTGCTGCTGGCTGGATCGTCCGCGAAGCTGAGCAAGGCGATCGGAGCCGACCCGATCGGCGCGCTCACCACGATCCTGCCCACCTGGTTCCTCATCCCGTTCGCCATCGTCGCGGTGCTCGGCCTGGTCGGCGGTGCCGTGCTCGACATCTACTCGTCGGGCCTCGCGCTCCTGAGCGCCGGCATCAAGATCCCGCGGTTCGCGGCGGCTGGCGTCGACGGGGTTGTGATGATCGCCGGTGCGATCTACGTCGTGTTCTTCGCTCCGAGTTTCATCGCCCCGTTCGAGGCGTTCCTCGTGACGCTCGGCGTGCCGATCGCGGCCTGGTGCGGGGTGCTCATCGCCGACATCATCCTGCGTCGCAAGGACTACTCGGAGCGGGACCTCTACGACCACCGGGGTCGGTACGGAAACGTGCGCTGGCTGTCGATCGGACTCATCGTCGTGGGCACCGTGATCGGCTGGGGCATGATCACCAACACCTTCGGCGTGCCGGAGTGGCTCAACTGGCAGGGCTACCTGCTCGGTCCGCTCGGTCTCGGCGGGCGCACGGGGCCGTGGGCCTACGCCAACCTGGGCGTGCTCATCGCCCTGCTGATCGGCTTCTTCGGAATCCTGGTCTTCGGCCGGGGCGCGATCCAGCGGCAGGAGGCCCTCCCGATCGAGCACCTGGCCGTCGAGGAGCGAGCGTGACCGGCACAGAAGTTACTAGCAGGGACACCACCGGCCGCGACCCGTGGCTCGTCGTGATCGACATGCAGCGCATCTTCGGCGACCCGGGAAGCGAGTGGTTCACACCGGGCTACCCGGCGATCGAACCGACGGTCTCACGGCTCGTCGAGCAGTTCTCGCCGCGGGTGGTATTCACCCGCTTCGTCGCTCCCGCCGAGCCGCGGGGCGCCTGGATCCCGTACTACGAGCTGTGGCCGTTCGCGCTCGTCCCGCCCACCGACCCGCTCTACGAGCTCTCGCCTGCCTTCGCCAGCCTCGACCTGCCGACCGTGGCGAGCGAGACCTTCGGCAAGTGGGGGAGAGAACTCGCCTCGATCATGGGCGACAGCAACGAGATGGTGCTCGCGGGAGTGTCGACGGATTGCTGCGTGCTCTCGACCGCGCTCGCGGCGGCGGACGCGGGCGTGCACGTTCGCGTCGTCGAGGACGCGTGCGCCGGGCTCACCGACGCCGACCACGACCGGGCGATCGGCGCGATGGCACTCTACGCTCCCCTCATCGAAATCACGACGGCCGCGGCGGTCGGCCCGGAGAGGGCATGACCGGCAACGGACGCCCGGTGCCGCGACTCAAGCACGAGCAGGTGGCCCGCGTTCTCGAGAACGAGATCCGGGGTGGGAGTGTGCCCTTCGGCCGCCAGCTGCCGGGGGAGGCGGCTCTCGCCGAGCGGTTCTCGGTGAGCCGCAACACCGTGCGCGCCGCGCTCTCCGAGCTCGGAGAGGCAGGCCTCATCGCGACCCGCTCCGGCAAGGGCTCCTTCGTGACTTTTGATGGCAGGCCGCTCGACGTGAAGCTGGGCTGGGCCCGCGCCCTGCAGGAACAGGGCGTCGACGCGAAGGCGGAGGTGCTGCGGCTCGAGCAGTCGACGGATCCGGAACTCGCGCGCGAGCTTGGCGAACTCTCCGATCGTTTCATCGTGGTCGATCGCCTGCGACGCATCGAGAGCGGCCCGCCGATCTCGTACGAGCGGTCGCGCATCCCCGCGACACCGCGAGCCGTTTCCGCGTTCGAGTCCGGTCTCGCGGGTGGCTCGCTCACCCAGTTGCTCATCGAGTCCGGTCTCGTCGCGGCGCAGGGGGAGCAGTGGGTCGATGTGCGGATGCTTTCGGTAGAGGATGCCCGGCTGCTCGAGCGCGCCCCCGGCGAGGCCTTCCTGTGGTCGCGGTGCCTGACGCGGGACTCGACCGGCGCCCTCGTCGAAAACGTGGAGAGCCTGCTCGACCCCGCGCACTTCCGCCTGCACTTCTCCTTCTCGGCGAGCTGACGTGCCGGCCTCACGGGATCGCGCCATCGCGGCACTCTACGGCGTCGCGATCGGCGACGCGCTCGGCATGCCGACGCAGCTGATGTCACGCGCGGCGGTCGCCGAGCGCCATGGACGCCTGAGCGGCTTCGAGGCCGCCGACGCCCACCACCCGCTCGCCGCGGGAATGGCCGCCGGGTCGATCACCGACGACACCGAGCAGGCGCTGCTGCTGGCGGGGATGCTCATCGACGGAGCCGGTCGCATCGATCCGCGCCAGTTCGCGCGCGCCCTCGTGAGCTGGGAGAACGACATGCGCGGGCGCGGCTCGCTCGACCTGCTCGGGCCGTCGACGAAGCGAGCGGTCGAGGCGGTGCTCGGCGGCGAATCGGTCGAGGCGGCCGGCCGTTTCGGCACGACGAACGGCGCGGCGATGAGAGTGACCCCGGTCGGGATCGCCGTGAGCGCGACCGATCTCGAGGTGCTCGTCGACCGCGTCGAGGAGGCGAGTCTCGTGAGCCACAACACGGGCGTCGCCATTGCGGGCGCCTCGGCGGTTGCCGCGGCGGTGAGCGCGGGCATCGATGGCGCGAATCTGGAGGCCGCCTTCGAGGCGGCCATCGCGGCGGCGGCCATCGGGCGGCAGCGCGGGTATTGGGTGGCGGCGGCGGACGTGTCCCGCCGGATCCGCTGGGCGATCGGCCTCGCCGACCAGTCGGATTCCGAACGCAGCCTCACCGACATCTACGAACTCGTCGGTACGAGCCTCGCGACGCAGGAATCGGTGCCGGCGGCCTTCGCGATTCTCGCGACGTTCCCGGATGACCCGTGGCGAGCGTGCCTCGCCGCGGCGTCCCTCGGCGGGGACAGCGACACCGTCGCCGCGATGGTCGGCGCGGTCGCCGGCGCCACGCACGGCACCGCCGGGTTCCCGCGGGAGGCGAGAGCGACGGTCGATCGGGTGAACGGCCTGCACCTCGAGCCCATCGTCGACGGACTGCTGGCCCTGAGATGAGCGCTCCGCGGCTGATCAGCGTCGGCAACGTCATCATCGACATCGTCGCGAGAGTGCCGAGCCTGCCCGAACGGGGTGGCGACGTGCTCGCGGATGCCGCCGGGGTCTCGCCGGGCGGGAGCTTTAACACCATGGTCGCCGCAGTGCGCCAGGGGCTGCCGACCGCATACGCTGGCGCCCACGGCACCGGGGTGTTCGGGGATCGGGTGCGCGGCGACCTCGCCGCCGCGGGAATCGACGTGCTGCTCGCGCCCACTCCCGCCCTCGACACCGGCTACGACATCGCGCTCATCGACTCCGGCGGGGAGCGCACGTTCGTCACGGTCTTCGGCGCGGAGGCCTCCCTCACTGCGGAGGCCCTCTCGGGCGTGCGACCGGGGGACCACGACCTGGTCCACGTCTCCGGCTACGGACTGCTCGAACGCACCAACGCCGCCGTCGTCTCCGGCTGGCTCGGCACTGTGCCGAGCACAACCACGGTGCTGCTCGATCCCGGTCCCCTCGCCGCGGACATCCCGGACGCCGTCTGGCGGCTCGTGACCGCGCGCGCGGACTGGCTGAGCTGCAACGAGCGGGAGGCCACGATGCTCACGGGCGAGGCGGATGCCGTGGCCGCGATCCGCGCGCTCGCCGCGTCGACCGGCGGCGGAATTCTCGTGCGCCTCGGCCCGCTCGGCTGCCTGCTCGGCCGTCACGGCGAGGTGACCCGGGTTCCGGGTTTCCCCGTCGCCGCGGTCGACACCAACGGAGCCGGTGACGCCCACGCCGGGGCGTTTCTGGCAGCCATCGCCGCGGGGGAGCATCCCGAAGCGGCGGTCCGACGCGCGAACGCGTGCGCGGCGCTCGCCGTGACCCGTCCCGGGCCGGCGACCGCCCCGACCGCCGCCGAGGTCGACGCGCTGCTCGCCGCACACCCCAGAGCCCCACTGGACGGGTGATTGGCAACGGGCGCTACCCACGAGCGCCCGCTGCGGGCCTCGGCGGGCGAGGGATGCCGCGGGGCTGCTAATCTGGTGACGTCGCAACTGGCGTTGAGGTGGGTAACCATCGGGGAGCGACTGCTCCGCACCGGCACGGCCGCCCGATCCGCACGGATCGTTCGGAATCGGCGGTACGGGACCAGATTCGGCCGTACGCCTGGGCCGAACCGGATAGCCTTTTTCTCGTCCGGTCATGTCTAAGGAGCCACGCCAGTGTCCGTTGAAAACGTAGTAACCGACAAACTTCCCTCCACCTTCACGGACCCGCTGTCGAGCGTCGATCCCGAGATCGCGGCGGCCCTCGAGTCGGAGCTCGGCCGCCAGCGCGGCACGCTCGAGATGATCGCGAGCGAGAACTTCGTCGCCCGCGCGGTGCTCGAGTCCCAGGGCTCGGTGCTCACCAACAAGTACGCAGAGGGCTACCCCGGCCGCCGCTACTACGGCGGTTGCGAGTTCGTCGACATCGCGGAGAACCTCGCGCTCGAACGGGTCAAGTCGCTCTTCGGCGCCGAGTACGCCAATGTTCAGCCCCACTCCGGCGCCACGGCCAACGCCGCAGTCCTCGCCGCGATCGCCACGCCGGGCGACACCATCCTCGGCCTCGAGCTCGCGCACGGAGGCCACCTCACGCACGGCATGAAGCTCAACTTCTCCGGCAAGCTCTACAACGCCACGGCGTACGGCGTCGACCCCGAGACGTTCCGCGTCGACATGGACATCGTGCGTGAGAAGGCGCTCGAGCACCGGCCGACGGTGCTCATCGCCGGTTGGTCGGCGTACTCGCGCCAGCTCGACTTCGCGGCGTTCCGTTCCATCGCCGACGAGGTGGGGGCCAAGCTCTGGGTGGACATGGCCCACTTCGCCGGTCTCGTCGCGACGGGCCTTCATCCGTCTCCCGTGCCGTACGCGGATGTCGTCTCGAGCACCGCGCACAAGACCCTCGCCGGTCCGCGCTCGGGCTTCATCGTGAGCCGCGACATGGCGCTTGCGAAGAAGCTCAACTCGGCCGTCTTCCCCGGCCAGCAGGGCGGACCGCTCATGCACGTGATCGCCGCGAAGGCGACAGCGTTCAAGCTCGCTGCCGAGCCGGAGTTCAAGGATCGCCAGGAGCGCACCGTGCGCGGCGCGCAGATTCTCGCGGAGCGCCTTACCGCGCCCGACGCGACGGCGGCCGGCATCGATGTGCTCACCGGTGGCACCGACGTGCACCTCGTGCTCGTTGACCTGCGCACCTCCGCCATCCACGGCCAGGACGCGGAGGACATCCTGCACTCGGTCGGCATCACCGTCAACCGCAACGCGGTGCCGTTCGACCCACGCCCGGCGATGACCCCGTCCGGCGTGCGCATCGGCACGGCCGCCCTCGCAACGCGCGGGTTCGGCGATGAGGAGTTTGCGGAGGTCGCGGACATCATCGCGCTCGCCCTGATGCCGAATCCGGATGTCGCGGCGCTCCGTACGCGCGTGCTCGCCCTCACCGACGGCCACCCGCTCTACCCCGGACTCACGAGCCCCGGCACCTGGGCGTGACGGCAATCAGGATGGACGGCGTCGCGACCGCGAGCGCCGTCAAGTCCGAGCTCGTCGACCGCATCGCCGCGCTCAAAGCGCGGGGCGTCTTCCCGGGGCTCGGCACGCTCCTCGTCGGCGACGACCCGGGATCGCTCTCCTACGTCGCGGGCAAGCATCGCGACAGCCTCGAGCTCGGCATCGAGTCGATTCGCGTCGACCTGCCGGCCACGGCGAGCGAGGAGGAGGTGCGCGCCGCCATCCGGCACCTCAATGAGAACCCGGCGGTGACGGGCTACATCATCCAGCTCCCGCTCCCCGCCGGAATCGACGAGAACGCGATGCTCGAGCTCATGGATCCGGCGAAGGACGCCGACGGACTGCACCCGACGAACCTCGGTCGCCTCGTGCTCGGAGTCTCCGGCGAGCTCGGGTCGCCGCTGCCGTGCACCCCGGCCGGGCTCGTGGAGATGCTGCGGCGCTACGGAGTGCCGATCGCGGGCAAGCGCGTGCTCGTGATCGGCCGCGGGCTCACCGTCGGGCGGCCGCTCGGGCTTCTGCTCACCCGCAAGGGCCTCGACGCCACCGTCACACTCGCGCACTCCCGCACCGTCGATCTCGCCGAGGAGGTTCGCCGCGCGGATATCGTCGTCGCGGCGGTCGGCGTGCCGGGCCTCGTCAAGGCCGACTGGGTGAAGCCGGGTGCCGCCGTGCTCGACGTGGGAATCACCCGCATGATCAACGAGGAGACCGGCAAGGCGAGACTCATCGGCGACGTCGATCCGGCCGTCGCCGAGGTCGCCGGGTTCCTCTCGCCGGTGCCGGGAGGCGTCGGCCCGATGACGAGGGCAATGCTCATGGCGAACGTCGTGGCGGCGGCCGAACGGCTATGACCCGCGAGGAGTCGAGTCGCACCGAGCCGTCCAGGATGCCGGAGAAGTATCCGGCACGGGATCGCGCGGCGCTGCACGCTCTCGTCGCTGACGCGAGGATCGGCCACTTCGCCTTTGTGGTCGACGGCGAGGCGCGTGTGCTGCCGATCGCCGTCGTCTCCTCCGGCGACGACATCCTG
>DMKW01000132.1:9860-15028 GCA_003454135.1 Microbacteriaceae bacterium
TCGACGCGATCGTCGTTGCGCGTTCGGCGTTCGAATCGTCGATGCACTACCGCAGCGCCGTGCTCTTCGGCAGTTGCGCGCCTGTCTCCGACGACGACAAGGTGCGAGCCCTCGACCATGTGACGAACGCGATCATCCCCGGGCGCGTCGGCGAGATCCGCAGGCACAGCGCCAAGGAGCTGGCGGCGACCCTCGTTTTGCGGTTGACCGTCGACGAGTGGTCGCTCAAGGTGTCTGACGGCTGGCCGGAAGACGGGCCGGATGACGTGGCCGGCCCAGCGTGGGCCGGTGTGCTCCCGCTCGCTACGGGCGTCACCAGCGCGCTGCGCGCACCGGACCTGGCGGAGGGAATCGACGTCCCCCGTTCGGTGCACGACCTGCTCGACGGCAAGCGCTCGGGCTACTCGCCCGCGTAGCCGATCCCGCACGACGTGCCGCTCGCCGGGGCGTTCGGGTCCCAGCCGTCCGTACCGTCGACCGTCGGCTTCGCAAGGTCGGTGATCGTGACGGCGCAGGCCTCGATCGTGGCGTTGGAGTCGAACGGAACGCTGAACCCGTAGAAGGCGTACCGCCACAGCGTGACGTCTGGGCCCGGGTTTCCGCTCTCGAAGTCGGCGACGGCATGAACCGCACCGGACGACGACCACTTGTATCCGCCGTAGCAGGGCTGGCTCGAGTCGCTCGGGGCGACTCCCTTGCCGGTGGCCGACTGGCCGAAATACGGGCTACCGAGCGACAGGTCGATCGGAAAGACGAAGACCTTGCCGGTCGTGCTCGACGCGATGTCGATGGGCATGAGGATGCTGCCGTTGGCCGCGAGGGTGTCGGCGGTCACCGGATTGCCGCCGACGCCGGCACCGCAGGTCTCGATGAACTGCTTCTCGATGGGCTTCGCCGCGCTGCTGCTGTACGGAACGGGCTTACGAGCGGTCATGAGGATGGCGATCGTGCTGCCGTCCTTGCCGCGTACGTTGGCGGCCACCGTGAAGAGCACGTCCTTCGGCGCCGCGCTCGCGCTCGGCGACGGGATCGCGTTGGGGGTGGGGGACGCACTCGCGGCGGGCCCGGCCGGTTTCGCGGCGCTGCCGCAACCGGAGAGCAGCACCGCGAGCAGCACGGCGCCGACAGTGATCGAAGCAGTGGCGTGGAACGCTCTCACTCGTGTCTCCTTGCGGCTCGAATAGGGAGCTGGTGTGGTTATGGTTCGCGGGATGCGCCCTGCGCAGCCGTCACGACGAACGTATCAGGCCGACCGTAGCCATGTTCTGCGAAGGCGCCATCGATAGCAACCTGTAATCGCGAGAGGTCCTCCGCGCGGATGAGGGCGATCGCCGCCCCTCCGAAGCCGCCCCCGGTCATCCTGGCGCCGAGCGCACCATTCGATTGCGCGGTCTCGACGGCGAGATCGAGTTCGGCGACCGAGATCTCGAAGTCGTCTCTCATGGACACGTGGGAGGCGTCGAGGAGGTCGCCGATCGCGCCGGCGCCCTGCTCCCGGAGCGTGCGCACGGTGTCGAGCACCCGCTGGTTCTCGGTGACGACGTGCCGCACCCGACGGAAGGTGACGTCGTCGAGCACCTCGCGAGCGCGGGGAAGGTCGTCGACGCTGACATCCCGCAGCGCCGAGACGCCGAGCTCGCGCGCCCCGAGTTCGCACGACGCGCGACGCTCGGCGTAGCCGCCGGTCGCGTGGGAGTGGCTCACTCCCGTGTCGATAATGAGCAGCACGAGGCCGGCTGCCTCGAAGCCGAGATCGATGATCTGCGCGTCTAGCGTTCGGCAGTCGAGGAACACCGCGCTGTCTTTCCGCCCGAGCAGCGACGCGGACTGGTCCATGATGCCGGTCGGAGCGCCGACCACCTTGTTCTCGGCGAGCTGGCCGACGAGCGCGAGGGTAGACCGATCGAGACCGAGCTGCCAGACGTCGTTGAGTGCAATGGCGACGGCGCTCTCGATCGCGGCCGAGGAGGAGAGTCCGGCGCCAACCGGAACATCCGATTCGATGAAGATGTCGAAGCCGGGCACGGCGGCGAGGTCGGCGCCGCGCTCGCCGAGGGCCCACGCGACCCCGAGGGGGTAGGCGGCCCAGCCGGAGAGCCGCTCGGGGGAGAGCTCGGCGAGGTCGATCTCCACGACCTCGTCGGCGAACGCGCTCGCGACGCGGGCGATGCGATCCTCGCGCAGCCCGAGGGCGAGCACCGTGCGGCGGTTGATCGCGAGCGGCAGCACGAAGCCCTCGTTGTAGTCGGTATGCTCGCCGATCAGGTTGACCCGACCGGGTGCCGACCAGATTCCGCTCGGCTCGTATCCGTAGAGTGCCGCGAATCCCTCGCGAACGTCATCCCTGATGTCGGTCATGGCGTGCTGTTCCCTGCTGTGTCGATGGCGGTTCGGATGGCGCTGGCCGTCTGCTCGGGCGTCACGTCGCCGATCCACGCCCCCATGGCCGCTTCGGAGCCGGCGAGGTACTTGAGCTTGTTGGCCGCCCGGCGCGGGGACGTCACCTGCAGCATGAGCCGGATCTCGTCCCGCTTCTCGCGCACGGGAGCCTGGTGCCACGCGGCGATGTACGGCGTCGGGGTGTCGTAGAGGGCGTCGATGCCGCGCAGCAGCGTGAGGTAGAGCCCGGCGAGCTCGTCCCGCTCCTCGCCGCTCGTCGCGGCGAAGTCCGGCACATGCCGGTGCGGCAGCATGTGCACCTCGATCGGCCAGCGCGCCGCGAACGGCACGAACGCCGTCCAGTGCTCCCCGCGCAGCACGACGCGCTCCGAAGCGGTCTCGAACTCGAGGATGCTCTGGAAGAGGCCAGGCCCGAACCGGTCGATCGAGTCGATCAGCCGGGCCGTGCGCGGTGTCACGTATGGGTAGGAGTAGATCTGCCCGTGCGGATGATGCAGCGTCACGCCGATCGCCTCGCCGCGGTTCTCGAACGGAAAGACCTGCTGCACGCCGGGCATGGCGGAGAGGGCGGCGGTGCGATCCGCCCAGGCCTCGATGACGGTTCGCGCGCGCGACGGGCTGAGGCTGCCGAACGATCCCTCATGCTCGGGGCTGAAGCACACGACCTCGCAACGTCCGATCGACGGGAGGCTGCGGCCGAGGCCGATCGAGCGCAGTTCGTCGGGGGAGTAGCTCGCCGAGACCTCGGGGCCGAACGACGGCGAGCGGTTTTCGAACACGGCCACGTCATAGTTGTCCGGGATCTCCGACGGGTTGGATGCCGTGGCCGGGGCGAGCGGGTCCTTGTCGGCCGGGGGCAGGAAGACACGGTTCTGGCGCGCCGCCGCGATCGAGATCCATTCACCCGTGAGCGGGTCCTGGCGCATCGTCGCCGTCTCTGGCCGCGGGTCGAGCACCCGGGCATCCGGCGCGCGGCCGGGGGCCAGGGCGGTGTCGGCGTCGTCGAAGTAGATGAGCTCGCGGCCGTCGGCTAACCGGTGCTCGCGTTTGACGATCGATGACATGTGCCTTCTCCGATGCGGTTTCGAAAACGAAGGAAACGATACCTTCTATTGACAAGAAAACGCAAGTAATCGAAGATCATTGCATGGCCGGACCGCAGCACACCCCACCGGCTGCCGCGCGACGCGAGCAGATCCGATCCATCATCGAGCAGCGTGGGTTCGTGCGGGTCGCCCAGTTGAGCAAACAATTCGGCATCTCCGAGGTCACCGTGAGGGCAGACCTCGACGCGCTCGCCGACGACAATGCCGTGCAGCGCGTGCACGGGGGAGCCGTCGCGGGCGTCGGCGGTCGCCCGGCGGGACTCGAGCGCCCGTTCGAACAGTCGATGCTCGCGAGCGCCGACGAGAAGACGCGCATCGGCCGGGCGGCCGCCGCCCTCATCGAGTCCGACCAGGCGGTCGTGCTCGACGTCGGCACCACCACGACCGCGATCGCCGCGGCGATGCTCGAGCGCGAGGATCTGCGGAACGTCGTCGTCATCACCAACGCGCTCAACATCGCGCTCGCCCTCGAGGCGGCCATCCCCCGCTTCACGGTCGTGGTCACGGGCGGCACACTCCGCCCGCTCCAGCACTCGCTCGTCGACCCGCTCGCCGGGGTCGTGCTCGACCGCATCCGGGCCGACATCGCCTTCATCGGATGCAGCGGGGTGCACGTCACGGCAGGCATCACCAACGTCAACCTCCCGGAGGCCGACGTGAAGCGCCGCATGATCGCCACGGCGGCGCGCACGGTCGTCGTCGCCGACAGTTCGAAGCTCGGCGTTGCGCAACTCAGTCGCGTGGCCCCGCTCGCCGAGATCGACACGCTCATCACGGGCGTCGAGGCCGACATCGGGGTCGTCGAAAGCCTTCGCGAGGCGGGTCTCCGCGTGATCCGTGCCGGTGAAGACACCACCTCGAGCCTCGCTAGGCTTGACCGGTGAACTCGCCAACGGGACTCCAGTTCGAACTCGACGCAACGACCTCCCTCGGCGAGGCGCGGGCCGTCATCACCGAGGTGGCAGCGTCGCTGCGCACCCTGTCGATCGGCGGCATCGACCTCACCGAGCCGTATCCGACCGATGTCGTGCCACCGTTCGGCGATGGGATCGTGCTCGTGCCGTGGCCGAACCGCATCGAGGACGGCCGCTGGCTGCTCGACGGGGCCGAGCAGCAGCTCGACCTCACCGAACCGGAGCTCGGCAACGCCCTGCACGGCCTCTTGCGTGATCGGCCGTACACGGTCGCGGACCGCACCGACTCGTCCGTGACCCTCGCGGCCACGGTGTTCCCCACGCGCGGGTACCCCTTCCAGCTCGACACGACCGTGCGCTACGAACTCGTCGACGACGGGTTGCGCGTCACCCACGGCGTCAACAACGTCGGCGGGGCGAGCGCCCCAGTAGCGATCGGCACGCATCCGTTCCTAAGGCTCGGCGACGTGCCGCTCGACGAACTCGTTCTCACGGTGGCGGCCGGCACGCGATTCGAGACGGATGCCCGGCTCAACCCCCTGAGCGAAAACGCCGTCGACGGCACAGCATTCGATCTCCGCGCCGGTCGACTCGTGGCCGATCTCGACCTCGACGACGCGTTCGGCGCGGTGACGCCCGTGGACGGAGTGAGCCGACACCGCCTCACTGCGAGCGACGGTCGGTTCGTCGAACTCTGGCAGGAGGCCGAATTCGGCTACGTGCAGGTGTTCACCACGCGCATCTTCCC
>DMKW01000138.1:0-3956 GCA_003454135.1 Microbacteriaceae bacterium
CTAGGGCGGTGGGTACCAGAAGCAGCTCGGCGCCGCGCAGGGCCGCCGCCCGCGCCACCTCAGGAAACTCGATGTCGTAACAGAGCGCAATTCCCACCCGAGTGCCGCCGAAAGTGGTGATCGCCGGCGCATCGACTCCCGGTCGGAATGCCGCTCGCTCAGCCGGGCCGAACAGGTGCGTCTTCGTGTACGAGGCGAGCGCCGCGCCTGCCGCGTCGACCAGGGTCGCGGTGATCCCGCGGTCGTTCGCCGGGCCAGGCCCCGGAAGGCTGTAGAGCAGTCCGATGCCGTGGCGGCCGGCGATCCCGGTGAGCTTTCCCGCCAGGCGCGCGACATCGGCCGGGGTCACCGAGGAGGAGATCAGCGCGGGTGCGTAACCCGTGACGAAGAGCTCCGGGGTCAGGAGGAGCTCGGCACCACCGGCTGATGCCTCCTCCGCAGCCCGGTCGACCAGCGCGAGGTTTGCATCGAATGCGAGCGGCTCGGCGTTGCCCTGGTACACGGCGAGTCTCATGGCGAAACTAGCGTGTACTTGGTGTCGAGGTACTCCTGAATGCCCTCGGCACCGCCCTCCCGGCCGAGTCCGGATTGCTTCGTTCCTCCGAACGGCGCGGAGGCGTTCGAAACGACGCCCGTGTTGATGCCGAGCATGCCTGTCTCGATGCTGTCCACGAGCCGATGCGCCCGCGCGAGATCCTTGGTGAAGGCGTAGGCGACGAGCCCGTACTCCGTGTCGTTTGCCAGCCGCACTCCCTCATCCTCTGCGCCGAAGGTGATGATCCCGAGTACCGGCCCGAAGATCTCTTCCCTGAGGATACGCGCGTCAGGGGCGAGACCGGTGAGCAATGTCGGGGCGAAAAAGCTCCCAGGTCCGTCAATCGGGGCGCCGCCGAGGAGGAGCGTGGCTCCGCCGTCCACCGCATCCCGCACGAGATCGTTCGTGTTGCGCACGGCCTTCTCGTCGATGAGCGGTCCGATCGTGATGCCGTCGTCGGTGCCGCGCCCGATGCGGAATGCCGCAATGCGCTCCACCAGGCGGGCGGCGAATTCGTGCGCGACCGACTCGTGCACGATGAAACGGTTGGCAGCGGTGCAGGCCTGGCCGATGTTGCGGAACTTGGCGATGATGGCTCCATCCACTGCAGCATCCAGGTCGGCATCGTCGAAGACGAGGAACGGGGCGTTGCCGCCGAGCTCCATCGAGGTGCGCAGGATGCCGTCGGCCGCCTGTTTGAGCAGCGTCTTGCCAACCGCGGTCGAGCCCGTGAAACTCAGCTTGCGAAGCCGCGGGTCGGCGATCACCGGCGCGGAGACCTCCCGCGACCTGGTCGTGGTGATCACGTTGACGACTCCTGCCGGCAGGCCGGCGTCCTCGAGCAGGCGCGCGAAATACAGCGTGGTGAGCGGCGTGAGCTCGGCGGGTTTGATTACGACCGTGCAGCCCGCCGCGAGGGCCGGCGCGATCTTGCGAGTGGTCATCGCGAGCGGAAAGTTCCATGGGGTGATGAGGAACGACGGGCCGACCGGGCGGTAGGACACGATCGCGGTCCCCGTGCCCTCCGGGTTTGTTCCGAAGCGACCGGTGATCCGCACCGCCTCCTCGCTGAACCAGCGTAAGAACTCGCCGCCGTAGGCAACCTCTCCGCGGGCTTCGGCAAGCGGTTTGCCCATCTCCAGGGTCATGAGCAGAGCAAATTCCTCTTTTCGCTCCATCAGCAGGTCAAAGGCGCGACGCAGGATCTCGCCTCTAACGCGTGGCGCGGTCGCCGCCCAGGCCGCGGCGGCCGCGACCGCCGCGTCGAGCGCTCGAACGGCATCCGCGGGGCTCGCGTCGGCCACCCGGGTGAGGGATCGGCCGGTGGCCGGGTCGTTCACGGCGAAGGTCGTTGCGCCTTCGGCGTCTACCCACCCACCGCCGATGAACAGGCCGTGCGGCATCTTCTCGAGGAGTTCGTGCTCTGTGATCATCGTCTGCATCTTTCGGTGGGGTTCAGGGGTAGAGGCCGCGGAGGCGGTGGGCTTCGGTGACACGTTCGACGGCGAGGCACGTGGCGGCGGTGCGGAGGGTCAGCCCGTTGTTCGCCGCGTAGTCGCGCACGTTGAGCCAGGCGGCGCGCATGCGGTCCGCGAGCCGGGATTCCACCTCGCTCGCATCCCACCAGTACGCCTGGTTGGCTTGCACCCATTCGAAGTACGACACGATGACGCCACCCGCATTGGCGAGGATGTCCGGGACGACGATGACGCCCTTCTCCTGGAGGACGTCGTCCGCCGCGGGCGTGACCGGATGGTTCGCGGCTTCGAGCACGACGCGCGCCTTGATGCGGTCGGCGTTGCCCTCGTTGATCACGCGGTCGAGCGCGGCCGGCACGAGCACGTCGACGTCGAGCTCGAGCAGCTCCGCGTTCGAGATCTCCTCCGCGCCCGAGAAGCCCACCACCGAGCCGGTTTCCTGCGCCCAGCCCCAGAGCGCCGGCACGTCGAGGCCGTCGGCACGATGGACGCCGCCCTTCACGTCGGTGACCGCGACGACGCGGCAGCCGAGCTCGCCGATCAGGCGCGCGACCCACGAGCCGACGTTGCCGAAGCCCTGGATCGCCACGGTCGCCCCGGCGAGGTCGATGCCGTAGTCGCGCGCGGCCTCCTCGAGGCAGTACACGACGCCGCGCCCCGTCGCTGCGTCGCGCCCGTACGAGCCGCCGAGCTCGACCGGCTTCCCGGTCACGATCGCGGGCGTGTAGCCGTAGCGGCCGGAGTACGCGTCCATCATCCACGCCATCGTCTGCGCGTCGGTGTTCACATCCGGGGCCGGAACGTCGCGGTTGACGCCGAGGACGTACGAGATCGCGCTCGTGAACCGGCGCGTCAGCCGCTGCTTCTCGCCCATGCTCATCATGGTCGGATCGCACTGGACGCCGCCCTTCGCGCCGCCGTACGGGATGTCCACGACGGCCGTCTTCCACGTCATCAGCGAGGCGAGCGCGCGCACCTCGTCGATGTCCGCGTCGGGGTGGTAGCGGATCCCACCCTTGTAGGGGCCTCGCGCGCCGTTGTGCTGGATCCGGTAGCCCGTGAAGACCTGCAGCGTCCCGTCGTCGAGCCGCACGGGCACCTGCACTGTCAGTTCCCGGTAGGACGAGGTGAGGACGTCCCGGAGCTCGTCGGAAAGGCCGATGTGGTCGGCCGCGCGGTGGAAGAAGAAATTGACCGCCTCGAACGGGTTGAGCTCGGGCGTCCGCGTCCGGGGGGCTCCCGGGATTACCGCCGCATGCGTCTCTGTCTCCGCCAGCGCGCCTCCTTCGCGCGCCATTGTCTCAAAAGATGCGCACGAGCAGGACGCCGGCGAACAAGCAGGCAACTCCGGCGATCCGACCGGGGGAGACGTGCTGTACTGGGAAGCCGACCCAGCCGAACTGGTCGATGAGAAGCGCCGCGCCGAGCTGGCCGGCGACGATCGCGCCGATCAGCGCCGCAGCGCCGAGCCGCGGCGCCGCGATCACGCTCACCGCCACGTAGAAGGCGCCGATGATCCCGCCGATCCAGACCCACCACGGCGCGCCTCCGAGCTTCGACACGCTCGGCAGCGGCCTCGGCACGACGGCCGCGGCCACGAGCAGCACGATCGTTCCGACGAGGAACGAGACGAGCGCGGCGCGGATCGGCCCGTGCACGAGCTGGGCGAGCTGGGCGTTGATTCCCGCCTGGAACGGGATCATCGCGCCGCCGATGAGCGCCAGCAGCAGATAGAAGGCGATTGCCACGCGGCTGCGTTCGCGGGAGAATGGCGGTTTCCCTGCACAGGAGGCCTCAGTGCTCAGCTTCGGCGTCACCGTCCTGCCCGATCCTCCGTACCAGCGGCTCGTCGAGTTGATGCAGCTCGCGGAGCAGCACGGCTTCGAGTACGGCTGGACCTACGACTCGCACGTCCTCTGGCAGGAGTCGATCCCGCTGCTCGC
>DMKW01000138.1:4180-5112 GCA_003454135.1 Microbacteriaceae bacterium
GCGACGCTGCAGGACATCTCGAGCGGGCGGATGGTCATGGGCATCGGCCGCGGCGACTCCGCGCGGCGCTACATCGGCCAGAAGCCGGTCAAGGTGGCCGAGTTCGAGCGCCGGATCTCGATGATCAAAGACTTCATGAACGGGCGTGAAGTGCACTGGAACGAGAAGGACCTCCAGCTGAAGTGGGTGCGCGAGGAGCTGCCGCAGATCCCGATGCACGTCGCGGGGTACGGTCCGAAGGCGCTCGCGGTCGCGGGCCGCGTCGGCGATGGCGTGATCATCCAGCTCGCCGACCCGGCGATCATCCAGTGGATCATGGCGACCGCGCGGAAGGCCGCCGAGGAGGCCGGCCGCGACCCGGACGCCCTCCAGTGCGTCGTCAGCGCGCCGAGCCACATCTCGGACGACATCCAGGACGCACGCGAGCAGACGAAGTGGTTCCCCGCGATGGTCTCGAATCACGTCGTCGACCTCGTCGAGCGCTACGGCACCGACTCGGAGATTCCGAAGGAGCTGACCGACTATGTCGCCGCGCGCAAGTTCTACGACTACAACGACCACTCACGCGTGGGCGCGCAGCACGGCGAGTTCGTCACCGACGAGATCGCCGACCGCTTCAGCGTGCTCGGCACGGTCGAGCAGGTGAAGGCGAAGCTGAAGGAGCTCGAGTCGATCGGCGTCGACCAGTTCAACATCTACCTCATGACCCACGGCCAGGAGGAGATCCTCAAGGCGTACGGGGACGAGATCATCCCGGAGTTGGGCCGAGTGGTTGTGTGAGTCCTCAAACGGACTGGTAAGGGAACGCAGACGGCCGCGCGAGAAGCTCGCACGGCCTGAGGTCGCGCAGCTCAAGAAGCAGCGCGGGCGTCAAGGCGTGACATCTCTGTGTCACGGGCGCAACAAGACCGACTTAGTGTCTCTTTGTCACT
>DMKW01000158.1:0-2537 GCA_003454135.1 Microbacteriaceae bacterium
GAGCGCATCCAGTTCGGCAAGCCGATCAGCAGCCACCAGCTCATCCAGGAGTTGCTCGCCAAGAGCCTCGGCAACATCACGTCGTCGATCGGGCTCGTCACCCGCGCGAGCCAGATGCTCGACGAGGGCATCCAGCGCGACGAGCATTCCGCGCTGGCCAAGGAATTCACCACGAGCCGAATGCGGGAGACCGTCGCGTGGTGCCGCGAACTCTTCGGCGGCAACGGCATCGTGCTCGACTACGACGTGATCCGCTACTTCGCGGATGCCGAGGCCATCTACTCCTACGAGGGAACGCGCGAGATGAACACCCTCATCGTCGGGCGCGCCATCACGGGCAAGGCCGCGTTCGTCTAAACGCTACTTCGCGGCACGACCCACTCAGCCGGCTGCCCGGTGATCTCGGCGATGAAATCAAAATCGCCGTCGTAATGAAGCAGGGTCAAGCCTTCTTCATAGGCGGTGGCGGCGAGCAGGATGAAGGCACGAAACGCTCCGCGCTCGTTGAGGCGACCATTCCTTTGCCTATTCCAGACCCGGGAATAGGCAAAGGAATAGTTTGGCCACATTGGATGGCTCGACAAATATATCTACTTGGATATAATTGTCAAAGGAGGTTCTGATGCCTGCATCGACACTGCTGCGTTCATCCCGCCTCGCAAGCGGGATTACTCAAGGCGATTTAGCCGCGCGCGCAAAGACGAGCCAACCAGAGATCTCGACCATCGAAAGCGGCAAGAAAGTCCCAACAGTCGAAACCCTCGAGCGCCTCCTTCGCCAGACAGGACATCGCATCATCGCGGTACCTGGAACAGGAATCGACGCTGCCGAGACTGCCGAACGAATCGCCTCCGCGACGTCGAGAGACTCAGCTCTCCGCGCCTTCCTCGACTACTCCGACAGTCTCGCCAGCGCCACGGGAGTCGATCGCGTAGTGCTCGGAATCGCAGAACCGCACTCGACCGGATCGCCAGCATGGGATGCGGCCCTCGCGGCCCTCGTCGACTACTGGTTGAGCAAGTCCAGGCTTCCCAAGCCCGAGTGGATTAACTCACGCTCGCGCTTCCTCGCCGAGCCTCAATGGCCGCAGCTGGGCGAGTACGACCTCGCCCCCGACCTGGCGGACGTACCTTCTGAGTTCCGTCGCAGAAACGTTTTCGTCGAAGGTTCGACCTTAGAAAGTGTGTAGCCGATGCAACTGGACCGACAAGCGGCCGCCGAGAACTCGTTCGAATCCTTCTATCCCGGCGACGCCCTGCCCGAGCGAACCATTCGGCTCCTCGAACAGATCATCAAGATCGGCCTGCCTGCCAAACCTCAAGCCCCCTCAACACCTGACTTGACCCTTCATCCGTGATCGGCGTGCTCGCCGGTGGTCGGCCCGAGCCCGTCGGGCGGCGCGACCGCCATCACGCCGCTGGACCCCGCCAACGCCACACTCCAACTGACCGCGAACCAGGGAAGCGAATCCGCTCGGCTGCACTGCGTGGTCGCCGGCGACGTGTCATCCCCGGCGGTCGTGGGCGCCAGCCAAGGCTAGTCCGCCCTCTGGACTTCGCGTTCCCACAGGGCCAGAGCGATCACCTTCTGGTCGCGTGCGTAGACCAGGGCGCGCAGGATGACGGCGACCAGCACGCCCACCACCGCCCCGATCGAGTTCGACAGAACGTCGGTGACGCTGGCGAACCGGGCAGCCAGGAACGCGCCCTGCGTGAGCTCGATCCCTGTGGAGAACAGCGGGCAGATCACGAGCGCCAGCCACCACGTGCGCACCGGAAGAATGAGGGCGGCGAGAAACCCGATCGGAACGAACATCACGATGTTGGCCGAGAATTCGAGCTTGTTGTAGCCGAACCATCCGGGAATGCCGTTGCGGTGAAGCACCGCGAGCATCTTGGCGATCGCTCCCCCGTAGCCCTGGTCCACCGGCACGGGCCACATCGTGATGAACAGCACGATCGTGAGGCAGGCGGCAAGCGCGATCGCGGCAAGCCACAGCCGAACCCGGCTCTTCGGCGGTTGCCCTGGCGTCATCTCCGTCACCCCGCAGTGCTGGCAGCCGTGGCGGGGGTGGACGTTCCGAGCGTCGTCGTCATCCACGCGGAGAACGACTCGTCGAACGTCTCGCGCGAGAAACGACGGCTCGCGACCCGGCAGTCGTCAGCCGAGAGCTCGAGCGCTGAGACGATCGCCCGGCCGACGTCTTCTTTGGCGAGGTTCTCAAAATGGATTCCGGAGACTCCCTCCGTGACGGTTTCGGCAGAGCCTCCCACGACGTTGGCGACGACCGGCGTCCCAAGAGCCATCGCCTCGACCGGCATGATGCCGAAGTCCTCCAGCGGCGGGAACACAAAAACCGCTGCGCGCTCATAGAGGGCGTACAGCAGGGCGCTCGACGGGTCATCGACGATCGTGACCGGCACGGTTGCCGCATCGCCTTGGGCTGCGAGCCGTGCTCTCTCCGGGCCGCCGCCGGCGAGCACCACGGGCATGCCCGCCTGTTCGCCGGCCTCGATCACCAGGTCAAGCCTCTTGTA
>DMKW01000158.1:2605-3131 GCA_003454135.1 Microbacteriaceae bacterium
TCACACTCTGGATTCGTGTCGTCTCGACGGGTGGGTAGATCACCGTTGCGTCCCGCTGCCAGGTCGTCTCGATCCTGTCGCGCACGAACTCGCTGATTCCGGCCACGGCCGCGGCTTCCTTCGCGCGCTTGCGATCGAGCGGGCGAAGGAGCGCCGAACCTAGCTTGGCCAGCGGGCCGCTGCCCCGGTCATCCATTTCCGGATTCCAGATGTACCGGGCGGGGGTGTAGGCGTAGACGAGCTTGGGCGCGTGGGCGCTGAGCCCGCGAGGCTTGATGTGGTGCGAGAAGAGGTGCGAACTCGCGATCACCCAGTCAAAGTGGCCGGAATGGGGGATGGCCGTGCGCCAGGCCGCCGTGAGGAAGGGCACCGATGCGGCCTTGCGATCGCGCAGCGGCGAGCGGGCAAGCCACAGCTCTCGCACGGTGCGGTCGGGGAAACGCTCGGGAGCGTTAAGCCACGGCGTGACAAGTTCGGCATCGGGATAGAGGGCCGCGATCGCCTCGAGAACGTTTTCGGATCCGCC
>DMKW01000161.1:0-387 GCA_003454135.1 Microbacteriaceae bacterium
ACGGTGCTCGCGGTCGTCGTGGTCGGGGAAAGGCTCAGCACGGTCGGCTGGATCGGTCTCACCGTGATTCTGGGCGCCGTCTGTGTGCTCGTTGCGGCCCGTCTCCCGGGGAAGATTGCCTGAACCCGTATCATTTTGGGCATGGCAAATGACGACGACGCGAGAACGAGCGGTTTCGCCGGACCGTCGCAACCGCCTCGACCCCCGGTGAGCGGTCCCGCTCTCGGGGCCGAGCAAGTCGCAGGGCCGACGTCAGAGCCGGAGATCTACGACGACGACGCGCTCGCTGCCGCCTTCGCCGAGGAGTCTGTACGTCTCGGGTACTCGGGACCGGTGTCGATCATTCGGCCGGATGAGAGGCCTGACACACCACCGGCGCCGTCTCAG
>DMKW01000161.1:488-4651 GCA_003454135.1 Microbacteriaceae bacterium
CGGCGCCGTCTCAGCCGGCACCGCAGGCTGCACACCCACAACCCGCCCAGGAACAGCCGGCACCGCTGCCGCAGCGTCCCCCGCAGCGCCCGCCACTGCAGCCGACGAAGCACTCGGCGGCGGCGCCGCCGCCGGCTCCCATCGTTGGGGCGCCCATTCCGCGCACCGACATCCCGGAGCCGTCCAACCGCGGAATCCCGCTTTCCGAGCTTCCGGCCCCGTCCGGGCCGCCCGTTGATGTGCCCCCGGCCGTTGCGACCGTGGCCGAGGAACCGTCCGTGCCCGGTCGGGATGATCGTGCGGTCGAGCTCCCACCTCCGCCCCATCGCGAGTCGCTCGCCGACGCGGATCTTCTGAACAGCCTCGACGACCAGCCTGGGGCGCCGGGATCGCCCCTCACCGCGATGCAGAAGCTCGAGCAGCAAATGCGGCTCCGCGCCGACGAAGCGGTGGCCTACCGCGAATGGGAAGACCGGATGCTGTCGATTGGCACGCCCGCCGCCCTGAAGTCGGTCGAGGAAATCCGCCCGGAATTCGCAGACGTCCTGATTCCGGCCGAGGACCTGCTGCAGTTTCTCGAGTCCGCGAAGAGTTCGGAAGAAGCCGCGACCGCCGTCACCAACGAGCTGGTCCAGCCAGCCCCGATAGTCCCAGCCCCGATCGAGCCGACCCCGGCCGCGCCGCCGACGTGGTCGTCGATCGTGCCCTCCGCCGCCGACTACCCGCCGCCGGAGCCGGTCGAGCCACTGCCCGTGATCGACCCCGCCCTCGGCTTGCTCAAGACCGGTTCTCACGAGGTCACCGGATCGCCGTTCGACGTCGAACCGGAAGACGACGTGGACGAGACCGACCGAGTGCCCACCGGCGCCACGTGGCCGTTCGCCGTCACGGCCGACGGTGTCGCGATCCCGCAGCCGGGCACGGCGACGGCGCCCATCCCGCCGCTCGAAGCGCCGCGGCCGACCTCGGGGGAGGTCGTCATTCCGGATGACCGGCGACGCGGGCCGCAGGCCTTCGCCTTCGAGACAGCCGGCCTTGAACCGACCGCGGTCGATCAGCGGGTCGCACACTCCGTGCGGTTGTTCTGGTTGTGGTTTTCGGCGAACTCCTCGGTGCTCAGCCTCGCGTTCGGCGGTGTGCTCTTCTCCCTGGGGGTGAGTCTGCGCCAGGCGATCGTTGCGGCGTTCATCGGCGTTGCCATCTCGTTCCTTCCGCTCGGACTCGGGACGCTCGCCGGCAAGTGGAGCGGCCAGCCGACAATGGTCGTGTCCCGTGCCACCTTCGGGCACCTCGGCAACATCCTGCCGGCCGCGATCGCGGTGCTCACCCGCCTGTTCTGGGGCGCGGTGCTGCTCTGGCTCATCGGGGCGTCGGCGGCGCGCATCCTCGTCGGCGCCCGCCTCGCCGGATCGTTCAGCGAGCGTCAGGTGACGCTTCTCACCATGGCGATAGGGTTTCTTATCGCCCTCGTCGTCGCCTACTTCGGCTACGGACTGTTTGCGCGAATCCAATTGGCCCTCAGCATCATTGCCGCCGTGCTCATCGCCGGACTCGTGGTGCTCACGTGGCCGTCGGTCGACTTTGCGAAGGCGCTCACCGTCGGTGACGGGCCGTGGATCCTCGTCGTGACCGGGGTGGTGCTCGTCTTCAGTTTCGTCGGACTCATCTGGGCGAACAGCAGCGCCGATCTCGCCCGATACCAGCGCCCGGGCACGTCCGGAGCGGCGTCAATGCTTCTCGCACCGTTAGGAACGACGCTCGCGCCCTTCCTACTGATCGCCTATGGTGCGGTGCTCGCGGCATCCAACCCCGCCACGGCGACCGGGCTCACGCGTACGCCGATCGACACGATCGCCGCCTTGCTTCCGTCCTGGTACCCGATCCCTCTGCTCGCGGCGACGACGCTGAGCCTGATCTCCGGGGTGATCCTGAGCATCTACTCGGGCGGATTCGCGCTGCAGGCGACCGGACTGCGCCTGCAACGGTCATGGTCGACCGTGATCGTCGGCGCGCTGCTGTTCGCCGTCGCCGTTCTGTTCTTCTTCACCGTGACGGATGCGGCTCCCCTCTTCCGCGACGTCGCGACGACCCTCGCCGTGCCTGTGGCCGCCTGGGCGGGGATCTTCGCGGCCGAAATGCTCACCAGACGGCGCAGGTTCGACACCGATTCCCTGCTCGTTCGCGGCGGCGTGTACCCGGCGGTGAACTGGGTCAACCTGTCGATGCTCATCGTCGCAACCGCGATCGGGCTGGGGTTCACGAGCGCCACCGTCGGCTGGCTCGGCTGGGAGGGATACCTGTTCGGGGCGGCGGGAATCCCGCTCTCGAGCGACCTCGGCGGCACCGATATCGGTGTGCTCGTCGCCCTCGTGCTCGGCGTGCTGACGCCTCTCGTCGCCGGCGTGCCAACCGTGCGCCGCCAGGAGCAGACGCGCGCCTGACCACCCGTGCGGCGACCGGTCGCGTGCACGCTGAAAGTAGAATGGCCAAATGCCTCCCACCGTCGTCGACGTCAACGCGGTCGTCGAACGACTGTGGCCGCTCTCCGGCGCCGAGGTGTGGGACGCGCCCGGTCTGCTTTCGGGAGACCCGAACGCGACGGTGGCCTCGATTCATCTCGCCGTCGACGCGGTGCTCGACGTGGTCGACGAAGCCACTGCGGGGGGAGCCGACCTCCTTCTCGTGCACCATCCTCTCCTCTTGCGCGGAGTCACCTCGATCGCGGAAGACCGGTACAAGGGCTCCGTGCTCGCGCGCCTGATTCGCGCGAACTGCGCACTAGTCGCAGCCCACACCAATGCCGACGTCGTGGAGACGGGCACGTCGGCGGTGCTCGCCCACCGTTTGGGACTCGTCGACGCTCGACCGATCACCTCGGGCGAGACTCCCACCCGCGGCATCGGCCGCGTGGGCAGGCTGCCCGAGCCGACGACGGTCGGCAGGCTCGCGCGCCTGCTCGGAGAGATCCTGCCTGCAACCGCGTCCGGTATCCGGGTCGCAGGCGACTACGACCGCAGGGTCGACACCGTCGCGCTGTGCGGGGGAGCCGGAGACTCACTGCTCTCCGAACCGGCCGTGCTCGGCGCCGACGTGTACATCACGTCCGACCTGAGGCACCATCCGGCATCGGAATCACGCGAGAATTCGCGGGTCGCCGGGGGACCGGCCCTCATCGACGTTTCACACTGGGCGAGCGAGTGGCTCTGGCTCGAGACGGCCGCGGCCGAACTGCGGGCCGCCCTGCCAGGGGTCGACGTCTCCGTGAGCGACGTGCGCACCGACCCATGGGATTTCACGATTGTCCAATAACCAGCAAGCGAGGGCCACATGCCACTAAAAGCCAGCCCGAACGACCAGGCGCACCTCCTGGAACTCCAGGCGATCGACACCCGACTGCAACAGCTCGACCACCGCACCAAGACGCTCCCCGAGCTCGCGACACTCGCTGCGCTGTCGAGTGACGCCGACACCCTTCGGCGCGAACTCGCGAGCTCCAACGGCGCCCTCGAGGATGCGCAGCGCGAACTCGGCCGAATCGAGTCGGACGTCGCCGTCGTCGAGGCACGCGCCAAGCGCGACACGGAGCGGCTGCAGGCGTCGTCGTCGGTGAAGGATGTCGCCGGACTCGAGAGCGAACTCGCGGGGCTGCGACGTCGCCAGCTCGACCTCGAGGAAATCGAACTCGGTGTGATGGAGCGCGTGGAACGGCTTGAGGCGGCCGCGGCCGAGCTCACCGCCCGCCACGACGAGCTTGCGGCGACGATCGCCGCGGCAGAGGCTGAGAAGGATGCCGCCCTCACCGCCCTCACGAGCGAGCGTGCCCACGCCGCGGCCAACCGATCCACGATCGCGAGCAAGCTGCCGGAAGACCTCCTCGCCCTCTACGAACGCCAGCGCCAGCGCTACGGCTTCGGCGCGTCGCTGCTGCGGGGCGGCGTGTCGAGCGCGAGCGGAGTGCGACTCAACGAGAACGACATGGCGGTCATCCGGTCGGCTGACCCGGACGAGGTGCTGCTGTGCCCTGACAGCAGCGCGATCCTGGTGCGCACGGCCGAATCCGGACTCTAGGCCGCGCGCCGGCGCGCCCGCGGGGCCGTTGCGTGCAAACGGGGCCGGCGCGTCGGCCCCGTTTGCGCGCAATGGCCCATTCGGCCGGTGCACGG
>DMKW01000161.1:4751-8017 GCA_003454135.1 Microbacteriaceae bacterium
ACGGAAGCCGCGTGTCGCGCGGAGGTTCGCCGCGCGATCGACGGTGAGCACGTCGATCGGCCAGCGAGTGGTGAACTCGTCGAGGCTCGCGCCGCCGCCCGAGACGATCGCTGTCGCGAGCACGTCCGCGGTAACGATGTCGTTGGCCATAACGGTCACTTGCACGAATTCGGTCGGTTCAAGGCTGCCCTTNNGCTCGTCGTTCAGTATGACCGCACACAGGAGCGCCAGCCGGTTGTCCGGGTCGGCGATGCCGAGCGTCCATGGCACACCCTGCGATTGCATCCCTCGGCTCAGAACATCCCCTCCGGCGTTGAGGCTCCAATTGGCGAATCCCTCGGCGTCAAGCGCGGCGCCGGCACGCTCGACGGCCTCGGCCTTGACGATGCCGTTCAGGTCGATGATGCCGTCAGGGCGGTGCGGTGTGAAGGCGCCCCCGGTCTCGTTGCGCCAGAGCAAGGCCTCGGCGTAACTGCGTCTGAGCTCGGGACTCGCCGCCGTGAGCGCGAGGGCTCCGGATGCGATCGCACTGAGCTCCGAGTCGGAGCGATAGAGACTGAAACGTCGGTCGACTTCGTCGAAGATCGACTCGAGCTCCGCCAACGGGCGTACGGCGGAATCGACCCCCGGGAGTTCGACGGAGACGGCCGTACCCATCGTGAAGAAGACGTGACGCACCTTAACCTCAGAATCCGGCCTGGTCCAGCGCCGATTGAACCGAGCCCAGGTAGCCATCGGTGGTGTAGGTCGCCCCGCTCACGTTCGAC
Source organism: Microbacteriaceae bacterium (assembly GCA_003454135.1). GTDB lineage: Bacteria > Actinomycetota > Actinomycetes > Actinomycetales > Microbacteriaceae > Lacisediminihabitans. The sequence goes on from DMKW01000161.1 coordinate 5,519, forward strand.
ACCTTCGCCGATTGGGCCGAGATGACCTCTGAACGCAGAATCGGCGCGGCATAGTTGCTGATCTGCACGGACCTGCCGCCGTCGTTGGTGAGCTGCAGGGCCACGACGTCGGTGATCTTGCCGCCGGCAACGACGACCTTGACCTGCACGTTGCCGAACCTCGTGCCCTCGCTCGTGCCGGTGTACGTGCCGTCCTTCGCCCCGGTCGCTGCGGTGCCGCTCGTCGCGCTCCCGGTCGCCGTGCTGCCGCTCGTCGGGCTCCCGGTCGTCGTGGTTCCGCTTGACGAGGTGCCGCTCGTCGCGCCCCCGCTCGAGCTTCCCGCCGTGCCTGTCGCCTGCGAAGCGGAGGTCGCCGCGCCGATGGCCGCCGTGCCGAACTGCCAGCCGATCACGAGCACGCTCACCGAAGCGAAGATGCCGGTCAATGTTGCTCGTGTTCTCACCAGTCGAACCTTTCCGTGTGAAGTTGATGTGCCGGCAGCCCGCTCGCGCGGGCCTCCGACTCGACCAGGTCGAGCCATGCCGTCGGGCCGCAAATGTAGAGATCGGACTTCGCGAGGTCGGGAAACACGCTGCGCAGGCTCACGCCGCGTTTCGCGTCGGCCTCCGGCATCCATGTTCGACCCGTTCTCGCCCGACGCCCGATCATCGTGTACACGGTCGCGCCCTTCTTCTTGGCGAGCGCGATGATCTCGTTCCAGAGATAGGTCTCCTGCTCGTCCGAGGCGCGGAGCAGGATCGTCGCCTCGCCCGGGGCGAGGGCCGACTGCTCGAGAAGCGCGCGCACGGGCGTGATGCCGATCCCGGCCACGACGATCCCCAGGCGCGGCGCGGACCTCGCGGCATCCGTGAAGAGGCCGTACGGGCCCTCGAGCGAGACGCGCGTGCCCGGAGGGATCTGGCTGATGCTGCCCGAGCCGCTGCCGAGATCGCGCACGGTGATGCGAACGGCACGGTCGGTGGGCATCGCCGAGAGCGAGATGGGGTGCGAATGCCACCACGTGCGACCGGTCCAGAACCGCCAGATGAAGAATTGGCCGCCGGACGACCCCAGCTCCCGCAGGTCGTGCCCGGTCATGTGAATCGAGACGACGCCCGGAGCGACAGTCTCGACCTTCTGAACGCGGATGCGGTGGCGAAGACTCGAGACGACCGGCTCGACGAAGCGGTAGGTGACGATCGAGCCGAGGGCGAGCACATAGAGGGAGATCCAGTAGGCGCGCTCGAGGGTGCCCTGGGAGAGGATGGCGCCGACGCTCAACTGGTGCGGAACTGCCACGATCACTGCGGCGTAGCTGAGCAGGTGCACGAGGTGCCAGCCCTCGTAGCTGAAGCGCTTGCGAACGGCGACGAACGAGGTGACGACCACAACGATGAGCAGGCCGAGGCCGACGAACGCGAGGGGCATGTCCGGCACGGCGAGCAGGCTGAAGATCTCGGCGACCGGGTTGATGCCCTCGGTGATGCCATAGCCGACGAGCAGCAGCGCGGCATGAGAGAGCAGGAGGTAGAGCGCCGGCTTGCCGAGCGCGCGGTGCACGGCCATGGCGCGGTCGTGACCGATCGTGCTGTCGATGATCGGCACGCGCGCCGCGAGCACGAGCATGACGAGAACAAAGTCCGTGCCGACGAGGCCGGCGACGATACCGAAGGACGTGAAGGCGCCGGCGACGGTTGAGAACTTGGAGATGCCGCCGGTGGCGAGGAAGAGCGCGATCGCCACGGCTCCGGATGCCCACAGCGCGGCAACGAGAAGGTCAGCCGCGCGGGCGCGGCGGCGGTACTGGCGGCGTCGGTCCGGTCGAGGCGCTCCACCGCGGCGGGGGGCCTGCTGGGCCGACTGCCGGGTCTGCGTCTGGAAGGGCATGCTGTCCTGACTGAATCCAGGTCACCGGATCTCGGTGGCTAATTCAGCATCGGCTCAGAAGCTATGCACGCACCGTGAAGCGGCCATACAGCCCGTGAGAGTTTTCACATCTGGGGGATAACAACCGTGATGACGAGCCCTGGACCCCCATTTCTCAGGGAAACGCTGCCGCCAGCCGAGTCGACGATCGCCCCGACGAGCGCGAGGCCGAGACCGCTGCCGCCGGTGCTCGAGGTGCGCGAATCGTCCGGCCGCGCGAATCGGTCGAACGCGTGGGGGATGAAGCTCTCCGGCATGCCAGGCCCGTCGTCCCGGATCTCGAGCGTGAGCCCTCCCGACTGGGTCGAGAGCGACACCGACACCGAACCCTCGTCGTGAACGGCGGCGATCGCATTGGAGAGCAGGTTGTCGACGACGCGACCGAAGCTCCCGTGGCCGATGGCGAAGGTGGCATCCTCGCCCGTCACATTCACCGCGAAGCCGACGTCGACATCCTTCGCAAGGGCGAGCATGCGCGCGCGGTCGACGCCGCCCATGAGCTCGGAGACGAGCTGTTCTGTCGTGGTCGGTTCGGTCGGCAGGCCGTCGGATTCGAGCCGGGAGAGTTCGAGCATGTTGGTGGCGAGGGAGGA
>DMKW01000161.1:8161-10473 GCA_003454135.1 Microbacteriaceae bacterium
TGGGTCTTGAGCACGGAGAGCGGAGTGCGCAGTTCGTGCGCGGCATCCGACACCATCTGTTTCTCCCGCTCCGCCGATCGTCGGATCCGGTCGAGCAGGGCGTTGAGGGTCGTCGCGAGTTCGGCGATTTCATCCCGCGCCGGTCCGACGGGAAGTCCGCCATCGCCCGGGCCCGCCCCGAGCAGTTCGGCCTCCTTGCGCATGCGTTCCACGGGGCGAAGTGCCGCCGACGCGAGAATCAACGACGCGACGCCGAACCCCACGAGAAGCACGAGTCCACCAATGACGAGGGTCCCGTCGAGGCCCTGCAGCGCGAGCGTGCTCGACGCGGTGCTTCGCGCCGCCCACAGCGACCATTTCCCGGCGCTGGTCGGGATCGAGCGACCAACCACGACGAAGTCGACGCCTTCCACCGTACGGGTGAACTTCTCATTCGCCCCATCGCGATGCTCGAGCACCTTTCGGATGATGTTCGGCACCGTATCCACCTGAGCCTTGCCGTCCGGCGCCCGCACGTAGAGCAGCACGCCGGTGCCCGGGTCGTCGAGGGTGTTCGCCGGGTTCGCGACGATCTCGTTCGCGAACGACGTGAGGTCGTCCTGTGCGAGGGTCGAATCGGCGGTGGTCAGGATCGTGGCGACCTGGGCGCGAACGGCGACGAGCGCGATTGCGAAGATGGCCGCCGCGACAAGGATGCTTCCGAGCGTGATCCGAGCCCGGATCGACAGGCGAGAAAGCACCATCACCCCTCGTTGTCGACGTGGAGGGCGTAGCCCACGCCGCGCACCGTCGCGACTGTGAACCCCGCGTCGATCGGTTCGAGCTTGCGGCGGAGGTAGCGCACGTATTGGTCGACGATCGTCGGGTCGATGTGCTTGGTCGTGCCCCAGACCTCGCCGAGAATCTCCGCTCGGGTGAGCGTCGTGTCCCGGCGGGTGGCGAGCAGCCGCAGGAGGGTGAATTCCTTCGTGCTGAGCGGGAGCGCGGTGCCGTCCACCGACGCCCGCACGGTCTCGGCGTCGAGCGAGACCTTCCCGACTCGCACCACGGGCTTCGACGCCGAGGCTTCCCGGCGCACCAGGGCTCGGATCCGCGCGCTGAATTCGACGAAGGCAAACGGTTTCGTGAGGTAGTCGTCGGCACCGGAGTCGAGCCCGAAGACGCGGTCTTCCACCGCGTCGCGCGCCGTGAGCAGAAGGATCGGGAGCGTGCTGCCGTGGTTGCGCAGGTGTCGGCAGATCTCGAAGCCCGTCATCTCCGGCAGCATGACGTCGATCGCGGCCGCGCCGAAGTCGCCATTCGCCGCGGCGATGAGGGCGTCGATACCATTCGCGACGAGTGTCACCTCGTAGCCTTCGTCGCGCAACCCGCGCTCCACGAGCGCACCCATGGCCACGTCGTCTTCCACGACCAGGATTCTCGTCACAGTGCACAGACTACCGGCGCGAGTTGGGCGGTGCCGTAGGCTGAGCTATCGAATGGGTCGGCAAGACGGTCGCGTCGCATTCCAATCCCGAGAGGGTGCGGGAAGCGCCGAGGAACGTCCGGGCTCCACAGAGCAGGGCGGTGGGTAACACCCACCCGGGGTAACCCGCGAGAAAGTGCAACAGAAAGCAGACCGCCACGGACCTGCGCCTTCGGGTGCTCGTTCGGGGTAAGGGTGAAACGGTGGTGTAAGAGACCACCAGCGGCCCGCGTGATCGGGTCGGCTAGGTAAACCTCGCCAGGAGCAAGGTCAGACAGGAAGCGTTACGGGCTGCTCGCCCAGCTTCCGGGTAGACCGCTAGAGGTGTGCGGCAACGTACATCGTAGATAGATGGCCGTCGATGGTGTTGCCTTCGCAAGAGGGCGCACCGGGACAGAACCCGGCGTATTAGCCGGCCCATTCACTCGCCTCGGCGGGGCACTCGTCTTCATTCGCCGAGCGGGTGCACTCGTCGCGCCGCCCGCGCCCGTCTGAGACGCATGGGGTGCCTGATCGCCGCCCCCCTTTCGCGTCGGTCCCTCTCCTCCACAGGGCGGTACAGACCCGCACTTTCCACACTAAAAAGCCTGATCAGTGCCGCGTTTGAAGGCTCGGCAATGTCGGTGGTCGCTGGCACCATGTGCCCATGGAGTCGTCGATCGTTTCGCTGCAACGGCAGGTGGTGCGCCTCGCCGCGGCCTGGGGCGATTCCGTGTCCGCGTTCGCCTCCGGCGACGGGTCGCCACAGGCTCAGGTACGGACGATGAGCGAGGGGGGACTCTCGGATGTGATCGCCGAGCTCGGCCTGGTCCAGCGGCGCGTGGATGCGATTCGCGTCCGCGCCGCC
>DMKW01000161.1:10728-11004 GCA_003454135.1 Microbacteriaceae bacterium
GAGCGCTTCCTGGTCGAGGTCGCGACGGAGCGCTCGGTCCGTGACGTCAGCGCCCTCGCTCGGCTCGTGCGTGATCGCCTCGACCAGGACGGCGCGGCGCCCCGCGACGAGATCCGGCACGCCCGGCGGTCCCTCCGCCTGAGCACCACTCCGGACGGCATGACCCACCTGGACTGGTATCTGGAGCCGGTCGCCGCCGGTCTTGTCAAGGCCGGCATAGACGCACTCGTCGGCGAGCAGCTCCGAAAGAACCAGAATCCCGGATGCGGCAGCGCC
>DMKW01000013.1:0-4717 GCA_003454135.1 Microbacteriaceae bacterium
CTAGCGAGGGCGTTTCGACCGCCGCTCGAGTCCATCGAGGAACGGCGGACGAATCCTCCGCTCTTGTTCGAGTGGGGCAGCGACGGCGTGCGTGTGACCTACTCCGGACCGGGCAAGGGGAAAGTTGCGAGCACCGATCGTCCGCTCGGCGCCGAGCGGGGCGCCATATCGACGAGGGCGATCTGTGTGAGGGATAGCTCATCACCCTCATGTACACGGGCGTGGTGCTTGATCGTGACGTGGGCCCGGAAACCGGAGCCGGTGAACGCCGGTTCGTCGGGGGAGGCGGCGAACGGGCGAACGGCGTCGACCAGCGTGCGGTGCAGGCGCGTCAGGGCCTCATTTTCGCCGATGACCGTCACGGGCACGTCTTTGCGGCGCCCGAACATCTCGTCGTGGCCCGCGATGGCCTTCAGCGCAGTCTGGGTGGATGTCGCCGCGGCGATCGAGTCGGCGATCTCCGAGGGCGCGGCCTCCGTGAGAAACGGGGGCAACACCGTGATGTGCAGCGGCCAGTCCCGCACCGCGAAGCTTTCGCCGTCGCGGAGCGGTGACAGCGGAATAACGACCACGAGGCGCGACATGCGCCGATTCTAGGGTGAACGCCGGTGAACGCCGGCGGCGGGCCGGCGGGTTCGGTCCGGGCGCGCGTTCGTATCGGCGGCACGTGCAATCGGCCGTAGAGTGCTGGCCGCGCCCGTTCGCACCGCGGCCGACACGGCGTCGAGCAGGGGCGACGAGAGATTCCACCGCTGCCAGTAGAGCGGAAGGTCCAGAGGGTGCGTGGGCGCCAGTTCGATGAGGAGACCGTTGGCGATCTCGGCGAGACATTGCTGCTCCGGCAGCAGGCCCCAGCCGAACCCCAGCGTCACCGCCCGCGCGAAGTCGTTCGACGTGGGGATGTAGTGGGCGGGCCCGCTGCTGCCCGCGCCGGTGTGGGTGCGAAGGAACGCGTCCTGGAGATTGTCGTTCCGGTCGAAGATGACGACCGGTGCCTCCGTCAACGCATCGAGAACGGGATTCTGCGGCAGCCACCGTGCGGCGAAGGCCGGAGCGGCGACGGCGCGGTACCGCATCATCCCGAGCGCCTCCGTGGTGCAGCCCTGGATCGATTCTCGCGCCGACGTCACAGCCGCCATGACGGTGCCCGCGCGAAGCAGCGCAATGGTGTGTTCCTGATCCTCGCGGTGGAGGTCGAAGCCGACTCCGAGCTGGTCACCCAGACCGGCGAGGGAGTCGAGGAACCAGGTGGCGAGGCTGTCCGCATTCACGGCCAGCGAGATCGTGAACGGTCGTCCGCCGCCGGCGTTGTCCCGGAGCGCCCGCATCGTGTCGGCCTCGATCAGCTCGACCTGTCGCGCATACCGCAGCATGACGTCGCCCGCCTCGGTCAGCATGACCGGTGTCGTGCGTTGCACGAGCACGCGCCCGGTCGTCTGCTCCATCGCCTTGACGCGTTGGGACACCGCAGACGCCGTTACGTGCAGGCGCCGAGCGGCGGCCTCGAACGTGCCCTCGTCGATCAAGGCCACGAGGGTAGCCAATTGCTCAAGTGCCACTCGGTGCATTAGAACAGCTTATGTATCTCAATAAACAATAGCTATGCTAAATCACCGGCCGCACCTAGCGTTGTTCTGGTGACCCCGAGTTCAACCCTCCTGCCCGCCTTGCTGGGCCTCGTGACCGGGCTGTCGCTGATCATCGCGATCGGTGCCCAGAATGCCTTCGTGCTCCGGCTCGGCATCGAGGGCCGCAATCGCGTCATCACGGCGGTCGTCGCGATCTGCGCCCTCTCGGATGGCGTGCTCATCGTGACGGGAGTCCTCGGGCTTGGAGTGGTCGTTCAGGCCGCACCCATTGCGCTCGTCGTCATCCGGGTGGGTGGTGCCGGCTTCCTCATCCTCTACGGGCTTTTCGCCGCCCGCCGTGCAATCCGGCCTCGAGCGCTCGTGGCGATGGGCGCGACGCGCACGACGGGGATGCGAGTCGCCGTCACCACCGTCCTCGCTCTCACGTGGCTCAACCCGCACGTCTACCTCGACACCGTGCTCTTCCTTGGCGCTGTCGCCACCCGGCAAGGGCCGTCCGAGCGCTGGTGGTGGGCGGGAGGCGCCCTGATGGCCAGCTTCCTGTGGTTCGCGGCCCTCGGATTCGGGGCACGCCTCCTGCGTCCGGTGTTCGCTCGAGCGGGGGCCTGGCGAGCACTCGATACGCTGATCGCCATCGTCATGATCGGGCTCGGCACGCGGCTCGCCCTCGGGCTCTAGGCGCTGGCCGATCCGACCCGCCGCTCGATCCTGGCGCGCCTGACGAAGGGCCCCGCGACGGTCCCGCTTTCGCGTCGCCCGAAACGCACATGAAACATCTGTTCCGTATGATGAGATACTGAAACATCTGACTCACGTCGCGTAAGGACTCCATGTCGAACCAAATCAATCCTCCGCAGCGACTGCTCATGGGGCCCGGCCCGATCAACGCAGACCCGCGCGTGCTGCGGGCCATGTCCGCGCAGCTGGTCGGGCAGTACGACCCGGCGATGACGGCATACATGAACGAGACGATGGGGCTCTACCGGGGCGTCTTCCGCACCGAGAACGCCGCGACACTGCTCATCGACGGCACCTCCCGCGCGGGGATCGAGGCGGCCCTCGTCTCGCTCATCGAACCGGGCGACCGCGTGCTCGTGCCCATCTTCGGGCGGTTCGGGCACCTGCTGCGGGAGATCGCCGAGAGAAGCGGGGCCGAGGTGCACTCGCGCGAGGTCGAGTGGGGCACCGTGTTTTCGCCCGCCGAGATCGAGCAGGCGATCGTCGAGACAAAACCCAAGGTGCTAGCGATCGTGCACGGCGACACGTCCACGACCCTCGCCCAGCCCCTCGACGAACTCGGGGCCATCTGCGACAAGCACGGCGTGCTCCTGTACACGGATGCCACGGCATCCCTCGGCGGCAACGCGTTCGAGGTGGATGAGTGGGGCATCGACGTCGCGACCGCCGGGCTGCAGAAGTGCCTCGCCGGGCCGTCCGGGAGCGCCCCGATCACGCTGTCTGAACGCGCCGTCGCGGTCGTGAACGCGCGCAAGAGCATCGAGGCGGGCATCCGCTCGGTCGGTGACGCCGTGAGCGCGAGTCCCATCCACTCGAACTATTTCGATCTCGCGATGATCCTCGACTACTGGGGGCCCAAGCGGCTCAACCACCACACCGAGGCGACGACCATGCTCTACGGCGCGCGCGAGTGCGCCCGGCTGCTCATCGAGGAGGGGATCCCCGAGGCGGTCGAGCGGCACCGGCTGCACGGTTCGGCGATGGTCGAAGGCCTCGCCGCCCTCGGGCTGGAGTTCTTCGGCGACCAGGCTGTGCGCATGAACAACGTCGTCGGCGTGGAGATTCCCGACGGCATCGACGGCGACGCCGCCCGCGCAGCCCTCCTGCGGGACTACGGCATCGAGATCGGCACCTCGTTCGGCCCGCTGCACGGCCGGGTGTGGCGCATCGGGACGATGGGCTACAACGCCCGGCGGGACACCGTGCTCACGACCCTCGCCGCGCTCGAACAGGTTCTGCGCCGCGGCGGGGTTGACGTCATCGCCGGCAGCGGCGCCGGCGCGGCCATCGACTTCTACGGCGAATGATGTCAGAGGCCCAGCTCATCCTCGACCGGTGCGACGAGCTCGCGACGCACAGTTCGCGCGAATCGGGCATCGAGCGCGTCTACCTGTCCGCCGAACACCGAGCGGTCAACGATCTCGCCGGGGAGTGGATGCGCGAGGCCGGCCTCGCCACCTGGCAAGACGCGGCCGGCAACCTGTGCGGCCGGCTCGAGGGCTCGCGCCCGGGCCTGCCGGCGCTGCTCATCGGCTCGCACCTCGACACCGTGCCGGGCGCCGGGCGATACGACGGCATCCTCGGAGTGCTCGCGGCGATCGCCGTCGCGGGGCGCATTCCGCGGGGGGAGCTACCGTTCGCCGTCGAGGTCGTGGCGTTTGGCGATGAGGAGGGCACCCGTTTCGGCACGACCCTGCTCGGCTCGCGCGCACTCGCCGGCACCTGGCGGCCGGAGTGGGCCGCACTCGTCGACAAAGACGGCATGACGCTCGGCGAGGCGGCGACGGCGTTCGGTCTCGACCCGGCGCGCATTGGTGACGCCGCACGGAACCCGGATTCCCTCGTCGGCTACCTCGAGGCGCACATCGAGCAGGGGCCGCTGCTCGAGGACGCCGGTCGCGCGCTCGGCGTCGTTACCTCCATCGCGGCGGCACGCAGGCTGCTCATCACGCTGATCGGCGAGGCTCGGCACTGCGCCACACCGTGGAACCTCCGGCGCGACGCGCTCGTGGGGGCGAGCGAGGCGATCCTCGCAATCGAACGCCTCGCGCGGAGACACGGCAGTCCCGCGACGGTCGGGCACATCTCGGTTGAACCGGATGCGGTGAACGTGATCCCCGGCGTTGCCGAGTTCAGCCTCGACCTGCGGCACGAGAGCGCCGAGGGTCGGGATGCCGCGTGGGGGGCCATCCGCGCGGAGATCGACCGGATTGCCGCGGCCCGCGGCCTTCGCGTGGACGTCGTCGAGACGCACACCGCGCCGGCCGTGCACTGCGCTCCGGAGCTGCGCGACGTGATCCGCGCCGGCATCCGCCGGACGGGCGACAGCGACCCGCTCGAGCTGCACAGCATCGCCGGTCACGACGCCATGGCCGTTGCCGCCGTCACCA
>DMKW01000013.1:4772-5674 GCA_003454135.1 Microbacteriaceae bacterium
GTCGCGGTCGCGGTGGATGCCCTGCACGCCGCGGTGCTCGCGTTCGCCACTCGTGGACTCGCCGCTGGAACCGCGCCGTGATGCCACAGAGCCTCGCCTCGCGCATCGAGCAGAGCTACCGCGAGCTCTCGCCCCAGGAGCAGCGTGCAGCCGACTTCCTGCGGGATCACCTCGCCGACCTCGCGGTGTACAACGCCACTGAGGTCGCGCGACTGAGCGGGGTGTCCAAGGCGACCATCAGCCGCCTCTACCGCCGGCTCGGGTTCGGAAACGCCGAGGAGCTGCGCGACCACGTGCGCGGCCTGCGAGCCGCCGGCACGCCGATGGCGACCGACGCCCCGGTGAGCTTCGCCGCCCACATCGAGCGGGAGGTCGCCAACCTGCGCGCCGCGTTCTCAGCCCCGGAACTCGAGCCGGTCGCCAAGCTCATCGCGTCCGCTCGCCGCGTGCTCGTGATCGGATTCCGCAACAGCTTTCCCGTGGCCCTGCACCTGCGGCAACAGCTCGCCCAGGCGCGGGACGGCGTCGAGCTCGCCCCGCTCCCGGGACAGTCCATCGGCGAGGAACTCGCCTCCCTCGGCCCGGATGACGTGGTCGTGCTCGTGGGATTCCGGCGCCGCCCCGAGGCGTTCGCCCGCCTCGTCGCGGCGGTCTCGTCGGCGCCGGCCCGATCGGTGCTGCTCACGGATGCCACCGGCCGCCGATTCGCCTCCACCGTCGATCACCTGATCGAGTGCCCGGTGGAGAGCGTCTCGGCCTTCGACAGCTACGCGGCGGCGGCGAGCCTCGTCAGCGTGCTCGCCGCGGCCGTGCTCGGCGCCGGTCTGCGCGAAGGGCGAGCGCGCATCGCGGACATCGGCATCGCGTACGAGCGCCTCGGGGAGCTCGAGGGAGGCTGAGCG
>DMKW01000073.1:0-3558 GCA_003454135.1 Microbacteriaceae bacterium
CGCAGCAGCTGGTTGTACTTGGCGACGCGCTCGCTGCGTGCGGGGGCGCCGGTCTTGATCTGTCCGGAGTCGGTCGCGACGGCGAGGTCGGCGATCGTCGTGTCTTCGGTCTCGCCGGAACGGTGCGACAGCACCGTGGTGTAGCCGTTGCGCTGGGCGAGGGACACCGCATCCAGGGTCTCCGTGAGTGTACCGATCTGGTTCACCTTGACGAGGATCGAGTTCGTGGCGCCGAGGTCGATGCCCTTCTGCAGGCGGATCGGGTTGGTCACGAACAGGTCGTCACCGACGATCTGCAGCTTGCTGCCGAGCTCGGTGGTGAAGTGCTGGTAGCCCTCCCAGTCGTCTTCCTGCAGCGGATCCTCGATGGAGACGAGCGGGTAGTTGGCCGCGAGGTCCGCGAAGTATGCGGTCAGGTCGAGCGCGGAAAGCTGCTTGCCCTCGAAGTGGTACGAGCCGTCTTTGTAGAACTCGGATGCCGCAACATCGGTCGCGAGCGCGATCTCGGTGCCGAGGGCGAACCCGGCCTGTTCGATCGCGGCGGCGATCAGGTCGAGCGCCTCGCGGTTGCTCGACAGGTTCGGTGCGAAGCCACCCTCGTCGCCGAGGCCGGTGGAGAGGCCCTTCGACTGGAGCAGTGACTTGAGCGAGTGGTAGGTCTCGACGCCCCAGCGGAGCGCTTCGCTGAACGTCTCGGCGCCCAGGGGAACGATCATGAACTCCTGCACGTCAATGTCGTTGTCGGCGTGCGAGCCACCGTTGATGATGTTGAGCAGCGGCACCGGCAGGGTGTGGGCGTTCGGTCCGCCGAGGTAACGGAAGAGTGGAAGGTCGGCCGAGTCGGCGGCGGCCTTGGCGACGGCGAGCGAAACACCGAGGATCGCGTTAGCGCCGAGCTTCTTCTTGTTTTCCGTGCCATCGAGCTGGATGAGCGCGGCATCGATGAGGCGCTGGTCGGTGGCATCGAAGCCTTCGATCACCGGGCCGATCTGGTCGATGACGGCCGAGACGGCCTTCTGCACGCCCTTGCCCCCGTAGCGCTTCTTGTCGCCGTCGCGAAGCTCGTAGGCCTCGAATGCTCCGGTGGACGCCCCGGACGGAACGGCTGCACGAGCAACGATCCCGTCTTCGAGCAGCACCTCGACCTCTACGGTCGGGTTTCCCCGAGAGTCCAGAATTTCACGGGCGCCTACAGCCTCGATCAAAGCCACGACAGATCTCCTCTTTGTGCGTTGTTTTTTCGTGCGTTGCCAACAGTGCGCTCGCAATCCTACTCGGGCGCCGTGTCGCGCAAACGAGCCTTTAGGCGACCGGGCCCAGTGCACGAAAGCGCAGGTCCGCGACCTCGGTGACGTCGGCGCCGACGGTCGCGATCTGCCGGAAACCGGATGCCGCGAGCGCCTCGAGCAGAGGCTTCGGGTTTCGGGGCGAACGCTCCAGTCGTACGCGGCGGCCGGCGCCGATCAGCTCGCTCTTGAGCTTCATGAGCACGGTCGGTTCGACACCGGGTTCGTAGAGCAGCGCGACTCCGTCTGCCCGCGTCTCGGCCGGCACGTGCACGAGGTCGAGGATGCGTTCGAAACCGATCGAGAAGCCGGCGGCAGGAACGTCGACACCGAGGAACCGGCCGATCATGCCGTCGTAGCGCCCGCCGCCGCCGAGGGAACTCGAGGATGCGGGGTGCGAGATTTCGAAGATCGTGCCGGTGTAATAGCCCATGCCTCGCACGAGGAACGGGTCGAACTCCACCATCGAGTGGGCTACGCCGCCGGGGTGCGCTGCCGCGATATCGGCCTCGAGCCCCGCGCCGATGCCGGCGTTCACGGCGTGCCCGATGGAGGCGAGTTCGGCGATCACGGCCGGATCCATTCCCTGCGGCAGGGCCTTGGCGATCGCGCGCTCACCGAACGGCAGGAACTCGAGGGTCTGGGGACGCCGGAAGAAGGCGTCGAGCGCGTCGACGGCCGCGGCATCCGCTCCCCGTTCCCGCAGTTCGGCGACAACGCCGACCTGACCGATCTTGTCGAGCTTGTCGATCGTGATGAGCACGGCATCGTGGTCGATTGCGGCGAATCCGAGGGTCTCGAGCATGCCGATGAGCAGTCGCCGGTCGTTGACCCTGATGGTCCAGTCGCTGAGACCGAGGGCGGTCATGGTCGCGGCCGTCGCCGTGAGCAGTTCGATCTCCGCGAGCGGGCCGGCCTCGCCGATGATGTCGATGTCGCACTGCACGAACTGACGGTAGCGGCCCTTTTGCGGTCGTTCGGCCCGCCAGACCGGGGCGATCTGGATGGCACGAAACACCGAGGGCAGTTGGGCGTGGTGAGTCGCGAAGAAGCGCGCGAGCGGCACCGTGAGGTCGAAGCGCAAGCCGAGGTCGGCGAGGTCGAGGGCGTCCTTGGCGGCCGCGAAGTCATCCGTCGTGAGTCCGCGCCTGAGCACCCCGAAGGCGAGCTTCTCGTTGTCGCCGCCGAGACCGGCGTGCAGTCGAGCCGAATCCTCCATGACCGGGGTCTCGATCTCGTCGAACCCGTGGGCGGAGAACACGCTCCGGATCACCGACAGCACGTGCTCGCGTCGTGCCTTCTCGTCCGGCAGAAAATCGCGCATGCCGCGAGGCGGGTTCACTGGGCTGGCCATGAGTCGATTGTTCCATGAGCGCGGTATCTACTCGGGCAGCGGCCAACCGCACCGTGACGAATCGAGCCGCGCCTAACCGCGCAGGCCGGCGCTCTCGCCGATGAGCGCCGCGAGTTGTCGCTCGTAGGCGTCGAGCACTCGGGCGAACGCGGCCGAGACCCGGTCGGCGTCGTTCGTGACCATGAGGTCGTAATGCAGACCGTAGATCGTGTCGACCATGATGCGTGCCTCGAGGCTTGCCTCGTCACGCTGGATCCCCATCCCCACGAGCGCGTCGATGCCCGTCGTGAGCCAACGGTCGAAGAGGCCGCGGCTGACCCGGCCATGCCCGTGCTCGCGGGACTCGAGGGTCGCGGCCTCGAACTCCAGACGCCGCAGCTGTTGGCTGCGCTCGTCGAGAGAGAGTTGCCACGAGCGGCGAAGGTTGTCGAGATGTTCGGCCAGGTCGCCCGATTCGCGCGCGATCGCCGCGACGACGGCATCCTGCCGCTCGGACACCGCGACCACGATTTCCCGCACGAGTTCTGAGCGCGTTCCGAAGTGGTAGACGAGCGTGTAGGTGCTCACCCCAAGGCCCGTCGCAAGAGTACGAAACGTGAGGGCCGAGAGCGGTTTGTCGAGCAGGAAATCCACGATTTGGGCAAGCAAAGCAGGCTTGCGTTCCGGGTCGGATTTGCGCGCCACGCGATTAACATAACGCACGTTTGTCTAATCCGGCAGAGGCGGCTACACTCGATTTCGGCGCACGCGAAGTCACCGTCGATAGCTATCATCCGGAAGTATGCCGCGCGGCCCAAATAACACGTATAGGTCAGAGATTGCCCTATAACTATGATCAGGTCTGTGGATCGGGTAATCCACGGACCTGGGTTCGGTGCAACCATTTCACTGCGGAATTCCCAGCGAAATCGGTTCCCG
>DMKW01000073.1:3680-4421 GCA_003454135.1 Microbacteriaceae bacterium
GCCGGTCCCCTTGGTTCGCCGGGCGCCGGCTACGCGGTCGTGCCGATGATGCCAGCGTCGAACGGGTCGGACTCCGCCTCGCGGATCTCGTCTTGCAGGCCCCGCAGCGTCACGCGCAGGGCGCGTTCGGCATCCAGTCCGCCCGCCTTCGCGGAGGAGACGATCGCAAGCAGCAGGCCGCCCAACTCGCTCTCGTCGGCGACCTGGATCGCGGCGGGCCCATCCGCGTCGATCACGCCGATCTTCTGGGCGCGGCCGATGAGCTTGTCGGCAAGCGCGAGCGACGGCATGCCGAGCGGAATTCCGTCGAGCACACTGGTGCGGTGCGACTTCTCGAGCGCCTTCACGTCGTCCCACACGGCGATCACATCCTGGGCGGTTTCGGCCACCGCATCGCCGAACACGTGCGGGTGTCGTCCGATCATCTTCGCCGTCATGTGGGCGGCGACATCCTCGATGTCGAACCGTTCGCCATCGGTTGCCGCAGCGATGTCGGAGTGGAAGATCACCTGGTAGAGCACGTCGCCGAGCTCCTCGATAAGCTCCTCGCGACTGCCGCTCTCGATCGCATCGACGAGTTCGTAGGTCTCCTCGATGAGGTATTGCACGAGCGATTCGTGAGTCTGCTCGGCGTCCCACGCGCAGCCGCCCGGCGCGCGCAGGCGTGCGAGCACCGCGATGAGTTCGTCTAGCTTCGGATGCGGCGGGTTGGTTGGCTGCCCGCTCGGCTCGCTCTTTTGC
>DMKW01000149.1:0-1732 GCA_003454135.1 Microbacteriaceae bacterium
AGCAGGACAGGCGCGCCAGCAGAACTCGAGCAGGGCAGCGCTCGAGGTGAGCGGGTGCGTCAGCGGCGCTCGAGCAGGGACTGCACCCGCGCGCGGATGGCCGCAGCGAGCGACTCGATCGAATCGGTGGCGCTGAGCACGAGGAAGCGGTCGGGCTCGGCGGCGGCAAGTTCGAGGTAGCTCGCGCGAACACGGGCGTGGAAGTCGTCCTTCTCCGCCTCGAGGCGGTCGTATCGCGTGCGCGCGTCATCGAGGCGCTCGCGGCCGATCGTCTCGTCGAGATCGAGCAGGATCGTGAGGTCGGGCACGAACCCCTCGGTGGCCCACAACGACAGGTCGCGCACCTCAGCCGCGTCGAGCACGCGACCGGCACCCTGGTAGGCGACGGAAGAATCGAGGTAGCGATCCTGGATCACGATCTCGCCTCGCTCGATCGCCGGACGAACCTTCGTCGCTATGTTGTGGGCGCGGTCCGCTGCGTAGATGAGGGCCTCGGCGCGTGGCGCAATGTGCCCGCGGCGGTGAAGCACGATCTCGCGCAACTCGAGGCCGAGCTCCGTGCCACCGGGCTCGCGAGACCGCACCACCGTATGGCCGTTCGCGGCGAGCCAATCGGAGAGCAGCTCGGCCTGGGTCGACTTTCCCGAGCCGTCGCCGCCCTCAAACGTGATGAAGAGGCCAGACACGACTATTCGCTTGCGACAGGCTTCGAGGCCGCCGCCTTGCGCACGACCGGCTTCTTCACTGCAGGCTTCTTCGCGACAGGTTTCTTGGCCGCTGGCTTCTTGGCCGGAGCCTTCGACTTGGGCTTTGCCGGTCCCTTTGCGCGCTTGTCGGCGAGCAGCTCGATGGCACGATCGAAATCGACCTCTTCCACCGTCTCGCCGCGCGGGATCGTCGCGTTCGTCACGCCGTCGGTCACGTAGGCACCAAAGCGACCGTCCTTGATGCGGATCGGCTTGCCGCTCACCGGGTCGGCGTCGAACTCCTTGAGGGCGCTCGACGCGCGACGCGCGCCATACTTCGGCTGGGCGTAGAGTTCGAGCGCTGCGGGAAGGTCGATCTCGAAGATCTGGTCTTCCTCGGTGAGTGACCGGGTGTCGACGCCCTTCTTCAGGTACGGCCCGAACTTGCCGTTCTGCGCCGTGATCTCCTCGCCGGTCTCCGGGTCCTGTCCGACGACTCGCGGCAGGGCGAGCAGGCGCAACGCCGTGTCGAGGTCGACGGTCGCGAGATCCATGGACTTGAAAATGGATGCCGTGCGCGGCTTCACGGCCGCGGCCTTCTTCGGGGCGGCGCGCTTCTTCTTCGGCGCGATGATCTCTCCCGTGACGGGGTCGACGGTCTCGGCCGGCTCGGCGACCGACTCGACGGCCGTGGCCTCGGTTTCCGGGTCGACCTCGGTCACGTACGGCCCGAATCGGCCATCCTTCGCCACAACGTTCTTACCGTTTTCCGGGTTGACGCCGATGACGCGATCCACCACGACGGGAGCCTCGATAAGTTCGCGCGCCTTGTTCACCGTGAGCTCGTCGGGCGCGAGGTCCGGCGGAATGTTCACTCGGCGCGGCGGCACATCCGGCTCGGCCTCGGGGTCGATGACCTCGAGGTACGGGCCGTACTTGCCGATGCGCAGCGTCACGTCATCCGCGAGCTTGATCGAGTTGATGCTCTTGGCGTCGATGTCGCCGAGGTTGTCGATGACGTTGCGCAAGCCTCGGTGCTTCGCGCT
>DMKW01000149.1:1849-4247 GCA_003454135.1 Microbacteriaceae bacterium
CCTGCCGTGAAGTCGTATTGCACCAGGTCGGTGAAGTAGTCCTCGAGCAGTCTCACCACGGAGAACGCAATCCAATTCGGTACGAGGGCCGTGCCGCGCGGAGTTACATAACCGCGATCGATGATGGTGGAGATGATCGATGCGTATGTGGATGGTCGACCGATGCCGAGCTCTTCGAGCGTCTTCACGAGACTCGCCTCCGTGTAGCGGGGAGGTGCGCTCGTCTCGTGGCCCTTGGCCTCGACATCCACGATTTCGAGCTTCTGGCCAGCGGTCAGCGGGGGCAGCTTGGCTTCCTTCGGCTCGGCGACGTCGTTGCGGTCTTCGTCCCTGCTCTCCTCGTAGGCCTGGAGGAATCCACGGAAGGTGATGACCGTGCCGCTAGCGGCGAACTCGGCGACCGAGTCACCCAGCACGGGACCGGCGGTGATGACGACGGAGGCCGTCGAGCCCTTCGCGTCGGCCATCTGCGAGGCGATGGTGCGCTTCCAAATGAGGTCGTAGAGCTTCCAGTCGTTGCCGCGCAGAACACCCTCGAGCTGTCCTGGCGTGCGGAAGGTGTCACCGGCCGGCCGGATTGCCTCGTGCGCCTCCTGGGCGTTCTTGCTCTTGCTCGCGTAGACGCGTGGCTTGTCCGACACGCTTTCGGCACCGTAGAGCGAGCTCGCCTGGGCACGTGCCGCGGCGATCGCCTGCTGCGAAAGGTTTAGCGAATCGGTTCGCATATAGGTGATGTAGCCGTTTTCGTACAGCCCTTGCGCCACGCTCATGGTCTGGCGGGCGGAGAAGCGAAGCTTGCGGGCCGCCTCCTGCTGCAGCGTCGACGTGCTGAACGGGGCTGCGGGTCGGCGGGTATACGGTTTCGAATCGACGGAGGTGACGACGACCGAGACGCTCGCGTCGCGAAGCGCGTCGGCGAGAGCGGTGGCCGCCTTCTCGTCGAGGGCAACGGCATCCGCCCGTCCGCTGGTCTGAACCTTGAGCTGGCCCTTGTCGTCGAAGTCGCGCCCGGTGGCGACGCGGCTGCCGCCCAGCTTGGCGAGCCGCGCCTCGAACTGGGTGGAGTCTGCGGATGTCGTGAGTTGCGTCGAGAGGTCCCAGTACCCGGCCGGGACGAAGGCGAGACGTTCGCGTTCGCGGTCGACGACGAGGCGCGTCGCGGCGGACTGCACCCGGCCGGCGGAGAGCCCGGGGCCGATCTTGCGCCACAGCACGGGCGAGACTTCGTAGCCGTAGAGGCGGTCGAGGATTCGGCGGGTCTCCTGCGCGTCGACGAGGGCGGTGTCGATGTCGCGGGTGTTCTCCTGGGCGCGCTGGATGGCTTCCTTGGTGATTTCGTGGAACACCATGCGCTTCACCGGCACCTTGGGCTTGAGCTCGTCGAGGAGATGCCACGCGATGGCCTCACCCTCGCGGTCCTCATCAGTTGCGAGATAGAGCTCGTCGGCGCCCTTGAGGGCGCGTTTGAGTTCGGCGACCGTCTTTTTCTTCTGGTCGGAGACCACGTAGTAGGGGGCGAAACCGTTCTCGACGTCAATGGAGAATTTGCCGAGCGAGCCCCTCTTGAGCTCCGCCGGCAGGTTTTTGGGCTCAATCAGGTCGCGGATATGTCCAACCGAGGCGAGAACCTCGTATCCATCGCCCAGATATTGGGCAATCGTCTTCGCCTTTGCGGGCGACTCGACTATGACCAGCTTCTTCGTGCCTGGCACCTGACTCCTTGACTCTGGCGGCTTCTACCGCTGCTGTTTAACACCTCGCCCAACCTACGGCAGCGTTGGTACAGGATGTCGCGGCGGAGGTTGTCAGGGCGCACCCCCGACAGGCACACCATACACACAGAAACACCGAGCATCCCCATTTCACTCCCGATCGCGACGGACCGGACACGCCGGTTGGACATCGAAGCGAGCTCACCGGTCACCCGTCCGGGAGAGCGCCATCGCCGCCGGGCGGACCGGCGGTCGCCCGTCCGCTCACGCCAAAACCGAGCACCGCGATCTCCACGCTCACCGTGACGACGGCGCCGTCGACGGCGCACATGCCGAGCGTCGCGCCGTTCGCTTCGGCCACGGCCGCCGCCGACTCGCAGGGAATTCCCGGCAGAATCCCGATGGCGACGTCCGCCGCGGCGAGCGCCGACGCATCCGCGGCCGCCCATGCCCGCTGCACCCCGGAGAGCGCAACCGTGAGAGGAATCGCGAGGGAGGTGACGGCGAGGAGCGCCGCGATGACACCGACCCCGAGCAGCGAGCCGGAGCCGCGCTCGCCCCTCATGCGCCGCCGGCGAGCGCACAGCTGCGCGCGGTGAGGGTGACGGCCCCGAGCAGGCCGTTGCGCAGTGAACCGCCCGACGTGGCGCGCACGCAGACGATCGACCCGATGCTCTCCTCGCTGA
>DMKW01000200.1:0-413 GCA_003454135.1 Microbacteriaceae bacterium
TGCACGAGCACGCGCACGCCGGGGAACTCGGACCGCGCCTTCTCGATCTGCCCGACAGTGAACCGCTTGTGCACCGAACAGAAGCCGTGCCACAGGATGACGCGGGCGGCATCGAGCTCCGCTGCGTCGTTGCCGCCGAGCGGCTTGCGCGGGTTCCACATCGGCATGAGCTCGACGGGCACCCCCATGGCCTTGGCGGTGTTGCGGCCCAGGTGCTGGTCGGGAAAGAACAGCACGCGCTGGCCGCGCTCGAAGGCCCACTCGAGCACGGTCGCGGCGTTCGACGAGGTGCAGACGATGCCGCCGTGCTCGCCGCAGAAGCCTTTGAGCGCCGCCGAGGAGTTCATGTAGGTGACGGGAATCACGGGCACGCGGCCGTCGGCATCCGGCTCTGTCCCGTACAGGGCCTCGAG
>DMKW01000200.1:556-871 GCA_003454135.1 Microbacteriaceae bacterium
TCGCCTTGGCCGCCATGATGCGGACGTCGAGCTCATCGTCGGACGCCTCCCGGTACTCGGCCGGGATCTCGCCCTGCCGCGGCGTCTCGACGGGGATCACGTCGTGCATCGACGAACCTGGGCCATAGCTCGGCTCGAGGTCGAAGACCCACGGGCCTTCGGCGAGGTCGGTGCTGCAGACCTCGCCGTCGATCTCGTTGGCGCTGATCAGCTGGATGGTGGTGTCGACGGACGACAAGGTGGCTCCTCGGGGGTGGTGGACAGCGTTCGGCTCGTCAGGGCCGGGCGAGCGGACCGTTGTCGGTGAGCTCGACC
>DMKW01000200.1:1089-2457 GCA_003454135.1 Microbacteriaceae bacterium
CTGTATTCCATCTTCGTGCGCAAGCGCCAGAGCGCGTAGTCGACGATCAGGTTGTGGTCGAACGCGAGGTTCGGGAGGTCGTCGGCGGGGAACCAGCGCACGTTGTCGCCCTCCGCGGCGAGGTCGGCTTCCTCGCTTCTCACGAGGGCCCAGTAGACGATCGACACGACGCGCGAGCCGGGGGCACGGTCGACATCGCCGAACGCGTAGAGCTGTTCGAGATAGGTGGGCCTGAGGCCCGTCGTCTCGACGAGGTTGCGGCCGGCGGCGGCGGCGAGGCTCTCGGTCGGCTCGATAGGACCGCCGGGCAGGGCCCAGCGCCCCTCGAACGGTTGACGGATGCGGCGCACGAGCGGCAGCCGCAGCGAGGCGGCCGTCGCGTCTCCGTCGGCGCGCAGCGCGAAGATCACGGTGGAAACGGCGAGGGCGATGGATGCCGAATCGGCGCGATCGGATCCGGCGTGTGCCGTGCGCCCCGTCGTCGTCATTCCCCGCCCCGTCGAGTAAAGGTCAAAGTGACCATAAGACATTGTAGTACGAGATTACGAGCACACCAAAACGGCACGGGAGATCGGGTGCCTGAGCGGGCGCGCCTTCTCAGGCGGCCTTTCAGCGGAGGGCCGCGAGCACGGCCGCCACATCCGATTCGTCGTTCCACAGGTGGAAGGACGCCCGCAACCGGCCGGCACGGCCCGAGGCCTTGATTCCCGCGGCGATGAGCTTGCCGAGATCGCGGCCGTCCGGGTCGGCCCAGGTCACGATCGCCTGGTGCTGCTGTGGAATGCCGAGGCCGTCGCACAGCGCATCCCCGAGTCCGCTCGTGAGCGCCCACACCTCGTCGATGTCGAGCTCCGAGAACATGCGGATGGCGGGCTCGGCTCCCACCCACGCCGGCCACGCCGGAGAGACGTCGAAGCGTCGCGCATTCGCCGCGAGGTGTATCTGAGGGCCGTAGCAGGACTTCCAGACGTCGTCACCGGCGTACCAGCCGGCCTGCAGGGGCGTCAGCTGGGCGTCGAAGCGCTCGCTCAGCGTGAGGAAGGCGACGCCGCGCGGCGAGCACAGCCACTTGTAGCTGTGGCACACCGTCGCATCGAAGAGCGACGCGTCGACGGGGTGCACCCCGGCCGACTGGGTCGTGTCACAGAAGGTGTAGGTCTCGTGGGCTCCCGCCGCCTCGAGGATCGCGGCGACATCCGCGACCTGGCCGGTCGCCGACTGCACGTGCGAGAACACGACGAGCCAAGTGTCGTCGGTGATGGATTCGGCGAGCGCGGCGAGCGGCACGTTGCGCACGCGGATGGCCTTACGCTCGAGGAAGGGGAAGACGATCGAGGAGAAGTCGCCGTCGACGCAGAGCACCTCGGC
>DMKW01000200.1:2556-11750 GCA_003454135.1 Microbacteriaceae bacterium
GCCCGCTGCAGGGCGGCCGAGAGGGGGCGGGGGATGGTGCGGCTTGTGGCCGCCGTTGCACTCGTCATGCCCCCAGCATGCTCGCGAGTCAATCATGCGACAAGGGCATACTTCGGATAGAACCAATAACATTTCACTATGACACTCGAGATCGACCCGCAACTGGACCTGCAATCGATCCGGATCGTGCGTGCCATCGCCGAGACCGGCACCATCACCGGGGCCGCCCGGCTGCTCGGCTACAGCCAACCGGCGGTGAGCCAGCACCTGCAGCGCACCGAGGCGAGGCTCGGCCTGCCGCTCGTGACGCGGGTTGGACGGTCGGTTCGGCTGACCGAAGCCGGACAGGTGCTCGCCCGGCACGCCATCACCATCACCTCGGCCCTCGACGCGGCATCCGGCGATCTCGCCGATCTCGCCGGGCTCCGCTCCGGCACGGTGCGCCTCGCCGCGTTCCCCACGGCGTCGTCCACGATCGTGCCGCGCCTGCTCGGGGCGATGGCGAGCCTGCACCCCGGCATCCAGCTCAGCTACATCGAGGCCCAGCCACCGGAAGCCGTCGCGCTCATGCGCGAGGGCGCCATCGACCTCGCCGTGACCTTCAGCTACCCCGGCGACCGCACCGACCCGCACCGCGACAGTGCAAGCGGCCTGAGTATCGAGACCCTCTTCACCGAGGAGATGGTGGTGGTGCTTCCGGCCGACCATCCCCTCGCGAGCGAGACGGTCGTGGACGTGGCCGCCCTGGCGGGCGAACGCTGGATCGCCGGATGCCCGCGCTGTCGCGGCCACCTCCTGGCGGTGTGCGAGCTGGCCGGCTTCGACCCCGTGATCTCCTTCGAGACCGACAACGCGAGCGCCGTGCTCAACCTTGTCGCGAGCAACATCGGCGTCGCCATGCTCCCCCGCCTCGCCCTCGCGACGGCGACCCTTCCGGCCGGCGCGGTCATCCGGCCGCACACTCCGCCGAGCGACCGCAGCATTCACGTGCTCGCGAGCGACGGGGCGCGCCGGGTGCCGAGCCTCGCCGCGACGATCGCGCTGCTGCACAAGCTCGACGGCCGGGACTGGGGCCTCTCGGCCGCCTGACGGCGGGCCGGCGGATCCCGCGATCCGCGCGCCCGTTCGTCGTCCCTGCGCCCGCAGGAACTACCGCACCGTCCGCTGGCGGGCGCGCGGATCGGCGTCCTGCGGAACGGGAGCGGTCAGGCGCCGGCGAACTCCTGCGCGCGCTGGATGATCCTGAGGGTCTCGAGCGAGTCGCGCGGCTCGACCGGAACGGGCTCGCCGTCGCGGATCGCCGCCGCCATCCCCGCATAGAACGCCGCGTACTCGCCGCGCTCGGTCGGTACAGGAACGAGGGGCACGTCGCTCGAGCCGGCGATGCCGATCACGCCCCATTTTTCGGCCGGCTCGACCCCGAAGCCTTCCTCGGCGGGCGACACTCCCGCGTTGAGGGCGGGCTCCTGCCCGTCGAGGCCGTAGACGGTGTACGCGGATGCCGACCCGAGCACACGAAAACGCGGGGCGTTCTGCGCCGCGAACCGGCTGAGCGTGAGGTGCGACCGCACGCCGCTCTGGTGCAGCAGCGAGATGAAGGCCTCGTCGTCGCTCACCCCGCCGGTGCGCAGTACCGACAGCTCGGCGTGCGCGACCGTGGCCGGCCCGAAGAGTTGCAGCGCCTGGTCGATGAGGTGGCTGCCCAGGTCGTAGGTGATGCCTGCGCCCTGCGCGCTCGTGGTGGTGTCCTGCCAGCGGTCGCGAAGACCGGGTGACCAGCGCTCGAAGGTCGACTCGAAGCGATGCACGGTGCCGAGAGCTCCCTCGGCCAGGAGCCTGCGCACGGTGAGGAAGTCGCCGTCCCACCGGCGGTTCTGGAACACGGCGAGAGGCACGCCAGCGGCCTCGGCGGCGGCGATGAGCTGCTCGCCCTCCTCGGTGGTCGCCGCGAACGGCTTGTCGATCACTACGGCGGCTCCGGACGCTATGGCCGCGAGCCCCTGCTCGAGGTGCACGTGGGCCGGCGAGGCCAGCACCACGAGGTCGAGCTTGCGAGCGAGCAGTTCGACCGGGCTCCCCACGATTTCGGCATCCGGATGCTGCGATTTGGCCACCGTCTGGCGGCCGGCATGGCTCGTGGAAATCACCTCGAGCGAAAAACGCGGGTTCGCGGCGATGAAGGGCGAGTGGAAGATGCGGCCGGAGAGGCCGTAGCCGATGATTCCGGCGCGGATGGGGGTCTGGTCAGCCATGAAGCCACCCTAGCGAACCCCACGGTGCGTCCCATTGAGACCGCCGCTGCCGGTCATCCCCGCAGACTGGGGCCTGCCTGGCCCCGTCGGCGCCCTCCCGGCCGCGCGCCGCCGCATCCTCCTCGCCGCATCCCGCTCCGCCGCATCCCGCTCGGCAGCTCCCGCCTGGCGCGGTCGTAAGTGCCTCGCGCGCGTGTTCGAACACCCGCGCGAGGTACTTACGACCGCGGGGGCCGAGCGAGAGCCGCGGGAGCGCGGAGCGAGGCGGGTGCGGTCCGAGCTAGACCGACGGCGCGTCGACCGCGGCGCCGAACCGCCGCGTGCGCTGAGCGTAGAGCCGGATGGCCTCCCAGAGCTCGACGCGCGTGAAATCGGGCCACAGGGTGTCGAGAAACACCATCTCGGCGTAGGCACTCTGCCAGAGCATGAAGTTGCTCGTGCGCATCTCGCCGGAGCTGCGCACGAAAAGGTCGACGTCGGGCAGCTCCGGGGCGTACAGGTGCCGCTGGATGGCTTTCTCGGTGATACCGGACGGCTTCAACCTGCCCGCGGCGACTTCCTCGGCAAGGAGGCGCACGGCATCCGTGATCTCGTTGCGGCCACCGTAGTTGACGCACATTGTGAGGGTGAGCACCGAGTTGCCTGCGGTGAGGCGCTCGGCGAACTGCAGCTCATTGATCACCGATGCCCACAGCCTCGGTCGCCGCCCGGCCCAGCGCACGCGCACGCCCCAGTCGTTGAGCTGGTCACGGCGGCGATGCAGCACGTCGCGGTTGAACCCCATGAGAAAGCGCACCTCGTCGGGCGAACGCTTCCAGTTCTCGGTGGAGAACGCGTACACGCTCAGATGCTTGACGCCGACCTGGATAGCACCGGCCACGACATCGAGCAGCGCGGCCTCCCCTGCCTTGTGGCCCTCGACGCGAGTGAGGCCCTTGCCGTTGGCCCAGCGCCCGTTTCCGTCCATGACGATCGCGACGTGCTCCGGCACCGCGGCCTTCGGCAGCTCGGGTGGGTAGATTCCCGTCCAGTCGATGGGCCTGAAGTCGACGGCGTCCTTGTGGGTCTTGCGCACGCTCACGCGGTGGTCCGCCTGTCCACGTGCTCGAGGGAGCGAAGGCCGCGGTCGAGGTGGAACTGGGTGTAGGCGGCCACGACGCCGCTCGCCTGCGAGCGCGTGCGCTCGTCGGCGGCATCCGCGGTCGCCCAGTCGCCGGTCAGCAGCGACGAGAGCAGCAGGAGCGTGTGGGTGTCGAGGCGCGGCGCGCCGGGCGGAGCCACGGCATCCGCGACGACGCCGCCAAGCTGCACAACGAAGGCGGAGTGGGGTCCCGGCGCGCCGGTGACCGAGCAATCGTTGAAGCTTGGCGACCAGCCGGCGATCGAGAGGGCGCGCAGCAGGTAGGAGTCGAGGGTNNTGCTGGAGACTCGCCTCGGCCTCGGTGAGCTTGTCCGCGGCTTCGACCATCGCGCTCGCCGCGGTGTAGCTGCCGTAGTCGGCGGTGATGTCCGCCCCGTACGAACCGACCGACTCGGCCTGGGTGATGATGTCGAGGCTGCGCCCCTCGTAGAGCTGCACGTCGGCGACCATGAACGGTTCGAGGCGCGCCCCGAACTTCGATGCCGTGCGCCGCACGCCCTTCGCGACGGCGCGCACCTTGCCGTGCTGCCGCGTGAGCATCGTGACGATGCGGTCGGCCTCACCCAGCTTGTGGGTGCGCAGCACGACGGCTTCGTCACGGTAGAGGGGCATGCATCCAGTATCCCCCCGGCCGCCGAGCTTCAGACGGATGCCGCCCCGTGGCAGCAGAATAGCCCTGTGACCGGAGCGACATTTGCGATACCCCTGTGGGCCGACCTGCTCGCGATCGGCATCGGCGGGCTGCAGGGCGCGATGTTCGCTGCCCAATTCCGCGACCGCCGCCTCGACCTGCTCGGCGTCGCCATCATCGGCATCGCCTCGGGGTTCGGCGGCGGGCTCATCCGCGACCTGCTGCTCAACCAGGTTCCCGTCGCCCTGCAGCAGAACTGGTACCTCCTCGTCGCGTCGGGGGCCGCCCTGCTCGGGATGCTGCTCGAGCGGCTGTTCTCGAGGCTCGGCAACGTGATCACGGCCCTCGACGCCCTCACCATCGGGCTTTACTGCGCGATCGGCACGACCAAGGCGCTATCACTCGGTCTTCCGGCCATCCCGTCGATCTTCGTCGGCGCCGTCGCCGCGGTCGGCGGCTCGATCCTCCGCGATATGCTGCTCAACCTGCCCATCGCGCTCATGCACGTCGGTTCCCTCTACGCGATCGCCGCCGTGGTCGGGGCGACGAGCCTCGTGGCGCTCCTCGCCGTCGGCGTGCCGGTGTTCGTTGCGGCGGCGATCTGCGTCGCCGTCACGTTCGGTGTGCGTGTGCTCGCCGTGCTGTTCCACTGGAGCCTGCCAGAACAGCGCAGGATCGAGCGGATTCCTAGGATGCCGCGCCTGCGAAGGCAACGACCGCCCGGTCGATGAGTTTCGTCAGCAGCTCGGTGTAGCTGATCCCCACGGCCGGCCACATCCGTGGGTAGTGGCTGAGCGAGGTCAGGCCCGGCAGCGTGTTGACCTCGTTGAGTGTGATCGTGCCATCGTCGCCGACGAAGAAATCCACTCTCGCGAGACCGTCGCAGTCGAGGGTCGTGAAGGCGAGCCTCGCCAGCTCTGCGAGTCGAGCCGTAAGCTCTGCGGGGATGCGCGCGGGCACCTCGAGCTCGACGCCGCCCGGCGTGTACTTCGCCGCATAATCGAAGAAGGCCATCGGGCTCTTCTTGATCACCCGAAGTGGTGCCCCGACCACGAGCTCGCCGTTCGAGAGTTGAAGCACGCCCAGGTCGACCTCGTCGCCATCGACGGCCTTCTGCATGAGGGCCTTCCCGTCGTGGCTGAGCGCGAGTTCGATGGCCGCTACGAGTTCGGCCGGCGACTCCACCCGGCTCACTCCCACGCTCGACCCCGAGCGGTTCGGTTTGACGAACAGCGGATACCCGAGCGCGTCCGCGAGTCTCGGCGCCTCACCGGCGCTCGCCGCCGTCACGACTCGCGTCGGAATCGTCGGGACACCGCTCGCCTCGAGCAGGCGTTGCGCGATTTGCTTGTCCATCGCGAGGGCGCTCGCGAGCACCCCGCACCCCACGTACGGCAGGCCGGCGATTTCGAGGAGGCCCTGCACCGTGCCGTCCTCGCCGAAGCGACCGTGCAGCACCGGGAAGGCGACGTCGATGGCGTCGAGGTCGGGAAAGCGAGTGCCGTCGCCGGCGCCGTCGAGGGCATCCACCGAGTCCAGCCGGTGCCACAGCCCCCGCTTGTCGATGCCGATGGGAACCCCCACGAACTCGTCCCGGTCGAGATTCGCGAGCACGTGGCGTGCGGACGCGCACGACACTTCGTGCTCGCTGTTCGCGCCTCCGAAGATGATTCCGATGGTCTTCAAGGTCATCTCCTGGTGTTCTGGTTCACGGGCCGGATGCCCATTCGGCCGCCGAGCCGGTGAATATCCCGTCTGCGATCGTATCCGCTCCGTCCGGCCGATTGGCCCCCGCCACGTGACCAACCACCGGTGTCAGAAATTCAGGACTTCGCCGGTTACCCCTCGGCATCCGGAATTTCGTGCCCAGGGCATTGGCCCGCGGTGGGCGAGCCGTGGGCGAGGTGACGCAGGGCGATCGGCTCGATGACGTCGTCTGCCGGTCGCCCCGCGAGCTCCGCGGAGTGTCTATACGGCCGCGAGGGCGCGGTTACCCGACTCCTCGCGCACGGCGCGGTTGACCGCCGAGACGACGGCCTTGAGGGATGCGGTGGAGATGTCAGCGTCGATTCCGACGCCCCACAGGCGCTTGTCTCCCACGGCGCATTCCACATAGGCGGCCGCCTGCGCGTCTCCGCCGGAACTGAGGGCGTGCTCCACGTAGTCGTACACCTTGACGAAGACGCCCTGCGTCTCGAGCACCTTGAGGAACGCGGCCACCGGACCGTTGCCGGTCGCGTCGGCCTCGATCGTCTCCTCGCCGACCCTGAGCCTGGTATGCAGCGAGACAACACCAGACATGTCGCTCGACGTGCGGGTGCGCGCGAGTTCGAAGCGGCCCCACTTGTCGTCGGCGACCGCGGCCGGCAGGTACTCGTCGGTGAAGATCTCCCAGATCTCGACGCTCGTCACCTCGCCGCCCTCGGCATCCGTCTTCGCCTGCACGACACCGGAGAACTCGATCTGGAGCTTGCGCGGCAGGTCGAGGGCGTGGTCGTTCTTGAGCAGGTACGCGACGCCGCCCTTGCCGGACTGAGAGTTGACACGGATCACGGCCTCGTAGCTGCGGCCGAGGTCCTTGGGGTCGATCGGCAGGTATGGCACGGCCCAGAGCAGGTCGTCCACCGAGACGCCTTTCTCGGCGGCCTCGGCGGCCATGGCCTCGAAGCCCTTCTTGATGGCGTCCTGGTGCGAACCGCTGAAAGCCGTGTAGACGAGGTCGCCGGCCCACGGGCTGCGTTCGTGCACGGGGAGCTGGTTGCAGTATTCGGCCGTGCGCTTCACCTCGTCGAGGTCGCTGAAGTCGATCTGCGGGTCGATTCCCTGGGTGAACAGGTTGATGCCGAGGGCGACGAGGTCGACGTTGCCGGTGCGCTCGCCGTTGCCGAAGAGGCAGCCCTCGATGCGGTCGGCCCCTGCCATGTAGCCGAGCTCCGCGGCCGCAACGGCCGTGCCGCGGTCGTTGTGCGGGTGCAGGCTCAGGATGATGTTCTCGCGGTGCGCGAGGCGCCGCGACATCCACTCGATCGAGTCGGCATACACGTTGGGCGTCGCCATCTCCACAGTGGCCGGCAGGTTGATGATCACCTGGCGTTCCGGCGTCGGCTGGAACACCTCGATCACCTGGTTGCAGACGTCGAGCGCGAACTCGAGCTCCGTGCCCGTGTAGCTCTCCGGGGAATACTCGTAGTAGATCTCGGTGCCCGGGACCATCGCCTCGGCGGCCTTGCAGAGGCGGGCGCCCTCGAGCGCGATGTCGACAATGCCCTGCTTGTCGGTGCGGAACACGACGTCGCGCTGCAGAACGCTCGTCGAGTTGTAGAGGTGCACGATGGCCCGCTTCGCACCCCTGATGGACTCGTACGTTCGGTTAATAAGGGCCTCACGGGCCTGGGTGAGCACCTGGATAGTGACGTCATCCGGAATCAGGTCCTGCTCGATGAGGCTTCGCACGAAGTCGAAGTCGGTCTGGCTCGCCGATGGGAACCCGACCTCGATCTCCTTGTAGCCCATCCTGACGAGCAGGTCGAACATGATGCGCTTGCGCTCGGGACTCATCGGATCGATGAGGGCCTGGTTGCCATCCCGGAGGTCGACGGCGCACCAGCGGGGTGCGTGGGTGATGCGTTTGTTCGGCCAGGTGCGGTCCGGCAGATCTACCGTCAACACCTCGTGATATGGGCGGTACTTGTGGATCGGCATGCCCGATGGGGCCTGTGTGTTCTTCATGGTCTCAACTCTTGTCTCTTGGGTAGTAGGTCAGCCAACGACGAACTCCGCGACGAGTGAGGCCTGGGTTAGGACTCGTCGCGGCAGCTAAGGAGGAGCAAACCGAACAACACTCTTCGAGAATACCACTCCCCGGAGGCAGACTCGGGGCCGGTCACAGGATGCTGCGCATGAACCGCACCATTTGCGGCACCGTGAGCGATGGGATGTAGGCGCGGGCGAGCGCCGCACCGATCGCCGGGAGCGCCAGCGGATCGGGATAGGCCATGAGCAGCGGCCGGAATTCCGGCTGGAACTTCTGCTTGAAGGTGAGGAGCGACTGGAAGCCGTAGGCGGGCTCGAGCGTGCGAGCGAGCCACGCGAGCAGGCGCTGGATGCGGTCGGTCTCCGCCTCGGGTCCGGCCGTGCGGGCGAGTGGCGCGGCCGACAGGCTCATGAACTCGATACCCAACTGCTGCATGTGCAGCGCGGCGGAGGCGATCAGGAATTCCATGACACCGTTCATGCTGTCCGGGCGGCGGCGCATGAAGTCGAGCGTCCAGCCGACGATTTCCCCGTCACGGTAGGTCGGCATCCAGCTCGTCACGGCCTGAACCACGTCGTCCTCCCCGATCGCGAGGAACAGGCCGACCTCGTGGTCACGAAGTTCGTCGAGACCGCCGAGGGTGAAGCCGAGCTCCGGCAGGTTCTTCTCGGCTACCCACGACTCGGAGATGCTCTCGATCTGCGCGCTGAGCGCGAGCGACAGGTTCTGATACGTGGTCCACTCGGCACGCACGCCCTGGCGGCTCGCCCGGTTGATGGAACTTCGCACGTCTTGCCAGCTCTTGCCCTGCATAGACCACGTCTCGGGGAACACCACCGTCTCTTCTCCGACGACCATCGTCGACCAGCCCATGCTGTCGAAGAGCTCCTGGTGCTTCTGCTCCACGCTGTAGAACACCGGGGTCCAGCCGTTGTCGTCGCAAAACGTCGCGAACCGATGGATTGCGTCGTCGACGAGCTCGGGCGCACCGATCGGGTCGGCGGTGGTGATGGCGATGCCCGAGATGACGCGGTAGGCGATGGCGACCCGGCCATCCTCCGTGAACCAGTAGCTGTTGCCGTTCCAGGTCGCCATGTGTCCGAGCGATTCGCTGTGCTCCCTGAGCAGCATGCGCACCCGGTCGCGCTCGACGTAGCTCGTGGCATTTCGATCGGAGAAGAACAGCGGGATCGCCGCGACGAGCAGGATGATCCAGAACACGGGGCCGACCCACTCGTAGATCAATCGGCTGAGCGGGGCCACGGGCAGGAATTGGAGGTGCTCGAGTCGCAGAAAACCGATCGGCACGAACCGGTCGGGCAGGTCGAAGAGCAACTGACTGATGCCGACCGTGGGGCGGAACTGCGCGCGGTCGAGCCAGCCGACGCCAACATAGATCACCGAGAGGGCCACGAA
>DMKW01000196.1:0-1891 GCA_003454135.1 Microbacteriaceae bacterium
AACACCTTCACCTATCTCGTTGTCGCCATCGGCACTGTCGTGGAGAACCTGCGCAAAATAGTCAGAGAACAACCGGCCTCCCGGGAGCTACTGGCAGTCAATATTGCCGGCCATCGGAACAGTCGACGGGCCGGAACCGCCCAGGTAACTCGAGCGTTCCAGCCGATTCCTTCACCTGCAAGACCAGAACAATCCGGCGTGCCTGAAATCATCCAGGCACGCCGTTTCTTCGTTAACGGGTCATCACGCCAATCGACTAAGGGCTCGAAACACCTCATCCGGGCATAGAAAATGGGCCGGACAACCGATGAACAGTTGTCGCGACCCATTTTCCGAATTAATACAGCCCAATAGGCTGGACTATCCACTGTGCGCGAAGGGGGACTTGAACCCCCACGCCCTATACGGGCACTAGCACCTCAAGCTAGCGCGTCTGCCATTTCCGCCATCCGCGCGCATCCGAAAGTCCCTTGCAGAACCTCCGACACACGAGAATAGCACGCGCAACGCGCCCCGTCGCGCCGACCCCGGAGCCGGGGCCTCAGCCCCAGAATCCGGCGTGAACTTCGGCGGCGCGAACGTTCGCGATCGGCCCGAGCACCTCGATGACCCGGCCGCCGCGCGCAAACACCTCCCGGCAGGGGAGCGCGAGGGTCGGCTCCTCGCTGCCGGCCGTGAACTCGGCGAGCGTCGTCTCGGAGAGGGCGAAGACGACGCGGGGGATGCCCGCCCAATAGATCGCCCCCGCGCACATGGCGCACGGTTCTGTGCTCGTGTAGAGCGTGCTCGAGCGCAGCTGTTGCGGTGAAAGTCTTGCCGATGCGCGCCGCACGAGGTTGGTTTCGGCGTGGCCGGTGGGGTCGTTCTCGGTGAGCACCGTGTTCCAGCCCTCCACGACCACGCCGTCCGCGACGAGGATGGCCCCGAACGGATGGTTGCCTCTCGCGCGCGACTCGGCCGCGAGATCTATCGCGCGATCGAGGTGACGCAATTCGTCGCCAGTGAGCTCGTCGACCATCGGTTCTCCTCGTTGTCGGTCCCGGAGAGAATTCTCCTCGCCCACCAGCGTCGCGCATTCCCCGATCGATCGCGGCTAGCGTTGAGCCATGGCCGTCCAGAATCACGTCGACGCCCTCGACGACACCGCGCTGATTGCGCGTGACCTCATCCGGTTCGACACGACCAATTTCGGCAACGGACGCTCCAACGGCGAGACGGATGCCGCGGAGTACGTCGCAGCACACCTCACCAGGCTCGGCCTCGAAGCCGAGATGTTCGAGTCGGAGCCGGGACGTGTGAGCGTCGTCGCGCGGGTCGAAGGCGCCGATCGCGGCAAACCCGCACTCGTCGTGCACGGCCACACCGACGTGGTTCCCGCCCAGCCGGACAACTGGTCGGTCGACCCGTTCGGCGGCGAGATCAAGGACGGCATGCTGTGGGGCCGCGGAGCGGTCGACATGAAGAACATGGACGCGATGATGCTCACGGCCCTCGACGACATCCTCGGGGCGGGGAAGCAGCCGTCGCGGGATCTCGTGATCGCCTTCTTCGCCGACGAGGAGGCCGGGGGAGTGCTCGGCTCCCACTACCTCGTCCAGAACCACCCGCAACTCTTCGCCGGCGCGACGGAGGCAATCAGCGAGGTCGGCGGCTACTCGATCACCCTGAACGGCAGTCGCGCCTACCTCCTGCAGACCGGCGAGAAGTCGCTCGTCTGGGTGAAGCTCGTCGCTCACGGCACGGCCGCGCACGGCTCCCAGGTCATGCGCGACAACGCGGTCACGAAGCTCGCGGAGGCGGTGGCCACGATCGGTCGGCGGGAATGGCCCATCCGACTCACCAACACCACCAGCGAACTGCTCTCCGAACTCGCGCGCATTCTCGACGTCGA
>DMKW01000196.1:2010-5353 GCA_003454135.1 Microbacteriaceae bacterium
GCCTCGCTGCGCACGACCACGAACCCCACGGTGCTCACCGCCGGCTACAAGCACAATGTGATCCCAGACGTCGCCGAGGCGCTCGTCGACATCCGCACGCTTCCGGGCGAAGAGGATGCGGTGCTTGCCGAGGTCGCGGAGCTCGTCGGCCCCGACATTGAAATCATCGTGATGCATCGCGACATCGGCCTCGAAACCGAATTCGCCGGCCCGCTCGTCGACGCGATCACCGGCACACTCGAGCGGCACGACCCGGGCGCGCCCGTGCTTCCCTACCTGCTCTCGGGCGGCACCGACAACAAGGCGCTCTCTATCCTCGGAATCAAGGGCTACGGCTTTGCGCCGCTCAAACTGCCGGCGGACATGGATTTCGCCGCGATGTTCCATGGCGTTGACGAGCGTGTGCCCCTCGACGCGTTAGTGTTTGGCAGGCGAGTTCTCAGCGACCTGCTGTTGAACTACTGACCAGCACGAGCCGATTGGATCGATCCCCGTGAGTTTGATCAACGCGATAATTCTGGGAATCGTTCAGGGACTCACCGAGTTTCTGCCGATCTCGTCGAATGCTCACGTGCGCATCGTCGGCGAACTTCTCGGCATCGGCGCGGACCCGGGGGCGCGCTTCACCGCGATCATCCAGCTCGGCACCGAGGCCGCCGTCGTGGTCTACTTCGCCGCCGACCTGTGGCGCATCATCTCCCGGTGGTTCCTCGCGCTGTTCGGCCGCATCCCGCGCAACGACCCGGACGCCAAAATGGGTTGGTTCATCATCCTCGGCTCGCTCCCGATCGTGATTCTCGGGTTGATCTTCCAGACGGCGATCGAGACGACGTTGCGATCCCTGTGGGTGATTGCAATCTCGCTCATCATCTTTGGCATCCTGCTGGGCGTCGCGGACCGCGTTGGCGAGAAGAAGCGCCGGCTCAAGGATCTGACCTTGCCGCACGCCGCGATCTATGGTGGCGCCCAGGCGCTCGCGCTCATCCCGGGCGTGTCCCGCTCCGGCGGCACCATCACCGCCGGCCTCTTCCTCGGCTATGAGCGCCGGGCGGCAGCGCGCTACTCTTTCCTTCTCGCGATTCCCGCCGTGCTCGGAAGCGGGTTCTACGAGCTTTACAAAAGCATCAAGGACCCGACGACCGAGGTGTTTGGTGCGACGGAGACCGCCGCCTCCACGGGAATCGCCTTCGTGGTCGGGCTGCTCGTGATCGTGTTCTTCATGAACTACATCTCCAAGCATTCATTCCTGCCCTTCGTGATCTACAGGCTGCTGCTCGGTGGGGCCCTGATCGTGCTGCTTCTCACTGGCGTTCTCCGGCCCGTTTAGGCCCATTGCCGCGGTAGACAGACGCCGCGGTACACTGGGAGGAGCGACTCGCTCAAGCGCTCGAGCTCCGCAGAAGAGAGCGAGGCACGATATTGCGCGAGGTTGGATCGTGGCGGTAACGCGCGAAACTTTTGAAGAAGCCAAGCGGGCGATCATTTATTCGCTCGACCGCGACACCAGCCTGTGCGAGCCGTTTCTCTCGGTCGTTCCCGTCTCGGGTGCAGCCGTGTCCGTGCTGGTCAATCGGGCTGCGCAAGCCACGATTTGTTCGAGCGACAGCACGGCAGCCCACCTCGACGAGCTGCAATTCGACCTCGGTGAAGGACCATGCTGGGAGGCGCTCTCGTCGAGGGGACCGGCGCTGCATCCGGAAGTCCAGGACGAGGACCAGTCGAGTTGGCCGGCCTTCGCCAACGCAATTCGTGGAAGCGACGTGCACGCCATGTTTGCCTTCCCGCTCGTGGTCGGTTCCCTCGACATCGGGGCGGTCGGCCTCTACTCGTCGAGCGTCGGCAGCCTTACCGCCGAGCAGGTGGCCGACGCGTCCACTCTCGCCCAGCTCACCGGTTGGCAGGTGCTGCGCCGCATACTCACCAAGAACCCGGAGCACGAGGACGGCTCAACGCACTCTCGGCGTGAGGTGCACCAGGCGACGGGAATGGTGCTCGCCCAGCTCGAGATCAGCGCCGACGAAGCGTCGCTTCTGTTGCGCGCGCACGCCTTCTCGAGCGGTCGCTCGGTGCGCGAGGTTGCAAACGAGGTCGTCGAGAGGCGGCTCGACTTTTCGACGAGTGGCACACGGTAAATTGGCTCGACGCGGAGGTAAACTGACCTAATGGTGGCCGAGACACGCGAGAGGCGACTCGTCGATACCTTTGTCACTCTCGCAGACACACTTGTCGCGGGATACGACGTTGTCGACCTGCTGCAGACGCTGGTAGAAGCGTGCGCCGACTTGCTCGATGCTTCGGCTGCCGGCCTCATGCTCGCGGACAAAAGCGGTAATCTCGCCGTCGTCGCCTCGACAAGCGAACGCAGCCGACTCGTCGAGATCATGCAGCTCCGCTTCGGGCTCGGCCCGTGCGTCGAGGCCTTCACGACGGGCGTCGTCGTCGAAGTCGACGACCTCGAGACCGGGACCGCGCGCTGGCCCGAATTCCGCGAGGAGGCGCTCGCGCAGGGTTTTCGCTCCGTGCACGCCATTCCCCTTCGTCTCAGGGGTTCTGTGATCGGCACCCTCAACCTCTTCCGCAACGAACCGGGGCTTCTCACGCCCGAGGACGCCTCGGTCGCGCAGGGTCTCGCGGACGTCGCGACCATCGGTATCCTGCACGAGCGCACGCTCCGCGAGAATAGCGTCGCCAAAGAGCAGCTGCAGCACGCGCTCGACAGCCGCGTCGTGATCGAGCAGGCCAAGGGTGTGATCGCCCAGACCCGAGAAGTGGACATGGATGCCGCGTTCAGCATCCTGAGGGCGTACGCGCGCAATAACAACCTCAACCTTCACGATGTAGCGGCGCGTGTGGTAAATCGCACGGTGACCCCCTGAACCTCGACTTCGATTGACCTCAGTCGGCACGCATAGACTGCACTGGTGAAAGCGTGGACACGACCGGAGGTGCCCCGGCTTCCAGGCACCGGTCTTGTTCCGCGAATCTACGACTCGGCAACGCAGAGCCTGCGAAGCGCCCTTCCCCACGGCACGGCGAGCATCTACGTCTGCGGCATCACGCCATACGACACGACCCACCTCGGCCACGCGGCCACCTATCTCGCGTACGACACGCTCATCCGGGTGTGGCTCGATGCCGGCTACCCGGTGAACTATGTGCAGAACACCACCGACGTCGACGACCCGCTGCTCGAGCGGGCGGCCCGGGACGGCGTGGATTGGCGAGAGCTCGCCGCGGACCAGACGCAGTTGTTCCGCGACGACATGGAGCGGCTGCAGATCATTCCGCCCGACCGCTACGTCGCCGTGACCGAGATCGTCACGGAGGTCGCTGAGGCCGTGCA
>DMKW01000196.1:5531-5828 GCA_003454135.1 Microbacteriaceae bacterium
CGGCCGAATCTCTCGACGGTTCGACGCCCTGGCACCTCGGCGCGGAGTGCAACCTCGACCGAGCGACGATGCTCGAGCTGAGCGCCGAGCGCGGGGGAGACCCGCAGCGCCCGGGCAAGCGCGACGCCCTCGATCCGGTGCTCTGGCGGTCGGTTCGGCNNCGGAGGTCGCTGAGGCCGTGCAAGAACTTCTCGATCGTGGGATCGCCTACCCGGTCGACAGCCCGGATGCCGCCCCCGACCTCTACTTCGACAGTGCGGCGGCCGAACGCGCGTCGGCCGAATCTCTCGACGGTTC
>DMKW01000196.1:5869-8378 GCA_003454135.1 Microbacteriaceae bacterium
GGCTGGCACATCGAGTGCGCCGTGATCGCCGCCAGGTACCTGCCCACGCCGATTACCGTCAACGGTGGCGGCTCGGATCTCCTCTTTCCCCATCACGAGTTCAGCGCCGGCCACGTCGCCGTGCTCACCGGTCACGCCCTCGCCGACGTCTACTCGCACGCGGGGCTCGTCGCCTATCGCGGCGAGAAAATGAGCAAGTCGCTCGGCAACCTCGTGCTCGTGTCCCGGCTCGTCGCCGAGGGCGTCGATCCCCGAGCGATTCGGCTCGCGCTGCTCTCCGAGCACTACCGGGGCGACTGGGAGTGGACGGATGCCCACCTGACGACCGCCCAGACCCGACTCGCCGCCTGGGACGCCTGGGCCTCAGACCCGGGAGACTCCGGCTCGCACGGTCTGCCGTCAGGGCAGGCCGAGCCGGATGACACGGCCGGCGACGGCACGGCCGCAGTGGATGAGCTGCGGCGCCTGCTCGCGGACGACCTCAACTCTCCGGCCGCCCTCGACGCCGTCGACGCGAGAATTGCGAGCGGCGACGCCTGCACCGTCTCGCTCGTCACCGCGATTCACGCCCTGCTCGGCATCCGGCTGCGCGCCCTGCCGACCGACTGACCGGCTCTACAGCCCGCCCGCGGGCGCGACCGGATACCAGCGGCCGCCGACCCGCTTGGTCACGAGCCAGGAGACGACCTCGGCCCTTGTTCTCGTCTGCTCGACGGCGTGCCGCGCGATCGCGAGCGCGTCGCTCTCATCCTCGCCCGTGAAGCGCACCGTCACCCGTGG
This sequence comes from Microbacteriaceae bacterium, assembly GCA_003454135.1. Taxonomy (GTDB): domain Bacteria; phylum Actinomycetota; class Actinomycetes; order Actinomycetales; family Microbacteriaceae; genus Lacisediminihabitans. Next base: position 6,650 of record DMKW01000196.1, read on the forward strand.
GCCTCCGCTCACGACCGCGACATCCTGCGCCTCGACCGTCGTGAGCTCGGCGACGGCCGAGGCGGCCGACGGCACGACCGTGTGCGGTGGCGTTCCCGCGGCGAGCGCGCCGATCGACATCGTGACCCGGAATGACGGCATGGCGGTTGACCGGCGCCCGGCGCGGTCAGTCTCTGGGGCGGCGGTCGTCCGGACCGGACGGCCCCGAGCCGGCCGTGCCGCGACCGTCGCCCTTGCCGTCGCGCCGGCGCAGGTAGCGCTCGAACTCCTGGGCGATCGCCTCGCCGCTAGCCTCGGGCGAGTCAACGGTGTCGCGTGCCTGCTCGAGCTGCGCGATGTAGGACGCCATTTCCTCGTCTTCGCTCGCGAGCGCGTCGATGCCGCTCTCCCACGCCGCCGACTCGTCGACGAGGTCGCCGCGGGGGATCACCACGTCGATGATCTCCTCGAGCTTGTCGATGATCGACAGCGTCGCCTTGGGCGACGGTGCGTTGTGCACGTAGTGCGGCACGGATGCCCAGATCGACACCGTGGGAATGCCCGCCTTCTCGGCGGCTTCGCCGAGTACCGAGAGGATTCCGACGGGGCCCTCGTAGGTGCTCCGTTCGATGCCGAGCTCCCGACGGACCTCGGCGTTCTCGCTGCTCACGAACACCGAGATCGGCCGCGTGTGCGGAACATCGGCGAGCATTGCCCCGAGAAACACCACGCCCGAGATCTCGTTCTCGCGGATCGTCTCCATGATCTGGGCGGTGAAGCTCTTCCAGTTACGCGAAGGTTCGGTGCCGAGCAGAAGGTAGATGTTCGAACCATTGTTGGCCCCGACGTTCAGCTCGGCATCATCCGCGAGTCCTTCGACCGGGAGTCTCTGGGCCAGCACGGATGTCGGACCGTACGTGACGACGCTCGGCCAGACGAGCGCGCGGTTGCCGTCCTCGTCTTGCGCGACGGTCGGCCGGTTGAACTGGTAGTCGAAGAATCTCTCGGCGTCGATCTCGGCGATGGGATAGAGATCGAGCAGCTCTTTGAGCGCACGCACCGCACCGCTCGCGGCTTCCCCCGCGTCGTTCCAGCCCTCGAACGCGACGACGAGTAGCCGCCCCTTCAGGATTCCTGCGTCAGACACTCGCTACCTTCACTGCGTCGGCACCCGGGTGGGCCGACTTCCTTGAGTCAAGGATAGAACCCCTCCGACGGTAAACTCGGATCCCGTGACCGAACTCCTCCCCGCCGCCGTCCTCTGGGACATGGACGGCACCCTCGTCGACACCGAGCCGTATTGGCTGAGCGCGGAGGCTGACCTCGTCGAGTCCTTCGGCGGCACATGGACCCACGAAGACGGGCTGACCCTCGTCGGCGCGGGACTGTGGCACTCCGCGGCGGTGCTGCAGGGCCGGGGGGTGGGGCTGAGCGAAGACCAGATCGTGCAGCACCTCACCGACCGCGTGCTCGACCAGATTCACGTGAGCGTGCCGTGGCGCCCGGGCGCCCGCGAACTGCTCTCCGCGGTGAGGCAGGCCGGGATTCCCACGGCCCTCGTCACGATGTCGATCAGGCGTATGGCGGAGCATGTCGTGTCGACGATTCCGTTCGACGCCTTCGACCACATCGTCGCGGGGGACGACGTCACCCACAGCAAGCCGCATCCGGAGCCCTACCTCCGAGGCGCCGAGCTCATCGGGGTCGACCCGGCCATGTGCATGGCGATCGAGGATTCGACCACGGGCCT
>DMKW01000196.1:8569-21849 GCA_003454135.1 Microbacteriaceae bacterium
GACGCGTCGGTCATCACGGCGTCCAACGGCGACGAGTACCTCGCCCTGCGCCCCCTCCTCAGCGACTTCGTCATGTCGATGCCGCGCGGCGCGGCCATCATCTATCCCAAAGACGCCGCGCAGATCCTGAGCCTCGGCGACATCTTCCCCGGCGCGCGTGTCATCGAGGCCGGGGTTGGCTCCGGCGCGCTGAGCCTGTGGCTGCTGCGCGGCATCGGGCCGACCGGTTCGCTCACGTCGTTCGAACGGCGGGAGGAGTTCGCCCAGGTGGCCCGCGCCAACGTCGTGAGCTTTCTCGGCGCGGAGCCGGAGAACTGGACGGTCACGGTCGGGGATCTCGTCGAATCACTGCCGACAGCCGTGGAACGCGGCACGATCGATCGGGTCGTGCTCGACATGCTCGCGCCGTGGGAGTGCCTCGACGTCGTCGCCGACGCGCTCACGCCCGGGGGAGTGCTGCTCTGCTACATAGCCACGGTGACGCAGCTGTCGCGCGTGGCCGAAGCAATCCGCGGCACCGGGCTCTTCACCGACCCGGACTCGTCGGAGACGATGATCCGCGGCTGGCACGTCGAAGGTCTCGCGGTTCGCCCCGACCATCGCATGGTCGCGCACACCGGCTTCCTGCTCACCGCGCGTCGCCTCGCGCCAGACACGACCCTTCCGCAGCTCAAGCGCCGCCCATCGAAGTCCGACTACACGGACGAGGATGTCGAGGCCTGGACTCCCGGCGCGCTCGGCGAGCGGGTGGTCACCGACAAGCGCTTGCGCAAGACCGCGCGCGCCGCACAGGCCACGGCCGAACAGGCCGTCGCGGCGTCGGACAATCCGTGACCGGGCGTGACCCTAGAATTGTGACATCCCACGAACTCGATCGAAATGAGGATTCGTGCGCAAGACCACTGCGCTGATCGTTGCCTTCGGCATTCTGGCCAGCCTCACGGCGTGCGCCGGCGGCGCAGGCTCGAACGGCTGTGACCCCCTCGTGCAGTCCGGCGACGCATCGTCCGTCGTCAAGGCTCCCGGCAAGCTCGGCGCCGCCCCCAAGGTGGACTTCCCGCTGCCGCTGTACACCAAGACCACCGAGAAGTCGCAGGTCATCGCCGGCAAGGGCGCCCCGATCCAGGACGGCCAGCCGGTGATCGTCGACGTCACGATCCTCAACGGCACGGACGGCGCCGTGCTGCAGAAGAGCAGCTATTCGGCGAGCGGCGGCAGCGTCATCACGGTCGGCAAGTCGACCTTCCCCGCGGTGAGCGAAGGACTCCGGTGCGCCACGGTCGGCTCCCGCGTGGCGATCGTGGGTTCCCCCAAAGACAGCCACAGCGGCCAGGCCGACGAGGCAAACGGCATCGCCAAGAACGACTCGTTCGTCTACGTGATCGACATCAAGAGCGCGTACCGCGCAAAGGCAGACGGCGCCGATCAGGTGCCGGTGAACGGACTGCCGGCCGTCGTTCTCGCTCCCGACGGCACACCGGGCATCACCGTGCCCAACACGGCGGCGCCCAAGGCGTTCAGCGCCACCCTGCTCAAGAAGGGCGACGGCGCCACGGTGAAGAGCGGCGACTTCGCGATAATCAAGGACACGGGGATCAGCTGGGCCAACAAGGCCGTCTTCAGCTCGACCTGGAAGACCGGCCAGGCCACGGTCGTCAACGTCGGCACCTCGAGCGTGGTGGCCGGACTGTCGAAGGGCCTCGTAGGCCAGCGGGTCGGCTCGCAGGTGCTCCTCGTCGTTCCGCCCAAGCTCGCGGTCAGTGACGGGTCAGACACGAGCGTCACGGTACCGAGCGGCGCCACACTCATCTATGTCGTGGATATTCTGGGTATCGCGCACTAGTCCTCCCTCCGCACAGACACAGGCCGAGTGTCTCCAAGTTCCTTCCAAACTAGGATTTCTCTCGTGTCAGCAGCCAGCAGCCCCAAGGTCCCGGTCGAAGAGCGACTCTTCAGCCTCGTTCTCGCGCTGCTCGCAACGGAAACCGGCCTGACCAAGAACGAAGTGTTGTCCACCGTGCAGGGCTACCGCCAGCGCTTCAAGCCGGGCGGCGACAACGCCAACCTCGAGCGCCAGTTCGAGCGGGACAAAGACGACATCCGCGATCTCGGCGTTCCCCTCGAGACGATCGAGTCGCCTGGGCAAGCCGGCAACAACCAGAACCTGCGCTACCGCATTCCGCGTGGTGCATACGAACTCCCCAGCGACATCGCCTTCTCGGCCGAAGAGACCACGCTGTTGAATCTCGCCGCGATGGTCTGGCGGGAGGGATCGCTCTCCGGCGAGTCGCGCCGCGCGGTGATGAAACTCAAGGGTCTCGGTCTCGTCTCCGACGAACCCGTGCTCGGTTACGCCCCGCGGGTGCGCGTGCGGGATGCCGCGTTCGAGCCGCTGCGGGCGGCCCTCGACAAGAACGCGGTCGTGCGATTCGCCTACCTGAAGCCCGGCGAGGAGGTCGCGCGCGTGCGCACGGTCGCCCCGCTCGCCCTCATCCAGCACCAGGGCCGCTGGCACCTTCACGCGCTCGAACCCGATTCGGGCCGCACCAAGACGTTTCTCCTGCGACGCATCGTAAGCCAGATCACCACGACGGGTAAGACGTTCCCCGCGCCGCGCGGCGACCAGACCGAGGCGGCGCTCCGGGAACTCGAGGAGGTCTGGAACTCGCACACCGCCGAAATCGAGGTCGAGCCGGATTCGGATGCCGCGACGAGGCTGCAGAAGCGCCGCGGCACCGAGACCCTCACGAACGGTGCGTTGCGGCTGCACTACTCCGACGCCAACATCTTCGCCGACGAGCTCGCCGGCTACGGACCGGAGGTGCTCGTCGTCTCACCTCCCGTGTTGCGCGCCGCGGTTCGCAGCCGCCTGATCAGAACCGCCGCCGAGCACTCCGACGCCGGCCCGCCAGCCCAAAGCGAGGCCGGCGCACACCCCTCGAACTCGGAGGTGCCCCGTGGCTGAAAGACAAGCCCCACTGCACGCCCAGGACAAGCTCGCGTTCCTGCTCTCCTTCGTGCCGTTCCTCATGGAGCACGAGCGCATCAGCGTTCAGGAGGTCGCCGACCACTTCGGAGTGTCGGCGCAACGGATCCGGGAGGCCGTCGAACTCATCGCGGTCTCCGGAATCCCGGGGGAGACCGGCCAGTACCAGCATGGCGACCTCTTCGACCTGGCCTGGGACGACTTCGAAGAGAACGACCAGATCGTGCTCACCAACCTCGTGGCGATCGACGACGCCCCGCGGTTTTCCGGCCGGGAGGCCGCCGCCCTCATCGCCGGGCTGCAATACCTCTCCGCTCTTCCCGAGAATGCGGATCGCGCGGCCATCGCCACGCTCATGACGAAGCTCTCGCGCGGCGCATCGGGCATCCCCAGCCAGGTCGCCGTCGAGGCCTCGGACTCCGACGCCACCCTGGCCCTCATCCGCGAGTCCGTCACGACGGGGGTCCAGCTCGAATTCGACTACCTCAACGCGCGCGGCGAACACGAGCGACGCCGGGTGGACCCGCTTCGGGTCGAGTCCGTCGACGCCGACTGGTACCTGCGCGGGTGGTGCCACCTTCGAGAGGGGGTGCGCACGTTCCGGCTCGACCGCATCGGCAATCCGAAGATCACCACGGAAGCGATCACATTCCACGCGGCGGACGTGCGACTGCCCGAGACCCTGTTCGAGGGCTCGGCCGACGACCTCATCGTGACCCTGGACATCGACCCGGTCGCGGCGCCCCTGCTCGCCGACTACATCCCCGATGACGCGGTCTCCACCGAGGTCGACGGCCGACGCCGCACGTCGGTGCGGGTGTCTCACTACCACGGGCTCAAGCGACTCGTGGCCGGCCTGCCGGGCGTGGTTACCGTCGTCGACCCGCCCGAGGCCCGCGCTGTCGTGGCTGGGTGGGCCGCGGCCGGCGCCGCGCGCTACGAGGAGGGCTGATGCCCTGGTGGTCGTGGTTGCTCATTTGGGGCCTGCTCGTGGCGGCCCTGCTTGCGATGCTCGGCTATTTCGGATGGCTGCTGTTTCGCAAGGGCGTGGCCGTTTTCGGCGCACTCGAGACGCTTGCGGCGAAGTCCGAACTTCTCGAGGCGGCCGGGGAAACGCTGGATGACCAGCGAACGACGCTCGCGCTGTTGCAGAAAAGGTCCGAGGTCGTGGCCAGGCGGGGGCTCGTGCGCGAGCGGGCGCTCGAACGCCGCCGGGCGAGGCACGACGCAAGGCTCGACCGCGCCCGCCGCATCACCTCGCTCGATGCAAGCACTCGGCGGTGGTTCGAGGCCGACTGAGACACAATCGCTCTCGGTGAGCGGTAAACTGAGGGTCACGGCAATTTCGACTCGTAAGGATGTCGCCCCATGTTCCAAGGATTCACCGGCTGGCACGCCCTCATCCTGCTGGTCATCGTCGTTTTGCTCTTCGGAGCGAGCAAGCTTCCCGGTCTGGCCAAGAGCGTGGGACAGTCGATGAAGATCTTCAAGAACGAGGTCAAGAACGACGACGAGACGAAGCCGGCGGACGGTCCCGAGCTGAACCAGACGTCGCCCGAGGTGCAGAAGCAGACGGACGCGACGAAAACCGACAGCAAGCCCTAGTCTGACCGTCGACGTTCCCATGGCAACGCGCACCAAACGAGGCGCGAACAGCGAAGGCCGCATGTCGCTCGGCCAGCACCTCATCGAACTCCGCAAGCGACTCGTCATCTCCGCGGTCGCAATCGTGGTTGGCGCGGTCGGCGGCTGGTTCGTTTCCGACTTCGTCTGGGATGCACTGCGCCTGCCGATCACGACCATAGCGAAGGCGCACAACGCGATCATCAACTATTCGGGCCTGACCTCCGCGTTCGATCTTCGTCTGCAGATCGCGGTGACGGTCGGCATCGTGGTCGCGAGTCCGATCTGGCTCTACCAGGTTTTCGCCTTCCTCGTGCCGGGGCTCACCAAGAAGGAGAAGCGTTACACGTTCGGCTTCTTCTTCACGGCGATTCCGCTCTTTCTCGCGGGATGCGCCGCCGGATGGTTCGTGCTCCCGCACATCGTCGTGATCCTCACCTCGTTTGTGCCCAAAGAAGACGCGAGTTTCATCGAGGCGAAGGACTACCTCGGTTTCGTTCTCAAGCTCGTGCTCGCCGTCGGGATCGCCTTCGTGCTGCCCGTCTTTCTCGTGCTCCTCAACTTCATCGGCGTGCTGTCAGCCCGCTCGATCATCGCAAGCTGGAGGATGGCCATTCTGTTGATTTTCGTGTTCTGCGCGATCGCGACACCGTCCGCGGACGTCGGATCGATGTTCCTTCTCGCCATCCCCATGATCGTGCTCTACCTCGTCGCCGCGGCGATCGCATGGTGGCACGACCGGGTGGCCGCTAAGCGCGCCGACGCCCTCGCCGCCGAACTCGGCGGCACGGCCACCGCATGACGGACCAGCTCTCCCCAGCCGAACGCTTCGCCGCATCCAAGTCCCGCCAGGGCTCGCCGCGGCTCGAGCGCTTCCGCAGCAACCTCTCCTTCGACCTCGACCCGTTCCAGATCGCGTCGTGCGTGGCTCTCGAGAACGGTGACAGCGTGCTCGTCGCTGCCCCCACCGGCGCAGGAAAGACGATCGTCGCGGAATTCGCGGTGTATCTCGCGATGCAGGATCCCCGCGCCAAGGTCTTCTACACGGCGCCGATGAAGGCGCTGAGCAACCAGAAGTTCCAGGAGTTCGTGGCCGAATACGGCGCGGCCGACGTCGGGCTGCTCACCGGCGACACGAACATCAACTCCGGAGCACGCGTCGTCGTCATGACGACCGAAGTACTTCGCAACATGCTTTACGCCGATTCCGACCTGCTGCACGACCTGTCGTTCGTGATCATGGACGAGGTGCACTACCTCGCCGACCGGTTCCGCGGGGCCGTGTGGGAAGAGGTGATCATCCACTTGCCGCAGAGCGTGCGGCTCGTCTCCCTGAGCGCGACGGTGTCCAACGCCGAAGAATTCGGCGATTGGCTTCAGGCGGTTCGCGGCGAGACGGCCGTGATCGTGTCGGAGGAGCGCCCGGTGCCGCTCGACCAACACGTGATCATGCGCACCAAACTCATCGACCTGTTCGATTCCTCGGGACTCGCGGCGACAAACCGCGTGAATCCCGAGCTCGTGCAGATGGCCCGCTACGGCGGCCGCACACTCGGCTCGCGGCAGATGAAGGATGTCGGCCGGTACCACTCGCGCGGCGGACGCCCCAATGAACTCAAGATGGATCGGGCGGGCATCGTCAGGATGCTCGGCGAGCGCAACCTCCTGCCGGCGATCTTCTTCATCTTCAGTCGGATCGGCTGCGACCAGGCCGTGAAACAGGTGCTCCGCGCCGGGGTGCGGCTCACCACAGCCCCGGAGCGGGACGAGATCCGCGCGATCGTGGAGGAGCGCTGCCGAACCATCCTCGATGAAGACCTCGCGGTGCTCGGCTACTGGGAGTGGCTCGAGGGCCTGCAGCGTGGCGTCGCCGCCCACCACGCCGGAATGCTCCCCGCGTTCAAGGAGGTCGTGGAGGAGCTCTTCCAAAAAAAGCTCGTCAAGGCCGTGTTCGCCACGGAAACCCTCGCGCTCGGCATCAACATGCCGGCGAGAACCGTCGTGCTCGAGAAGCTCGAGAAGTTCAACGGCGAGGCGCGCGTGCCCATCACGCCTGGGGAGTACACCCAGCTCACGGGTCGCGCCGGACGTCGGGGCATCGACGTCGAGGGCCACTCGGTGATCCAGTGGCAGGACGGGCTCGACCCGCAGGCCGTGGCCTCGCTCGCCTCGCGCCGCACCTATCCGCTCAACTCGAGCTTCTCGCCCACCTACAACATGGCCGTCAACCTCATCGAGCAGTTCGGGCGCGAACGCACTCGCGACATCCTCGAATCCTCCTTCGCCCAGTTCCAGGCCGACCGCGCCGTCGTCGACCTCGCCCGCAAGGTGCGCAGCCAGGACGAGTCGCTCCAGGGCTATGAGGAGGCGATGCGCTGCCACCTCGGCGACTTCCGCGAGTACTACGGTATCCGTCGCGAACTCACGGACCTCGAACGCAAGGGCGCCGCTCGCGCCGACACGCAGAGTCGGGCCGATCACGAAAAGCGGCAGCACCAGCTGACAGCCCTGCGCAGGCGGCTCAAACAGCATCCGTGCCACGCCTGCAACGATCGCGAGGCACACGCACGCTGGGCGGAGCGCTGGTGGCGCCTCAAGAAACAGAGGGATGAGCTGAGCGCGCAGATTCGCAGCCGCACGGGAGCCGTCGCGAGAATCTTCGATCGCGTGTCGGACATCCTGCTCGAACTCGGCTATCTCGAGCGGTCGGACACCGGCGAGGTCACCGCCTCCGTGCACGGTCGCACCCTGCGTCGCATCTACGGCGAACGCGATTTGCTCGTCGCAGAGTGCCTGCGCCGCGGAGTCTGGAAAGACCTCGACCCGGCCGGCCTCGCCGCGATGGCGGCGGCCCTCGTGTATGAGCCGCGGAGGGACGAGGGACAAGCATCGGATCGCTACCTGCCGAAGGGCGCGTTCCGGCCCGCGTTCGAGAAGACGACGGACCTGTGGAGCAAGCTCGACGACATCGAGCGGGATCACAAACTCCCGGGAAGCAACCCGCTCTCCACCGGGCTGTCGCTCGCGATGAATCGCTGGGCGCAGGGGGTGTCGCTCGACGCCGTGCTGAGCGAGGCCGACCTCGCCGCCGGCGACTTCGTGCGCATGACCAAGCAGACGATCGACCTTCTCGACCAGCTCTCCGTCGTGGCGGACGGCCCCGTGGGACGCACCGCCCGCGCGGCACTCGACGCGATCCGTCGTGGCATCGTCGCCTACTCATCCGTCGGCTGACCGAGGCGGTCACGACACGCGTTCGCGGCAATCTAGGCTTATCCAGTGCGACAGAGGCCCGTCACCCCGCTACCCCTGTGGGCCGCCGTTCTCCTCTCCGCCGTCTCCGGCATTGTCAACTCGTTCGCGTTCCCCGGTCGCGGCTGGTGGCCGCTCGCGTTCGTCGGAACGGCAATGCTGCTCTGGGCACTGCGCGGCCGTCGGTTCTGGGCATCGCTGCTCGTCGGCGTTGTCGCCGGTTTCGCGTTCTTCGGCAACCACATCCTGTGGCTTACCGTCTATCTCGGACCGGTGCCGTGGCTCGCGCTCGCGGGGCTCGAGGCGATCTTCTTCGCCTTCGGGGCGTCCCTTCTCGCCCTTGCCTGGCGATTCGTGCCCCGGCTCTGGCCGGGAGTCGCCGGCCGCCTGCTCGGGTTGCCCATGGTGCTCGGTGGCCTGTGGGTGGCGCGCGAGGCGCTCACGAGCGTCTGGCCGTACGGAGGCTTCTCGTGGGGCAGGCTCGCCTTCTCCCAGTCCGCGAGCCCGTTTGCGCCGCTCGTGGCGTGGCTCGGCATCTCCGGCCTGAGCTTCGTCATCGCCTTCCTGAGCGCCGTTCTTCTTCAAGCCTTCCTCGAGGTGCGGGTCGCGTGGACCGTGCGCGGCACCGTCGCCGGTTTCGCGTTCCTGCTTGCGCTCGCGATCCCGGCCTGGCCGGTGATCTCGGCCGGTTCCATCCGGGTGGCTGCCGTGCAGGGCAACTCCAACTCCGGCCTCTTCGCGCAGATCCAGCCGGGCGACAGCCTCGACGACCACCTTCAGGCGACGGTTCCCCTCTTCGGGCAGCGAGTGGATGTCGTGGTCTGGCCAGAAAACGCCTCGGACATCAACCCGCTCGAGAACAAACGCGCCGCTCAAACGCTCGACTACGTGTCTGGGGCGATGAATGCCCCCCTCGTCACCGGCACCATCACTGGAGACGACAAGGGCCGCACCTTCAACAGCCTGCTGCTGTGGGAAGACGGCAAGGGTGCCGTGGACCAGTATGACAAGATCCATCCCGTTCCATTCGCGGAATATCTGCCGGACCGCGCGTTCTGGTACCCCCTCGCGCCGAGCCTCTTTGACCTCGTGCCGCGGGACTACTCCTTCGGCACGCGCGACAACGTCTTCGACATCAACGGTGCCGTCGCGGGCCTCGCGATCTGCTTCGACATCGTCGATGACACGCTCATCAGCCAGATGCTCCGCGACGGCGCCGAATTTATCATCGCGCCAACCAACAACGCGGACTTCGGACACACCGACGAGAGCAGCCAGCAGGTCGGAATTGCGCGGCTACGTGCGATCGAGACCGGGCGCAGTGTCGTCAACGCGTCGACCGTCGGGGTGAGCGCCATGTTCGCCCCGGACGGCCGGGTGATCTCGCAACTGCCGACCTTCCGCGCCGGATCGATGGTCGAGGATGTCCCGCTCAGCCACACCACGACGCCCGCGACCGTGATCGGGCGGGGCATCGAGTGGCTCGTGTCGGGTCTCGGTATTGCCGGCCTCGCCCTCGCGATGCTGTTTGCGCCGATCGCGACTCGCGCCCCCCGGAAGGAAGCCCATGGCTGAGACCCTCGTGATCCTGCCCACCTACAACGAGATCGAGAGTCTCGCGTCGGTGATCGGGCGCATCAGGCAGTCGGTGCCGCTTGCGGACGTGCTCATTGTCGACGATTCGAGCCCCGACGGCACCGGGGAGCTCGCCGAGAAGCTCGCCGCCGAGGACCCGGGACTCTCGGTGCTGCACCGCACCGCGAAGGAGGGTCTCGGCCGCGCCTACCTCGCCGGATTCGATTTCGCCCTGGAGCAGGACTACCTCTACGTCGTGGAGATCGACGCAGACGGCTCGCACGATCCGGCAGAGCTTCCGGCGATGATCGAACTCGCCAGGGCCGGGGCCGACCTCGTCATCGGATCGCGCTGGGTGCCGGGGGGATCGGTGCGCAACTGGCCGTGGCTGCGACAGGCGATCTCGCGGCTCGGCAACTCTTACGCGCGCGCCGCGCTGCGTTCGGACATCCGGGACATCACCTCCGGCTTTCGGGTCTTCAAGGCCGAGGCCCTGCGCTCGCTGCACCTGTCCGCGGTGTCGTCGCAGGGCTATTGCTTTCAGGTCGAACTCGCGTGGAGGCTCGAACGGAACGGGGGAGTCGTGGTCGAGAGTCCCATCATCTTCGTCGAACGTGCGGCCGGACGATCGAAGATGCACCTCGGCATCGTCATCGAGGCTCTCGTTCGCGTCACGATCTGGGGCATCGCCCCTCCGCGCCGCGCCCGCCGCTGACGCCACAAAGACAAACGCGCCGCAGCCGAGGCTGCGACGCGTTTAGCGTGTAAGTCGACCTGTCGAGGTCAAGCGCCGATCTTGTGCTGGCCCTTGCGCGCCCGCAGAAAGTCGAGACGTTCCTGGAGCAGCTCTTCGAGTTCGACGCGCGTGCGCCGCTCGAGCAGCATGTCCCAGTGGGTGCGCGGCACCTTCGCGTCGGAAGGTTCCGGCTCGACCTGCACCCCTGCTTCGTCCAACAATCGGCCTTCCTGGCCGCTCTTCGGGGACTCCCAAACGGTGGGAACGTCAGCGTCTGCCGAGAACGTCACCTCAAAAGTTGATCCGTCAGCGGCTTGGTACGTGCTCTTCTTTCGCGGGGAGAAGGTAACGCCTTCTTCACTCTGAAGGCTCTGGGATCCGAGCCTCATTCCGCGCAAACTGCGATCCGCCATTGTGTGGTCCTCTCTCGCGATGCATTCACAGTTATAAACCCCGAAGCTGGACGTATCCTTTCCATCGCGCGGACTTCCCAGCGTGTTCACAGGCTACTCGCGGAAGATTGACCTCTTTTTGACCAAATCCAGCGCGAGGTCCGAGCGGTCGGTGACGATGCCGTCCACGCCGAGGTCGAGAAGCCGCGCCATCTCGTCCACGTCGTTGACCGTCCACACGTGAATCTCGACGCCGGCGTCGTGGAAGGCGCGGATCGTGCGCGGGGTCAGCACGCGCAAGCCTCGCACCGCCTCGGGCACCTGCACAGCATCGACTCGCGCGAGTGCGCGCCGAACGACGGGCCCGACCCCCAGCTTCGCCGCGGCGAGGGCAAGGGCGAGCGTCGCCGCGGATGCGGAGGTCGCCACCCCGGGAAGCCCACGAAGCGCCTCGCGACGCCGAGACTCGCCGAACGACGTGACCAGCACTCTCGACGTCGCTCGAGCCGCGCGGATCGCCTCAACCGCCGGCAGAACCGAGGCCGACGACTTCAGGTCGATGTTGAAACACGCGTGCGGAAACGTGTCGAGCGCGTCGGCGAGTGTCGCGAACGTCTGGCCGTGACCGAGGTCGACACGCTTGAGTTCCGCGACCGTGAGCCGGTCGATTCGCGTGGGACGGCCGACGATGCGCTCCAGATCGGCATCGTGGCTGAGGATGGCGACGCCGTCGAGCGACGCATGCACGTCGGTCTCGAGATGGGTGACACCGATCGACAGCGCCTTGAGAAAGGCGAGCAGGGTGTTTTCCGGCGCCTCGATGGCGAGCCCGCGGTGGGCGAGGATGCGCGGGGGAGCGGAGGCGAAGTAAGCATTACCAACGACCACGGGCCGGTTCGCGTGAGACCGGCCCGTCTTGTCGTGCCTACGCGCTTGGCGGGGTTCCACCCTGGTTTCCCATGAAGCCTTTGCTGATGCTCTTGATTGCCTCGGTGAGCTCAGAAGGCACGATCCAGAGCTTGTTGGAGTCGCCCTGGGCGATCTTCGGCAGCATCTGCAGGTACTGGTAGGCCAGCAGTTTGCTGTCTGGGTCACCTTTGTGGATTGCCCCGAAGACGGTGGTGATGGCCTGGGCCTCGCCCTCGGCCCGCAGCACCTGCGCCTTGGCCCAGCCCTCGGCTTCGAGGATGGCCGCCTGGCGAGAGCCTTCGGCCTGCAGGATCGCGGCCTGCTTCGTTCCCTCGGCCGTGAGGATCTGCGCGCGACGATCACGCTCGGCGCGCATCTGCTTCTCCATCGAATCCTGAATCGAGAGCGGCGGATCGATCGCCTTGAGCTCGACGCGGCCGACCCGGATGCCCCACTTGCCCGTCGCCTCGTCGAGCACGATGCGCAACTGGCCATTGATGTTGTCGCGGCTGGTGAGAGCCTCCTCAAGATTCAACCCACCGACGACGTTGCGGAGGGTCGTGGTCGTGAGTTGCTCGACGGCACCCAGGTAGTTGGCGATCTCGTAGGTCGCGGCCCGCGCATCCGTCACCTGGAAGTAGACGACGGTGTCGATCGAGACGACAAGGTTGTCTTCGGTGATGACGGGCTGAGGCGGGAAGGAGACGACCTGTTCGCGCATGTCGATGAGCGGTCTCACCCGGTCGACGAATGGCACGAGGATGTTGAGGCCGGGCAGGAGCGTCTTGTGATACTTACCGAGGCGTTCGACGACGCCTGCCCGCGCCTGCGGGATGATCTTCACCGCCCTGAACAGGATCACCAACACGAAGATCGCCACGATCACGACGACGATCACAAGGATGACCTGCCCGAAGAGTGCGCCAATGGTCACGGTTGAGTCCTTTCGGCTGGGACGACCATGGCGGTCGCCCCATCTATTGCGGTTACTACGACACGATCACCGGCGACGATCGGCCGACCCCCGGTGAGGTGGGAGAGTTTCGCCGTCCAGATTTCGCCATTCGAGAGCCTGACGTGGCCCTGGCCGTCCTCAAACTCCGTCGTCACCGTGCCGCTGAGTCCGATGAGGGCGTCGACGTTCGTCGGCGTGGAATCGCCCCCGCGCCGAAGTGCGCGATGCAGGGCGGGTCGCGCGAAGAACAGGAGAAGCAGGGCGAGGATGCCGGCGATCAGGATCTGGACCCACCACGGGGCTCCGAAGAGCTCGGCCACGAGGCCGCCGACGCCGCCGATCGCCACCATGAGAAAGGTGAAGTCGATCGTGGCCACTTCGATAATCACGCAGACCAGAATCAGGGCAAGCCAGAAGACCCAGGTATATGTGAGAAAGTCAGCCAGCATCGCGGGCACCCCTTGTGCATCGTGTATTAGCGAAACTATCACCACGAGGGAACCTCCACTTGCGCGTTGTTGGTATTCTCGGGAGCCGAAGCTGGCGCGCCGCGCGGCCACCGCACACCACAGGAGCAGACACCGTGACCAACCCCCTCGCCGCCGGCTCTCTCGACGGACTTCGCGCGCTCGTTACCGGCTCCTCGCGGGGAATCGGCGCCGACACGGCTACCTACCTGGCCGAGGCCGGGGCGAGCGTGGTGATCAATTTCCGCAACAAGGAGGCTCGCGCGCTCAAGCTCGTGGACAAGATTGTCGCGACGGGCGGGTCGGCCATCGCGATCGGCGCGGACCTCACCAATGCGGCGTCCGTCGCCGAGCTCTTCGGCACGATCGAACGCGAGTGGGGCGG
>DMKW01000196.1:21891-23066 GCA_003454135.1 Microbacteriaceae bacterium
GACTACGCCATGCAGCTCAACCGCGACGCGCAAGTCGCCTTACTCACCGCAGCGCTGCCCCTGCTCGCCCCCGGATCTCGCGTCGTGTTCGTCACGAGCCACCAGGCGCACTTCATCGCGACCACGCCGACGATGCCCGAATACCTTCCCGTAGCGCTCAGCAAGCGTGCCGGCGAGGATGCGCTGCGAGCGATGATCCCGACGCTGGATGCGGGCGGCATCGAATTTGTGGTCGTCTCCGGAGACATGATCGAGGGCACCATCACCGCGACCCTGCTCGAGCGCGCCAACCCCGGTGCGATCAGCGCGCGCAAGGATGCTGCGGGCAAGCTCTACAACGTGGGCGAGTTCGCCGCGGAGATCGCCCTCGCCGCGGTCGAGCCGATTCCGGCCGACCACACTCGACTCGTCGGCGACGTGAGCGACTTCGTCGGCGCCTGAGCTCCGAGTCGCGCTGCGCTGCACCCTCCCGTCGGGCTGCACCAGCGGGTCGGGCTCCACCCACGAGTCGCGCTGCGACCGTGAGTTGCCCGCTGTCGCGCTTTGACAGCCGGTCGCGGCGCGCGCGTGCGGTGCTCTGTTGCGGCGGCGCTCGTGCCGCCCATCTCCGCGCTCGCTGACGTCGGGTCACCCAATCACCTCTCATCTGTCGCGTGCCGCATCGCTTCCTGAAAGGCACGGCTCTTGCTCGGCATCGGAATAAGAACTTGTTCGGGATCGACGGAGCGGGGCGGTTTCAACCAGTAACTGGCCCCGCGCCTGAGTATCTGCCAGCCGTTGTTGTGCAGATTAAGGTGATGGAAGCGGCAGAGCAGAATGCCGTCTTCGATATTTGTTTGGCCCGCGTCGCGCTCCCATTCGTCGATGTGGTGAGCTTCGCACCACGCCGGAGGCCGATCGCAGTCACCGATCATGCATCCGCCATCCCGGACGGCCATGCCAACGCGTTGTCGAGCGGTGAAGAGCCGTTTCTCTCGCCCGACGTTCACGCACTGGCCGTCGTCGTCGAACAACACCCCAATCGTGCCGGTATCGCACAGATATCTGTCGATGGTCCCCAGGGAGACCGGGTCGAGAACCCCCTCGATGTAGCCGTGTCCGGGCGATTCTCGGTGTGACGGGCCACCTTCGGATGGGTCGCGTGCAGCCGGGCCGTCCGGGTCATATTGTTGCGC
>DMKW01000196.1:23269-23428 GCA_003454135.1 Microbacteriaceae bacterium
CCTTACACTGCCGAACATGGTCTTGGGGGAGGTCGCCACAGCGATCCGGATCATCTCAACGAGCGCATCGGCGCAGAGTTGTTCATCGGTGCGCGGGTCGTCGATGATCGCCTTGGCGCGAGCCCGGTCGGCCGCGTGGACGAATCGCGGTCCACCGCG
>DMKW01000285.1:0-438 GCA_003454135.1 Microbacteriaceae bacterium
TTTATATATTAAATATACTCACATAAATAGAACGATGGGTCTACCCCCAGATCGGGTCGACCGATCGCGCGCAGCTTCGGTCGCTTCGGAGATAGTCACTCAACTAGGAGATCTCGTGCCCAAACTTCACTACGCCGGACAGTCATTCGTTCTTGCCGATACAGAGACTGTCGATGAGTTCTACAGGGTGATGAACGAGGAGATCAACGCTGAACGTGCATCTGGTAGAAACTGGGCGCCTGCGATTCATGTGGAGCTGCAGAATGGCGGCTTTCTCACGCTGTCGGTCGACCCGAGTGTTTCCATCGCCTTCGAATCAGACCCGATCGTGCCTGCGAGTCAGGTTCGCTAAGCCCGATTTCGTCAGGCGACCGACCATCCGCCGTCGGAGGGAAGTATGGCTCCGTTCACATTCACCCCGTCGTCGCTCAGCAGGAA
>DMKW01000285.1:580-1660 GCA_003454135.1 Microbacteriaceae bacterium
CCGAGTTCGGATGCGAATCGAGCCTCGATATTCGTCAGCGTTGGTCCTGGAGCCACCGCGTTCACCCGAATGCCGCTGGGGCCGTACATGAACGCGCCGCTTTTGGTGAGCCCTGCCACCGCATGCTTCGATGCGGTGTACGCGGCGCCCGCTGCGGAACCTCGCAGTGCGGCTTCGGAAGCCACGTTGACGATCGAACCGCTCGCTTGCGCAAGCATTAACGGCACGACCGCGCGCATCAGCTTCATGGTGCCTTCCACGTTGATGGCGAACACCCGCCGCCACACGTCGTCGGAAACCTCGTGCACCGGCGTCATGTCGTCCATGATGCCTGCGACGTTCGCGAGCCCATCGATCCGCTCGCCGGCGGCCGCGACGATCCCTGCGATGGCAGCGTCGTCAGTGATGTCTGCGGCGACCGGCACGATGTCGGCGTGCGGCAACTCTGCCGCGAATTCGTCGAGTCGCTCATGGGAGATGTCCACAGCGATGACGCGGCCGCCCTCGCGCGCGACTCGTGAGGCCGTTGCGCGCCCGATGCCCGAACCCGCTCCCGTCACGACGATGGTCTTGCCGGTGAAGCGGCCCGGGGTCACCCGCTCCACCCACTCCGGGCGCTCGACCACATTGGAGGTCGGCTCGGTGGGCGCCTCAGGGGCGCCGCCGACGGATTCCGGAACCTCACCGGCCTCAACCCGTCGAACGAGGTCGTCGACCATCTCCGTGGTGAACATCCCTCGGCTCATCTGCACCAGACGCTTCAGGGACAGCAGCCTCACCGGTTTCAGCACGCTCGCGTCCTGGCCGCCCCGCGCGAGCATGTCGCGGATGATCGGGCCGCCGATCGGATCGTCGAGCCAGGTGCTGATCGAGGAGTCTCCGCTGAGTGGGCCTGAGTTCTTGCTCATTTCTGTGGGTCCTTTGTTTCGGGTTGATGGGTTCCTTCAGGGAGGGTTGGCGCCCGCGTCTGCGCCGCGTGGCATGCGCTCGGCGATCGGTGTTTCAAGGCTCGGAAATCGCGGCGGTCAATCCCGCGGCGCCCATCCCGACGACGAGCGGGTCGACCTCGCGGTCCCATGC
>DMKW01000285.1:1797-4765 GCA_003454135.1 Microbacteriaceae bacterium
CCGGACAATCGGCGGTCACTTGTCGCAGCGGCACGAGAGGTTTTCTCCGAGGCCGGCTTCCTGGCGCCGCTGAGTTCGGTTGCCCGGAGGGCAGGAGTCGGCCAAGGCAGCCTCTATCGGCACTTCTCCGACAGGATCGCCCTCGCCGTCGCGGTGTTCGATGACAACATCCTGGATCTCGAGGCGCTGGCCGCACAGCCCGACACCACTCTCGACGACCTCTTCGATCGCGTCGCCGAACAGGCGATCGGCTCCACGGCGCTCATCGACATGATCATGTCGAACCGCCATGACCCGCGAGCCGAGCATCTGGGAACCCGGGTGATCGCAGTCGCCGATGCGATGCTCGCCCGCGACCAAGCGCAAGGACGCGTCGGGGTACACGTGACGACGGACGATGTCATGCTGTCGGTCTCGATGCTGGCCTTCGCGCTTTCGAGGACCGATCCGGACGATCGGCCTGCCGTTGCTGTTAGAGCGCACGCCCTGTTCCGCGCCGCGTTCGACGGCTGAGCGAGGCGCCGTATGGTGCGCCGCCGCCCGCCCATCAACTTGCATACAGCGGGTTAGCGCGCAGTCGCTTTTCCGACCGTTTCCGGCTGCAGCGGCACATCCCGACGAATGATTGGCGGAGGGCGTGGGATTCGAACCCACGAGACATTTCTGCCCACCAGTTTTCAAGACTGGCTCCATCGGCCGCTCGGACAGCCCTCCCACGTGGAACAGGCACGATTCTAGCGAACTTGTTCGGGCAAGGCCGGATCGTGCGCGCCGGCGAAACCTGCGGTGGGGTCAGAACGAGGCGAAGAGCACCGCGATGCCGTCGTCGAGGTCCGAGGCCGTCACCTCGTTGGCCGCCGCGAGAACTTCCCTCGGCGCCTGCCCCATCGCGACCCCCCGGCCCTCCGAGGATGCCCAGTGGAGCATGTCGATGTCGTTGCGTCCATCGCCGACGGCCAGCACACGCGACCGCGGGATGCCGTGCCATTCGCGCACGCGCTCGAGCGCCGTCGCCTTGTTGACGCCGTCGGGGGCGATGTCGAGCCACGCGGTCCAGCCGACGTTATATGTGACCTTGTGCAGCCCCATCCGCTCGACAATGGATAGGAAGTCCTCGATCGCGTGTTCGGGCGAGATCACGACCACGCGCGTTGCCTCGTGCTTGAGCAGCTCCTCGAACGCCACCTTCTGGCTGCTCGCACCGAGGGTGGAATCGGGAAAGAAGCCCGTGTAGCGATAGAAACCGTTCTCGTCTTCGACCGCATAGCTCGCATCCTCGAGGCTCTCGCGAATGGTCGTGAGCACCTCGGACGGGTCGAACGAGTCCACCGCGATGCGGGCGTATCCGGTGGGCGCGTCCGCGTCCCGCTTGAGCGTGATCGCACCGTTCGAGCACACGACGTAGTGCGGCGCGATGTCGAAACGGTCGAGCACCGGGAGCGTCATCGACACGGAGCGACCGGTCGCGAGCATGACCTCGTGGCCGAGATCGCGCATTCGCTGCACCTGCAGGATCACCTCGTCGGAGACCGTGCCGTCTTCGCGCAAGAGCGTGCCGTCAATGTCGAGAGCGATGAGCCAGGGCTCGATCATTTCACGGGCTCGATCAGTTCGAGGCCGCCGAGGTATGGACGAAGCGCGAGCGGCACGCGGACCGAGCCGTCGGCCTGCTGGTGCGTTTCGAGAATCGCGACGAGCCAGCGCGTCGTGGCGAGCGTGCCGTTGAGGGTCGCGACCGGCGCGGTCTTGCCCGACTCGGTGCGATAGCGGGTGTCGAGTCGTCGCGCCTGGTAGGTGGTGCAGTTGCTCGTGCTCGTGAGCTCGCGGTAGGTGCCCTGGGTGGGGACCCAGGCCTCGATGTCGAACTTGCGGGCCGCGCTCGAGCCGAGGTCGCCGGCCGCGACGTCGATCACGCGGTAGCTCAGCTCGCAGGCCTGAAGCATGGATTCCTGAAACGATACGAGGCGCTCGTGCTCGGCCTCGGCATCCTCCGGCAGAACGTAGCTGAACATCTCGAGCTTGTTGAACTGGTGAACCCGCAGGATGCCGCGGGTGTCTTTGCCGCCCGAGCCCGCCTCCCGGCGATAACAGGTCGACCACCCCGCGTAGCGCACCGGGCCGTCGGACAGGTCGAGGATTTCGCCGGCGTGGAAACCGGCGAGCGCGACCTCGCTCGTGCCGGTGAGGTAGAGATCGTCGGCGGGAAGGTAGTAGATCTCGTCGGAGTGCTCGCCGAGAAAACCGGTGCCGTCCATGATCTCCGGGCGCACGAGTGTCGGTGTGATGAGCGGCTCGAAGCCCTGCGCGAGCGCAGTGTCGAGCGCGAGGTTCATGAGCGCGAGCTCGAGGCGAGCGCCGATGCCGCGCAGAAAGTAGAAGCGGCTGCCGGAGACCTTGGCTCCGCGGGTCATGTCGATGGCGCGCAGCAGTTCGCCGAGCTCGAGGTGATCGCGCGGCTCGAAATCGAACGATGGCTTCTCGCCGACCTCGCGGAGGGTGACGAAGTTCTCTTCGCCGCCGGCCGGCACGCCGTCGATAATGGGGTTGGCGATGCCCCGCGCCGCCCTCGTGAACTCGGCCTCGGCGTCCGCCGCCGCCTGAGCAAGCTCCTTGACCCGGCCGGCGAGCTCCTGCGCCTCGGCGAGAAGCGTCGCCTTGGCGCCGCCGGAGGCCTGCGCCACGAGCTTGCCGAGCGACTTCTGGGTTGCGCGCAGGCTCTCGGACTCCGAAATCACGCTGCGGCGGTTCACATCGGCGGCGAGAGCCACATCCACGAGGTCTGCCGAAGCGCCCCGAGCGAGTTGGGAGTCCCTTATTGCGTCGGGATTGTCACGAAGCAGTTGGGGGTCGATCACCTGCCCAGTCTATTGAGCAATGCCGTACCGTAGATCACGTGCCCGCCTCTCCCGAACCCGCTGACCGGCACGCTGCGGTCGTGTATAACCCGATCAAGGTCGACCTGCCCAAG
>DMKW01000285.1:5050-5812 GCA_003454135.1 Microbacteriaceae bacterium
GGCACGGTGCGGGACGTCGCCGAGGCTCTGCGCGACAGCGGTGTTCCAATCGCCCTCGTGCCCTCCGGCACGGGCAACCTGCTCGCCCGCAACCTCTCCCTCACCCTCAACAGCGTCGAAGAGTCGGTTGGGACGGCCTTCGAGGGCGACGTGCGCACGATCGACCTCGGCATCGCCGAGATCGTGCGGCAAGACGACACCGAAGAGCAACATGTGTTTCTCGTAATGGCCGGTCTCGGGCTCGACGCGAAGATGATCGCCAAGACGAGTTCCAAGCTCAAGAAGGCTGTGGGCTGGCTCGCCTACGTGGACGGCGGGGTGCGCGCCCTCCCCGAGCTCAAGCCAGTGCGGTTGCGCTACAGCCTCGACGGTGCGGTCGAAAAGTCAGTGAGCGTGCACACGATCATGGTTGGCAACTGCGGGACGCTGCCCGGCGGCATCCTGCTCATCCCAGACGCCAAGCCCGACGACGGCATCCTCGACGTCGCGGTGCTGAGGCCGAGCGGTCCCTTCGGGTGGCTCAAGGTTTGGAACAAGGTCGCCTGGGAGAACGGCGTGCTGCGCAAGAGCGCGCTCGGCCGCTCGATCATCGACCTCACGGCCGATGTCAAAGACGTGCTCTACTTCAGGGCCAAGGACCTTCGACTCACGGTCGAGACGCCGCAGGAGTTCCAGCTCGACGGCGAGAAGTTCGGTCTCGCGAAGACCGTTCACACCTGGGCGGATGCCGGCGCACTCGCGGTGAAGGTGCCGGCCTCGGGC
>DMKW01000006.1:0-572 GCA_003454135.1 Microbacteriaceae bacterium
AAGCTCGACGGCGACGCGCGCGGCGGCGCGGCGCTGTCTGTTGCGTCGGTCACCGGTCGCCCGATCATCTTCGCCTCCACCGGTGAGGGCCTCGACGACTTCGAACCGTTCTATCCCGACCGCATGGCGAGCCGCATCCTCGACCTCGGCGACATCCTCACCCTCATCGAGCAGGCGCAGAAGAACTTCGATGAGGAGGAGTCGCGCAAGGTCGCCGAGAAGTTCGCGACCGACACCTTCACGCTCGAGGACTTCCTCGGCCAGATGCAGCAGCTCAAGAACATGGGCTCGATCAAGAACATGCTCGGCATGCTTCCCGGGGCGAAGGGCATGCGCGAGCAGCTCGACAACTTCGACGAGTCGGAGATCACCCGCACCGAGGCGATCATCCAGTCGATGACGCTCCAGGAGCGACGGCAGCCGAAGGTGCTCAATGGATCGCGCCGTGTGCGCATCGCGCGTGGGTCTGGCACGACGGTGACCGAGGTCAACGCCCTCGTCAACCGCTTCGAGCAGGCGGCGAAGATGATGAAGACCGTCGCGAAGGGCGGTGTTCCGCAGCTTCCGGGCAT
>DMKW01000006.1:659-8379 GCA_003454135.1 Microbacteriaceae bacterium
TCCAAGTCGGGCAACCCGGCCAAGCGCGCCGCGGAGAATGCGGCACTCGCCGCCGGCGCCAAGCCGGCCGGGGCGGCGGCCGGTTCCGGATTCGGTCTCGGTGCTGCCGGAAAGGCCGGCCCGTCAGAGGAAGAGCTGGCGAGCCTGCAAAAACTGCTCGGTAGCTAACCCGGACGGGTCAGATCTTCAGCTTTGCGCTGCGGACCGCACCGGCGATGGCCTTCGCGAGCTCTCGTTGACCTCGCGCGGTGGGATGCACGTCGTCGCTCTGCAGCCAGGAGCGATGACCGGCGAGGGGCTGGCCAATATCGAGGTAGACGCCGCCCACTCCCTTCACCGCCTGCCGCACCTGCTCGTTGATGTCGTCCATCTGGTCGGGCGCCACCGTGTCGTTCCACACGGTGCTGATGCCGACGATGGTCGTCGTGGGCAGGGCGGCCCTGAGCGCCTTCACGACCTGGATGGTCTGCTCCTCAAGCTGCGCGTTGCTGATGCCGAGGTCGTTGCTGCTGCCCGAAATGATGATGAGGGACGGCTTGGCCGTTACCGCTTCGGCGACCAGGCCGGAGAAGTCGCCGCCGCAGTCGTCCGCATCACCCGTCTTGACGAAACCGGCGCCATCGCACGAGAGGTTGTCGAGTGCCCAGTGGTTGGACCGCGCGAGCAACTCCGGCCAGGCCTGCGCCGGCGTGAGGCCGTGGCCCTTCATGATCGAGTCCCCGATCGCTGCGACGACCGGTTTGGTCGCGGTGGTCGTCGCGGTCGTGTCCGTGTCGAGCTCGTCCGAGGCGCAGCCGGAGAGGGCGAGCAAGGCGGCGAGCGCCGCCACGATCGCGGCGAATCGACGGGGACCTACAAGCATGCTCGACAGGCTACGTCCCTCATCCTATGAGAACACCGCGAGTCGGCCTCGGGGCCGGTGATCGGAACACGACAGCCTCCCGTTCTAGGCTTGACCCATGACCCCAGCACACAACCGTCCCGTGCGCCTCGGCGTGCAGATCGCGCCCCAACACGCTACCTACGAGAAGATCCGGGCGACGGCGACCGAGCTTGAAGGGCTCGGCGTTGACATCCTGTTCAACTGGGACCACTTCTACCCGCTGTCCGGCGAGCCCGATGGCCCGCATTTCGAGTCCTGGACGATGCTCGCCGCGCTCGCCGAGCAGACTTCGCGGGTGGAATTGGGCGCGCTCGTCAACTGCAACAGCTACCGCAATGCCAACCTGCAGGCCGACATGGCCCGCACGATCGACCACATCAGCGCGAAGGGAACCGGCACGGGCCGGTTCATCTTCGGCACGGGTTCGGGCTGGTTCGAGAAGGACTACGACGCATACGGCTACGAGTTCGGCACCGTCGGGACGCGGCTCGACGCCCTCGCGGCCAGCCTGCCGATCATCGAGGCGCGGTGGGCCAAGCTCAACCCGCCGCCCACTCGCGACATCCCCGTGCTCATCGGCGGCGGCGGCGAGAAAAAGACGCTCGGGATCGTGGCGAAGCACGCCGACATCTGGCACAGCTTCAGCGACCCCGCGACGCTCGAGCGCAAGCTCGGCATCCTCGCCGAGCACGGCTCGCGGGTGGGGCGCGACACGAGCGAGATCGAGATTTCGACCGAGCTGCGCGGTCGTACCCACGCGCAGGCCGACGAGTTGCACGCGCTTGGAACAACCCTCTTCACCATCGGCATCTCCGGCCCCGCCTACGATCTCGCACACGTGAGGGACTGGCTGGCCTGGCGCGACGCCAAGAACTCGTAGCGGCGGCCGCGCCCGGAGCAAATCGTGGCGGAGCCGAAGCCCAACGGCGCTGGCGAGGCCCCGCGGTGCGGCTCGAGGTTTCGACCGTGACCGCTGGTCGCGCCTGGCTACGACGAGTGACGCGTTCTGGACAATCTTCGCGCAAAAACCGTCGTGTCCTTTTCCCGCGAGAGAAATGACCGTGGCGGTCGCTAGCGTGGTGGCATGACCACAGCACCGGAACGCGTCCAGCAGTCGAGCAGGCTGTCGGCCCCGGTGCTTGTGGCCATCGTCGTCACGGTGCTCGCCTGGGCGAGCGCGTTCGTCGTGATTCGCGGCGTCGCGCCGCACTTCGGCGGCGGAGCGCTCGCGCTCCTGCGGCTCACCGTCGGCTCGATCCTGCTCGGGGCGGTGACGGTCCGACGCGGCTGGGTGAAGCCCACGGTGCGAGAGTGGGTTCTCGTCATCGTCTTCGGCGTCGCGTGGTTCGGCGCATACAACGTGGCCCTCAACATCGCCGAGCACAGCCTCGATGCCGGCACCACAGCGATGATCGTCAACATCGGGCCCATCCTCATCGCCCTCGGGGCGGGCATCTTCCTGGGCGAGGGCATTCCCAAGTGGCTCGCGATCGGCGCGGGGGTGGCGTTCTTCGGCGTTGTGCTGATCGCGATCGGCACGGGAATCTCCGGGTTCGGCGACGGCATCGGGGTGCTCTGGTGCCTGCTCGCCGCCGTGACCTACGCCACCGGCGTGCTCTGCCAAAAGCCCCTGCTCCGGCGGATCCCGGCCCGCCAGTCCACGTTCATGGGTTGCGTCATCGGGATGGTGGCGTGCTCGCCGTTCGTCGGCGAGCTCGCGCAGGACCTCGGGCGCGCCCCGGCGGCGAGCGTCCTCGGCGCCGTCTACCTTGGAGCCGTGCCCACCGCGCTCGCCTTCAGCACGTGGGCGTTCGCGCTGTCGAGGATGCCTGCCGGGCAGCTCGGCGTCACGACCTACGTCGTTCCGGCCATCGCGGTTCTTCTCGGTCTCGCGTTCTTCGGCGAGATCCCGGCACCCCTCGCGATCGTCGGCGGAGTCGTCTGCCTGGCCGGTGTCGCGCTCTCCCGCAAGCGCTCCAGACCGATCCTTTCGAACACTGGTTCCTGAACCGCTCGGAAATCTGCAAGAATGATTAGTCGAGTCTTTGGCCGTCCGACCCTCTAATCAGTCGGCACCGACTCCCATCAGAGCTTTTCTGCCGAGTGTGCACCCCACGCTCACGGCAAGCAGTTCGCCCCAACACATTAACTATGGAGAATTGTGGCTGTAAAGATTCGTTTGAAGCGCATGGGCAAGATCCGCGCTCCTTACTACCGAATCGTCGTCGCCGACTCACGCACCAAGCGTGACGGTCGCGTCATCGAAGAAATTGGCAAGTACCACCCGACCGAGGAGCCCTCGTTCATCGAGGTCAACTCGGAGCGCGCCCAGTACTGGCTCAGCGTCGGCGCACAGCCGACCGAGCAGGTCGCCGCGCTGCTCAAACTCACCGGCGACTGGGGAACCTTCAAGGGTGACAAGAACGCCGTCAGCACCGTGAAGACCAAGGACGCGAAGGTGGACTACGTCGCGGACGAGAAGAAGAAGCCCGTGCTGAAGCCGAAGGCCGAGGCACCAGCTGCCAAGGTCGAAGCTCCCGTCGAGGCTCCGGCAGCCGACGCCGCGCCCGACGAGGTCGACGCCGAGATCGCACCGGCGATCGAAAACATCGCCCCGGCCGACGCCGCAGTGGTGGAAGCCACGTCTGACGAGGCCGAGGCCAAGGCCGACGTCACCGAAGAGGCTGAGGCAGAAGCCGCCAAAGCCGACAAGGCGTAGGCAATGCTCGCAGCCGCTCTCGAACACCTCGTCAAGGGCATCGTCGACAATCCCGACGATGTCCAGGTCGTGGCGAAGACCTCTCCGCGAGGCGATGTCCTCGAGGTGCGCGTGCACCCCGAGGACCTCGGCCGCGTGATTGGCCGAGCGGGTCGCACCGCCAAGGCTCTTCGCACCCTCGTGTCGGCGCTTGCCGACGGCCGCAAGGTGCGCGTTGACGTGGTTGATACCGATTTCTAGAGAAACACAACCCAACGACCAGCTCAGGGTCGGTCGACTCACCAAGGCTCATGGCCTCAAGGGAGCGATCAAGGTCGAGTTGTACACGGATGCCCCGGAACGTCGTTTCGTTCCGGGCGCCGTGTTCACACTCCAGGTGCCCACGACGTCCGAGTGGCACGGCAAGACCCTCGAGCTGACCGAACTCAAGTGGTACAACTCGCATCCGGTCGCCTTCTTCAAGGATGTTCCGGACCGCAGCGTCGCCGAGACGCTCGTCAAGGCGATCCTCTGGGTCGACCAGGATCTGGGCGAGCCTTCCGATGAGGAAGACGCCTGGTACGACCACCAGCTCGTTGGCCTCGCGGTGATCCGCGACGGCGTGCGCGTCGGCACGGTGAGTCTCGTGGACCACCTTCCCGCGCAGGACCTGATCCACGTGACGACCGAGACTGGCGAGGTTCTCGTGCCGTTCGTGAAGGCGATCGTGCCCTCGGTGGACATCGCGGCGGGTACCCTCACGGTGACGCCGCCCGATGGTCTCTTCGAGGAACTCCCGGACGACGACGAGCCGCCCGCAGCCGTCACCGACTGACCGTCACCGACCAAGGAGTCCGGCGATGCGCATCGACATAGTGACGATCTTCCCCGAGTTCTTCTCGGTGCTGGACGTGTCCCTTCTCGGCAAGGCGAAGCAAAACGGGCTCATCGACCTCGGGGTGCACGACCTGCGCGACTACACCTACGACCGGCACCGCACGGTGGATGACACCCCGTACGGCGGCGGCGCGGGCATGGTCATGCGCCCGGAGCCGTGGGGCGATGCCCTCGACAGCATTCTCTATGCGAGCGAGGCGCAGCGATCCGAGCCTCCGGTGATCATCTTCCCGACTCCGGCCGGCGAGCTGTTCACCCAGGCGATGGCGCACGACCTCGCCGCGGAGCAGCACCTCGTGTTCGGTTGCGGCCGTTACGAGGGCATCGACCAGCGCGTTGTCGACTATGCCGCCACGCGCGCGAAGGTGCGACTCGTGAGCCTCGGCGACTACGTGCTCAACGGGGGCGAGGTCGCGTCGATGGCGATGATCGAGGCGATCGGTCGACTCATCCCCGGGGTCGTGGGAAACCCCGAGAGTCTCATCGAGGAATCCCATTCGGATGGGCTGCTCGAGTACCCGAGCTACACCAAGCCAGCGGTGTGGCGTGGGCTCGAAGTGCCTCCGGTGCTGCTGAGCGGCAACCACGGGGCCGTCGCGAGGTGGCGGCACGAGCAGCAGCTCGAGCGCACGAGGCGAGTGCGGCCCGACCTGCTCGCGACCGACCGACCGGTCTCCGACCGGCCCTAACCCTCAGCGAGCCGTCAGAACGATCGGCCCGTCGTCGGTGATCGCGATCGTGTGCTCGGAGTGGGCGGCGCGCGATCCGTCGAGGCTACGTAGCGTCCAGCCATCCGGGTCGGTGAAGATTCGGTCGGTGGTCTGCATGAGCCACGGCTCGATAGCGAAGACGAGACCGGCGCGCAACGGGATGCCCCGCCCCGGCCGCCCGTCGTTGGGAACGTGAGGGTCGCCGTGCATCGTGTGACCCACTCCGTGGCCGCCGAAGTCGGTGTTGACCGAGAAGCCGGCAGCGTGGCAGACCGAGCCGATCGCGGCCGAAACGTCCCCCATCCGGCCCCCCGGCTGGGCCGCGGCTATTCCGGCGGCGAGAGCGCCCTCGGTGACCTCGATCATACGGAGGTCCTCCTCGCGGGGCGTGCCGACGACGATGGTGACGGCCGAATCGCACACCCAGCCGCCGACGGATGCCGCGAAGTCGAGGCTCAGCACGTCCCCGTCGGCGAGACGGTAGTCGTATGGCAGCCCGTGCAGGGCCGCATCGTTGACCGAGGTGCACAGCACCTTGCCGAACGGCATCGCGCCGAATGACGGGTGATAGTCCACGTAGCAGCTCTCGGCGCCGGCGGCCCGGATGAGCCCCTGGGCGATCGAGTCGAGCTTCAGCAGGTTGACCCCCACCGCGGATGCCTCGACGAGCTCCGTGAGCACGCTCGCGACAAATCGACCGGCAGGCTTCATTTCTTCGATCTCCGCGGGCGTTCGCAACTCGATCATGCGTCTCCTTGTCTCCTGCGACTAATTCTCGCGCGCGGCGAGCGTAAGCTTTTACCCATGTGGTATCGCCGGGCTGTTTTCAACACACAGTTCGCCGCAACCATCGCGCTGCCGCTGTGGCTGCTCATCGGGCGGGTCTTTTTCGGAGTGATCCTCGGTTGGCATTACGCGATCGGGCTTTTTCTCGCTCCGCTTCTCTTCGTGTTTCTCGCCGTGGTGACCACCATCACCTGGGCGCGCAAGGGCGCACGCCAATCCAGCGCGGTGTCGCGCATCGACGCCTGGTTGCTCTCCGGCTGGTACTTCGCGGTGCTCTCCTACGGTTTTTTCGTCGTCGATTCCGTGCATAGCGACGAGCAGGGAACGTCAATCGCCACGCACATCTTCGGCCAATCGTTTCGCGACGCGTCGTTCACGATCGCCGACATCTCGGGCGGCGTCATCATCATCCTCGCCTTCACCACGCTGTGGGTCGTGCTCATCGAATACCTCGTCGAGACGCGCCAGGAGGTGGTGACCAGGCTGACCGGCCTCGACTACGCCGAGTTGCGGGCGGCGGTCAACGCGAACGAGCGACCCGCCGGCGCGGATACCGCCGACCCCGCAACGGCAGCCTCGCCCTAGCTGCGCCAGCCGTGGGTGGCACAGACGGCGGCGATATGGCAGAATTACCCCTTGTGCCTGCAGCACGGCTCTGCCACAGGGGAGCTGTCACAGATTCGGCACCATTTCCTTCTGAGATTCATCTAAATCGTGATCGACCTGTGGCGGTTGCAGAGAGCGAACAACCATGCACATCCTTGACGCCGTCGATGCGGCCTCACTCCGCTCAGACATCCCGGACTTCCGCGCCGGCGACAACGTGAAAGTTCACGTGAACATCGTCGAGGGCACCCGCTCCCGCATCCAGGTTTTCCAGGGCGTCGTCATCGGCCGCTCCGGTGAAGGCGTTCGCGAGACGTTCTGCGTTCGCAAGGTCAGCTTCCAGGTCGGCGTCGAGCGCACCTTCCCGGTGCACTCCCCGGTGATCGACCATATCGAGGTCGTCACGCGCGGAGACGTGCGTCGCGCCAAGCTCTACTACCTGCGCAACCTGCGCGGCAAGAAGGCGAAGATCAAAGAGAAGCGCGACGCCCACTAAGGGCAACGCTTAGACGGCCGGGATGCGCGATTCGCGCGTCCCGGCCATTTTCATTCCGCCTGCGAGGCAGGGAGCCGGCTAAGCGGTCGAGTTTCGCCCGCAGCGAGCCGCTTCACTTATCACTTCGATGCGCGTCGCCTTGGCGCTCGTGCGCGGGAACACGCCGACACCGTCTTCGGCGCGCCCAGCGCCGCCATTCCGGCGCCTCACCCGTGCGCCGTTCGCTGCCTGGCCGCGCGCTGACGGCGGACCTGATCAAGGTTCGATCTTTTATTGCAATCAGAAAATTAAAAGTCGAGATTTGCGTTGATTTGTCCGAAGTTCGGATCAAATGTAACGCAGCGATAACGACTTTAGGGAACATTTGACTTTGTTCGTACCAACATGGAAATATATCTCCTAACAAGGACGTTAAGGAGGCCCACCATGGCGGTGACCGCCCGTAAGGGATCGCAGTTCAGGGCAGCGGTGCTCTTCCTCATTCCGGCCACGATCGGGTTCGTGGTTTTCTTCGCGTGGCCCGCGATCAGGGGCCTCTATCTCAGTTTCACGGAATACAACCTGCTTCGTCCGCCGGTGTTCATCGGCTTCAAGAACTACATCGACATCTGGTCGGACCCGGTGTTTTGGAATTCACTTCGGGT
>DMKW01000006.1:8567-10268 GCA_003454135.1 Microbacteriaceae bacterium
GTGCTCATGCAGCGGTTCACCCGGTCGATGGTCGTGCGCGGGGTCATCATGCTCCCCTATCTGATCGCCAATGTCATCGTGGCCCTGGTCTGGTATTGGCTGTGCGACTACAACCTCGGCATCATCAACGCGGCGCTCGATTTCCTCGGTTTCCACAAGGTCGGGTTCTTCGGCAACGAGAACATCGCGATGGTCACGATCGCCATGGTCAACGTGTGGCGCCACCTCGGCTACACCTCCCTCCTCCTGTTCGCCGGCCTGCAGGCCATACCGCGGGACGTGTACGAGGCCGCCGAGGTCGACGGCGCCGGCGAATGGAGAGTGTTCCGCAGCGTGACCCTCCCGCTGCTCCGCCCGGTGCTGGCGTTCGTGCTGGTGGTGACCGTTGTCGGTTCCTTCCAGATCTTCGACACCATCGCGGTGACGACGAAGGGCGGACCGGTCGATGCGACCCGCGCCATCAACTACTACATCTACCAGCGGGCGTTCGAACGCCTGGACTTCGGGTATGCGTCGGCTCTCGCCGTCATCCTCATGATCATCCTCGCCGGAGTCGCGCTGTTGCAGAACAAGCTTCTTCGCGCCAACGAATCAGACCTGGAGAGGTAGCACCATGGCAATCATCGCTCTCAAAACCACCCGCACGCCAACCAGCACCTCGCCCGACACCGACCCGGCACTCGCCAAGTCGAAGGTCTCGATCTTCTTCGGGCGTCTCGGGCTCTTCGTCGTGATCGTCATCACGCTCTTCCCGATCTATTGGATGTTCCGCACGGCCTTAAGCAACAACCGGGCGATGTTCGGGGAGCCGCTCAACCTCCTCCCGGTCGACTTCACGTTCGGGCCCCTCCGTCGAGTGCTCGGCCTCGCGACGAGCGCGGAGGCCCTCGCCGAGGGCGGGTCCGGGGCGTCCATCAACTTCGCCCAGTACATGCTCAACTCGATCATGACCTGCACGCTCATCACCGTGCTGCAGGTCACGTTCAGCGCCATGGCCGCCTACTCGTTCGCCCTCCTCAACTGGAAGGGACGCGACAAGGTCTTCAGCATCTTCCTCATCGCGCTCATGGTGCCCGGCATCTTCACCCTGCTGCCCAACTTCATCCTCGTGAAAGACGCCGGACTGCTCAACACGATCGTGGGCATCGCCCTCCCCTCGATGTTCATGACCCCGTTCGCGATCTTCTTCCTCCGACAATTCTTCCTCGGAGTCAACCGGAGCATCATCGAGGCGGCCGTCATCGACGGAGCGAACCTGTGGCGCATCTTCCGCACGATCGTCGTGCCCCTGGCCTGGCCGCAGATCATCACCCTGGCCATCCTGCAGTTCATCCAATACTGGAACGACTACCTGTGGCCCTTCCTCGTCGGGCAGACCGAGCAGTCCAAGCTCCTCACCGTCGGCCTCGGAATCTTCAAATCGCAAACCCCGCAAGGCAACCCCGACTGGGCGGGCCTCATGGCCGGCGCCCTCGTCTCCGCCGTCCCGATCTTCATCCTCCTCCTCGTCTTCGGCCGCAAAATCGTCGGCTCCATCCAATCATCCGGAGTCAAATGACCCGGCGCTCCCCCTCAGAATTTCGCTCACAGTAGAGCGAAGGCCGGCGCCCGACAAGGCCGCCGTTTACCACCTAGAGAAAATCAGCAGAAGAAAGAGAAACCCATGAAGAAGAATCGAGTGGCGATCGCCCTCATCGCCGC
>DMKW01000006.1:10470-10672 GCA_003454135.1 Microbacteriaceae bacterium
CGACCACCCTGAGCTACGGGCTCTGGGACGCCAACCAGGCGCCGGCCTACCAGCAGTGCGCGGCCGACTTCCACAAGGCGAACCCCAAGATCACCGTGAAGGTCGAGCAGCTCGGCTGGGATGACTACTGGAGCAAGATCACCACCGGTTTTGTCTCGGGTGACAACTACGACGTGTTCACCAGCCACCTCTCCCAGTTCCC
>DMKW01000006.1:10941-12069 GCA_003454135.1 Microbacteriaceae bacterium
GGCCTGCCGAAGGACTTCGACACGATCGCCCTGTTCTACAACAAGCAGCTCACCGACGCGGCCGGCCTCTCCGCCGAACAGCTCTCCACCCTCAAATGGAACCCGGACGACGGCGGAACCTATGAGAAAGCCATCGCGCACCTCACCGTCGACAAGAACGGCCACCGCGGCGACGAAGCCGGGTTCGACAAGAACAACGTCGCGACCTACGGAATCTGGATGGAGAACTCGGGAGGCGGAGACGGCCAGACCCAGTGGAGCTTCCTCGCCGCAACGACGGGCTGGAAATCCACCAACGGGGTGTGGGGCAACAAGTACAACTACAACGACCCGAAGTTCCAGAAGACCATCGACTGGTGGTACTCGCTCGTCGGCAAGGGCTACATGCCCTCGTTCGAAGCCCAGACGGGCATCGGCTGGTCGGACCAGCTCGCCGGCGGGAAGGTCGCCATGGCCAGCAACGGTTCATGGATGACCGGATCGGTCTTCGGCGCGAAGAGCGCAACCTTCACCCCGGCGCTCGCCCCCACCCCGGTCGGACCGAACGGCAAGCGCGCATCGATGTTCAACGGACTCGCCGACAATATCTGGGCCGGAACGAAGCACCCCGCCGAGGCGTGGAAGTGGGTCAAGTACCTCGGATCCCTTGCCTGCCAGTCGGTGATCGCCAAGGCCGCCGTGGTCTTCCCCGCCATCCCAGCGGCGACCAACGCCGCAGTGGCATCGTTCAAGGCCAAAGGCATCGACGTGAGCGCCTTCACCATCCAGGTCAAGGACAAGACGACGTTCCTCTACCCCATCACCGACCACCGCTCGGACGTCAACGCGCTCATCACCCCGGCAATGGAAGCAGTGATGTCCGGCAAAGCGAAAGCGTCCTCACTGACGGACGTCAACACCAAGATCAACGCCCTCTTCAAATAACAGATCCAGCAACACCAACACGGTTGGGCTCCACGGTGCAGTGACACCTGGGGCCCAACCGCGCGACATCACCGACAAACACAGCTAGGAACGCGCAGTGACCCACCACGAAGCCCTTTTCGACCTCATCGCGGACGGAGTCTCCTTCCAGATCGATGTCTCGTCCGGCACGCCGGCTGTCGTGTATTGGGGCCCGGATCTTGG
>DMKW01000028.1:0-391 GCA_003454135.1 Microbacteriaceae bacterium
TCGAACCTCGACGCCAAGCTCCGCGTGCAGACCCGTACGCAGATCGCCTCGCTCCAGCGCCGCCTCGGCGTCACGACCGTATACGTCACGCACGACCAGACCGAGGCGCTCACCATGGGCGACCGCATCGCCGTGCTCAAGGATGGCGTGCTTCAGCAGGTCGGAACGCCTCGCGACCTCTACGCGAACCCGAAGAACGTCTTCGTTGCCGGCTTCATCGGCTCACCGGCCATGAACCTCTTCACGGCGGACCTCGTTGAAGGCGGTCTCAAGTTCGGTACCGCCGTCGCGGCGATCGACCGCGACACGATGGCCGCGACGAGCAACACCAAGGTCACGATCGGCGTTCGCCCCGAAGATGTTCGGGTCTCGTCGACCGGCGAAGGCCTCA
>DMKW01000028.1:566-5665 GCA_003454135.1 Microbacteriaceae bacterium
ACCGTCTTCATCCTGCCGGAGCCCGCTCACATCCACGCGTTCGACATCGAGTCGGGCAACCGCCTCAGCAAGGCCGTCGCCGACTAGTCAGCGGTTCACCTCCCGTTCCCTCGGGAGCCACTCGTGCTGGCGGCGTCCACGACGCTGCCAGCACGATCACAAACGGGCCGATTCTCGTCGGCACGGATAGGCGTAGTGCATGAGCGGTTCACTCAACATCACCTCGGCAACGGTCGATCCGGCTCTTCTCGACCTTCCCTGGAACTTCCCGCTCGACGTCTGGCCGGACAGCGTCATCGCCGCCCTCCCCAAGGGCATCTCCCGCCACCTCGTGCGCTTCGTGCACCTGAGCGGCTACGTGATCGCGATCAAGGAGACCTCGTCGGAGCTCGCCAAGCGCGAATACGAGATGCTCCGCACGCTGCAGAAGCTCGACGTGCCGTGCGTCGATCCACTCGCGGTGATCACCAATCGAACGGATGACGAGGGCAACGCCCTAGAATCGGTGCTCGTCACGCGGCACCTCAAGTTTTCGCTCCCCTACCGTGCCCTGTACTCGCAGACACTGCGACCGGACACGGCGACGAGGCTCGTGGACGCCCTCGCCGTGCTGCTCGTGCGATTGCACATCATCGGCTTCTTCTGGGGCGACGTGTCGCTGTCGAACACCCTCTTCCGTCGCGATGCGGGATCGTTCGCCGCCTATCTCGTGGACGCCGAGACCGGCCAGCTCTACAACGGGCTCTCCAACGGCCAGCGTGAAAACGACCTCGAAATCGCGCGCGTCAACATCGCGGGCGAACTTCTCGACCTCGCCGCAGGCGGTCGGCTCGACGAAGACGCCGACCCGGTCGAGGTGAGCAGCGGCATCGTGGCCGCCTACCGCAACCTGTGGAAGGAGCTCACGGGCTCCGAGTCGTTCTCGTCGTCCGAGCGCTGGCGCATCAACGAGCGCGTCGAACGGCTCAACGAGCTCGGCTTCGACATCGAAGAGCTCGCCATCAAGACGGATGACTCCGGCACCCAGGTGCGAATCCAGCCCAAGGTCGTCGACGCCGGCCACCACCAGCGCCGCTTGCTCCGCCTCACGGGGCTCGACGCCCAGGAGAACCAGGCCCGCCGCCTGCTCAACGACCTCGACTCGTACACCGCGACCTTCAAGAAGCAGGGACTGGACGAGGAGATGGTGGCCCACGAGTGGCTCGCGCAGGTCTTCGAACCCGTCATCCGCGCGATCCCGCGCGAACTTAAGGGCCGGCTCGAGCCGGCGGAGGTCTTCCACCAGTTGCTCGACCACCGGTGGTTCCTCTCGCAGAACGAAAACCGCGACGTGCCGCTCGCCGAAGCGGTGAGCTCGTACATCGACACGGTGCTGCGTCACCGCCGCGACGAGGCGACCGTGATCGACCCGGTGACCGGAACGATCACGTTGCCGGTGCAAGTGGTCGCGGACGACGACTGGCGGTCGAAGGTCTAGTCGAGCAACC
This sequence comes from Microbacteriaceae bacterium, assembly GCA_003454135.1. Classification (GTDB taxonomy): domain Bacteria; phylum Actinomycetota; class Actinomycetes; order Actinomycetales; family Microbacteriaceae; genus Lacisediminihabitans. The sequence goes on from DMKW01000028.1 coordinate 2,054, forward strand.
GCTCGAGTCCTCTTCCGGCTACGTGGTCGAAGATGAGGTTGGTCTCGGTGTGGGCGACCGCCGGATGCCCCGCGAGGTGTTCGAGCACGAAGTCGCGCAGGTCTGACGCGTTGCGCGCGGCAACGTGCAACAGAAAGTCGTCGACGCCGCCCATGTGGAACAGGGCGAGCACGCCCGGCCAGGTCGGCGCCTCGCGTCGGAAACGATCAACGTCCTCGCGCACGATCGACACGAGGCGGATCGAGATGAGCGCCTGCACCGTCACACCGAGCGCCTCGATGTCGACATCGACGTGGTAGCCGCGCACCACCCCGGCCACATGCAGGCGCTTCAACCGGAGTGACACGGTCGACTCGGCCACGCCGACCGCGGCAGCGAGAGCGGCGCCCGACATTCGCGCGTTAGCCGAGAGCGCCCGTATGACGGCGCGGTCCGTGTCGTCGATCAACGAATTCTTCCCATCGCTGGATCTTTCATCGTGTCGGGCACTCTCGGCCCGTTTGTGCAGTTACTGCGGAGATTAGCTTCTATTTCGCGGTATCGCCAGCACACATTGTTATATGGTGCAGATTCTGCTTTCCTCGAGTCATGTCGTCATCTGATTTCCGTCTCGAGACTCGCGCGGTTCACGCCGGCATGGAGGGCCTGAAGGAGGCCGGGTCGCACGTTCCTCCGATCGATTTCTCCACGACGAACCCCCTCCCTGGCGTCGAACTCGGCGGCGAATCGTACGAGCAGCTCGCCACGGGCGGAGTTCTGCTCCCAGGCCAATCCGCGGTGTACCAGAGGCTGTGGCAGCCGGGCGTCGTGCGCTTCGAAGAGGCGCTCGCGGCCCTCGAGGGGTCGGAGTCCGCCGTGGCATTCGCGAGCGGCATGGCGGCGCTCGCGGCCTGCCTACTCGCCACAGTGACGGCCGGCCGGCCCCACATCGTCGGCCTGCGCCCGCTCTACGGCGGCACGGACCATGTTCTCGAGAACGGCCTCGTCGGAACCACGGTGACCTGGACCGACCTCGACGGCATCGCGGGCGCCATCCGCCCGGACACCGGGCTCGTCGTGATCGAGTCGCCGGCGAACCCCACGCTCGAGCTCATCGACATCGCGGCCGTCGTCGCGGCGGCCGACGGCGTGCCCGTGCTCGTGGACAACACCTTCGCGACACCGGTGCTGCAGCGGCCGCTCGAACACGGGGCGACCATGGTGCTGCACAGCGCGACCAAGTACCTCGGCGGCCACGGCGACGTGATGGGCGGCGTCGTCGCCACCAACGACGAGTGGGCCAGCCGACTGCGTCACGTTCGCGCGCTCACGGGCGGGGTGCTGCATCCGCTCGCCGCCTACCTCCTGCACCGCGGCCTGCGCACACTGCCGATCCGCGTTCGTGCCCAGCAGCGGACGGCGGAGCAGCTGGCCCGCCGCATGGTGGGAAACCCGGCCGTATCGCGCGTCTTGTACCCCACGCTCGATGGTTGCGACCCGCAAGGCCTGGTCGGTCGCCAGATGTCCGGCGGCGGATGCATGATCGCACTCGATATGGCCGGCGGCTACCAGGCCGCCGTGCGATTCATCGAGGCACTCGAGCTCGTGACGAACGCCGTGTCGCTCGGCGGGGTCGACTCGCTCGTGCAGCATCCGGCGTCGCTCACGCACCGCCCGGTCGCCGCCGAGGCCAAACCCGGCGGCGGCATCGTGCGGCTCTCGATCGGTCTCGAGCACGTCGACGATCTCGCCGACGACATCCTCGGCGCGCTCACGGCGGTGCACGCCCTCGAAACGGTCGGCGCGACCGCGTAGCCTACTTGCGGGCGCGCTGCTTGGAGATCTCGTAGAGCGTGACGCTCGCCGCAATGCCGGCGTTGAGTGATTCGGTCGCCGCGTTGATCGGGATCGAGACGATCGCGTCGCACGTCTCCGTGACGAGCCGCGAGAGGCCCTTGCCCTCGCTGCCGACCACGACGACGAGCGGCTCCTTCGCCCAGGACAGCTCGGGCAGCGGGGTGTCACCCGCGCCATCGAGTCCGAGCACGAACACGCCGCGTTCCTTGAGCGCTTTCAGGGTCTGGGTGAGGTTCGACGCCATGGCGACGGGGGTGCGCGCCGCAGCTCCCGCCGAGGTCTTCCACGCCGCGGCTGTGAGGCCGACCGAGCGACGCTGCGGCACGATGACACCGTGACCGCCGAACGCCGCGACGGAGCGGATGATCGCCCCGAGGTTGCGCGGGTCCGTCACGCCGTCGAGAGCGACGAGCAGCGGGACCTGTCCACGCGAAATGATCTTCTCGAGCAGGTCGGTGGGGTGCGCGTAGTCGTACGGCGGCACCTTGAGGGCAAGACCCTGGTGCACCGAGTCGAACCCGGCCAGTCGGTCGAGCTCCGGCTTCATGACCTCGAGGATCGGCAGTCCGCGCTTCGTCGCGATCTGCATGACCTCCTTCACCCGGTCGTCGTACTCGATGCGGGTCGCGATGTAGAGGGCCGTCGCGGGGATCTTCGCGCGCAAGGCCTCGAGCACGGAGTTGCGCCCGGTGACGACCTCGAACTCGTCGGTCTGCTTCGGCCGACTGGCTCGCTGCGGTTGTGGACGCTGTGGGGCTCCGGCGCTCGACCCTGCCTTGCTCGGCTGGCGGGTTCCGCCCGCCGCGGAGAAGCGGTCCTGGGCGGCCTTGCGCTTGCCGGCGGGATGGTACGGCCGGTCCTCGGCCTTCGGGGTCGGCTTCTTGCCCTCGAGGGCCTGGCGGCCCTGGCCGCCCGATCCGACCTGTGGGCCCTTGCGACCCTTGCGAACGGCGCCCGCGCGCGGCTTGTTGGCTCCACTGCTCTTCATTACTCAAGACTCCAATGTGACCCCGTAGGGGTGTCTTCGATCTGGATGCCGGCGGCGGCGAGTTCATCGCGGATGCGATCGGCCGACGTGAAATCGCGCTCTTTGCGCGCCGCAGCCCGGTCTTCCAGCAGCTTCTCCACGAGAGTCGCGAGAGCCACGCTGGCCGGATCGTGTGCGGCAGTGTGCCACTCTACGGCCATCGGGTTGATACCGAGAACCTCGGCCATGGCGAGAACCTTCGACTGGATGACGGCCGCGCCGCCCAAGTCTTCCGCGTCGAGCGCCGCGTTGCCGGCACGAACCTGGTCGTGCAGCACCGCGAGGGCTTGGGGAATGGCGAGGTCGTCATCCATTGCCTCGGCGAACTCGACGGGCACCAGCTCCACGCCGAGGCCCGCGAATTGCGTGCCCTCGAGCCGACGCTCGGCGCGGTCGAGGAACACCTCGATGCGCTCGAGGGCCGCCTCGGCCTCGATGAGCGCACCGTCGTGGTAGTCGAGGGTGGAGCGGTAGTGGGCCGCGCCGAGGTAATAGCGGATCACGAGCGGGCGAGCCTCTTCGAGAAACTCGGACGCGAAGATCGAATTGCCGAGCGATTTGGACATCTTCTGCCCGTTGACGTTCACCAGGCCGTTGTGCACCCAGTGGTTGGCGAACGGGAGGCCGGCCGCCGAGGACTGGGCGAGCTCGTTTTCGTGGTGCGGGAAGCGAAGGTCGAGGCCGCCGCCGTGGATGTCGAACTGGGGCCCGAGGTAGCGGGTGGCCATGGCCGAGCACTCGATGTGCCA
>DMKW01000028.1:5744-6598 GCA_003454135.1 Microbacteriaceae bacterium
TGTGGCCCTTCCACAGCGCGAAGTCGCGGACGTCCCGCTTGCCCCGGGTTTCGACATCCGCCGACGCCGCCATGTCATCGGCTCGCTGGTTGGTGAGCTCGCCGTAGCTGGGCCACGACGCGACGTCGAAGTAGACGTCGCCCGATTTGTCGTCCGCGACGTAGGCGTGGCCGCGCTCGATGAGGCGTGAAACAAGCTGCTGCATCTGGGTGATGCTCGCCGTGGCGCGCGGCTCGTAGGTGGGAGGAAGGATGCCGAGGGCACGATAGCCGTCGGTGAACTCGAGCTCGTAGCGGTACGCGAGCGCCCACCACTCCTCGGCCGTCTCGCTCGGCGAGCCGGAGGCGGCATTGGCCAAGATCTTGTCGTCGATGTCGGTGACGTTGCGCACGAGGGTCACGGTGTAGCCGCGATACGACAACCAACGCCGCCACTGGTCGTAGACGAGCGCGGATCGAAGGTGCCCGATGTGCGGAGACGATTGCACCGTCGGCCCGCACACATAGATTCCCACCTCGCCGTCGACGAGCGGAACAAGGTCGACCACGGACTGGGTCCTGGAATCGTAGAGGCGCACAGTCACGACTCACAGCCTAACTTGCGGTGCCCCGGCGCAGGATGAGGGCGGTCGCGACCACCGCGATACCCTCCCCGCTGCCCGTGAACCCGAGCCCGTCGGATGTCGTGGCCGCGACGCTCACCGGCGCGCCGACAAGCGCGGAAAGATGCTGCTGCAACTCGCTGCGTCGCGCGGCGAGCTTGGGGTGATTGGCCACGAGCTGCACGGCGACGTTGCCGACCGTGAAGCCGGCCTCGGCAAGGAGGCGGACGGTCTCGGCGATGAACACCTCACC
>DMKW01000094.1:0-2883 GCA_003454135.1 Microbacteriaceae bacterium
CCATCGTGCTCCTCATCGCGAACGCGCCGCATCCGCTCGACCCCCGCGCCGCGTACGTGTCTACCCCGCTGAGAGTGCGGGTGTGGCGGGGCGACTCGACGCGGCCGAACACGACAGCCAGTCCCGAGGCGGAGCGCGCCCTCGCGAACACCGTCGCCTACGTCCGACTCGGAGGATTCGAATGATGGAAACCCACGATTCCGCCCTGCCCGACTTCGTCGCCACCCATGAGGTGCTGCGAGACGAGGTCGCCGCGCGACGCGCACCGTGGTCGGGAATCGTGCGGGAAGGCGAGTTCCTCACGATCGTCGACCTGTTCGGAAACCAGGCGGTCGACTGCCTCATCTACGACGCGGAAGACACCGTGATTCGGTACAGCGCGCCAGACACGATCGCGGCCCAGGGCAACATCTACCTGGTTAAAGGCTCCGTTTTGCGCGCCGGTACGGGCGACGCCCTTATGACGCTTCGCCACGATGAGGTCGGCAGGCACGACACAATCGGCGGCGCGTGCAGCAAGGAGTCGAACTCTCTTCGCTACGGACAACACACGGTTCACCAGCATGCCTGCGTGGAGAACTTTCTCGCCGAAGGCGCGCGCTGGGGTCTGGGCAAGCGCGATCTCGTCAGCAACATCAACTGGTACATGAATGTGCCTGTCGAACCGGACGGGGTGCTCGGCATCGTCGACGGCATCTCTGCCGCCGGCCTCTCGCTGACGTTGCGTGCGGACAGGGATGTTCTCGTGCTCGTCTCAAATTGTCCGCAGATCAACAATCCCTGCAATGGCTTTGATCCGACGCCCGTGCGCCTGATCGTCTCCCGGGAGCCGTAACGGCGGCTGGCCGTGCCGGTTGCGCCACGAGGGCAGAAGGCCGCTCGAGAATGGAGCGCGCCAGAAAATATGCTGATCAGAAGTCGGTTTCATAGTTTGTAACAGGAAGTTCACGTGGCCGAAACACCTCAGCCCTCCCACCCCGCGATGATGATTGTTACTACCTATCAAATGACAGGTTGTCGGATGAATCGACAGGAGAGACGCTGCCCATGAGTAGCTCCGTGAAAGCCACAGAAAGCACCTCCGCTATCACCAGTGAAGACGAGGACCTCGAGGGCTTCGGGTATGTGCAGGAACTCCACCGCAAGGTGGGTCCGTTCGGCTCCTTTGCCGCGGGGTTCTCGTTTGTCTCGATCCTCACGACCGTCTTCCAACTCTTCTTCCTTGGATTCGGCCTGGGTGGTGCGGCATTCTTCTGGACCTGGCCGCTCGTGTTCGCCGGCCAACTCCTTGTCGCGCTCAATTTCTCCACTCTGGCGGCGCGGTGGCCCATCTCCGGGGCGATCTTCCAGTGGGCCGGCCGACTCGCCGGCGCGACGTTCGGGTGGTTCACCGGGTGGGTCATGATCGTCGGACAGATCGTGACGGTCGCGACCGCCGCGATCGCGCTGCAGGCCGTCCTGCCGGCGGTGTGGTCCGGCTTCCAGCTCGTGGGCGGATCCGCAGCGGATTCCTCGCCCGTGTCCAAGACCGGCGCGGCGAATGCGGTGCTCCTCGGGATCATCCTCCTGGCGATCACGACCACGGTGAACATCATCGGCGTCCGTCTCATGTCCATCGTCAACAGCACCGGAGTCGTGCTCGAAATCCTCGGAGTCATCGCGATCGTCTTCGCGCTCTTCCTGCACGCCCATCGCTCTCCCTCGGTCGTCTTCACGACCGCCGGCCTCGCTCCGAGCCATTCGCCGTATATCTTCGCCTGGCTCGCGTCCGGCCTCATGGCGGCGTATGTCATGGTCGGATTCGACTCCGCCGGCGAGCTCTCCGAAGAGACGCACGCTCCTCGTCGCACGGCGCCACGAACGATCATCCGCGCGCTCGTAGTCTCCGGCGTCGGCGGCGCCCTGCTCATCTTCGTCGCGTTGCTCGCGGCGCCGAGCCTCACCGATGGAAAGCTCGCCACCCTCGGACTTCCCTGGGTGCTCACATCGAGCCTCGGCGACGTCGGCGGCCGCATCCTTCTCGTCGACGTCGCGATCGCCGTGTGCGTGTGCACGCTCGCGGTGCAGACCTCCGGCTCCCGCATGGTGTATTCGATGGCGCGGGAGAAGTCCCTGCCGTTCCACAAGGTGCTCTCAAAGGTGTCGCCGCGCACGGGAACGCCGATCGTCACCTCGATCGTTGTCGGTGTGGGTGCCGCTCTCGTTCTGCTCGTCAACATCGGACAGAGCGCGCTCTTCACCGCCCTGGCGAGCCTGTGCATCGGGCTGCTCTACCTCGCCTACCTCGGCGTGACCGTGCCGCTGCTCGTCAGCCGCATCAAGGATCGGCGCGCGGGCGTCGTGGAGACCGGTGTCGACGAGACCGGCAAGCCGCTGTTCTCGCTCGGCCGGTGGGGAATTGCGATCAATGTGCTCGCGGTGGTCTACCAGGGAGTCTTCGTGGTCAACCTCATGTGGCCGCGTCCGGAGATCTACGATCTCACCGGGCACACGTGGTGGCTCCAATGGAGCGCTTTGCTCTTCCTCGGCGTGACCCTCGTCATCGGGCTCGCTATTCACGTGCGCAATCGCGCTCGCCACGGAGCGCTCGTTCTCGGCGTGCTTCCCACCACCAGCGCCATTCCGCTCGCCGACTAGACGAGCGCGAGCATCGCCGGCCAGTTCCTCTTCAGGGGCCATTGCGTGCAATCGGGGCCAACGCGTCGGCCCCGATTGCACGCAATGACCCTGCTGCCGAAAACCCGTCCACAGGAACGGCAGTGATCGGGGGCGTGTCGTCCGCCGCGGTTAGACTCTCCCAGTGAGTTGGAGCGCGGAGATCCCCTGGGATCCGGAGATGGAAGCGCCGCCAGACCCCTACGGCACGGATCCCTGGGACGAGGC
>DMKW01000094.1:3061-7203 GCA_003454135.1 Microbacteriaceae bacterium
ATCGACCACGTCGTGGGCGGCGGCGACGCGCTCGTGCTCATGCCGACCGGCGGCGGCAAGTCGCTCTGCTACCAGATCCCGGCGCTCGTGCGCGAGGGCACCGGAGTCGTGATTTCCCCGCTCATCGCCCTTATGCAGGACCAGGTGGACGCCCTCTCCGCGGTCGGAGTGCGCGCGTCGTTCCTCAACTCCACCCAGGATGGGTCCCAGCGGGCGGCGGTGGAACGGGCGTTCGTCGCGGGGGAGCTCGACCTGCTCTACCTCGCCCCAGAGAGGCTTCGCGTGCCGTCGACCGCGGACCTGCTGGACCGCGGCGCGATCTCGCTCTTCGCGATCGACGAGGCCCACTGCGTGTCGCAGTGGGGCCACGACTTCCGTCCGGACTACCTGCAGCTCTCGGTGCTGCACGAGCGCTGGCCGGACGTGCCGCGCATCGCCCTCACCGCGACGGCGACCGAGCAGACCCACCTCGAGATCCAGAAGCGGCTGCAGCTCTCCGACGCGCGGCACTTCGTCGCGAGCTTCGACAGACCCAACATCCAGTACCGCATCGTCTCCAAGAACTCTCCGCAACAGCAGTTGCTCGAGCTTCTTCGCACCGAGCACCCCGGAGACGCCGGCATCGTTTACTGCCTGTCCCGCGCGTCGGTCGAGAAGACGGCCGAGTTCCTCGTGCAGAACGGCATCCCTGCCCTGCCATATCACGCGGGGCTCGACACGCGCGTGCGTGCGGCCAACCAGTCCCGCTTTCTTCGCGAAGACGGCATGGTCATGGTCGCCACGATCGCGTTCGGCATGGGCATCGACAAGCCGGACGTGCGCTTCGTCGCCCACCTCGACCTGCCGAAGTCGGTCGAGGGTTACTACCAGGAGACCGGCCGAGCGGGGCGCGACGGACTGCCATCGACCGCGTGGCTCGCCTACGGGCTTCAGGATGTCGTGCAGCAGCGCCGCATGATCGACTCGTCTGAGGGGGATGCCGAGCATCGTCGCCGATTGAGTGCCCACCTCGACGCGATGCTCGCACTGTGCGAGACGATCGAGTGCCGCCGGGTGCAACTCCTCGCGTATTTCGGCGAGGCGTCGACGCCCTGCGGCAACTGCGACACCTGCCTCTCGCCGCCCGAAGCGTGGGACGGCACGATTCCCGCGCAAAAACTGCTCTCCACGGTCGTGCGGTTGACGCGCGAACGCAAGCAGCGGTTCGGAGCGGGCCACATCATCGACATCCTCGTGGGCAAGTCCACCCCGCGCACCACCCAGCACGACCACGCGAGCCTCGCGACGTTCGGCATCGGCAGCGATCTGAGCGAACCTGAGTGGCGCGGCGTGGTGCGCCAGCTACTTGCCCAGGGGTTGCTCGCCGTGAACAGCGACGGCTACGGCACGCTTCTCGTCACCGATTCGAGCGCCGAGGTGCTCGGCGGCGGGCGCAAGGTGCTGCTGCGGCGTGAACTCGAGAGGCCGGCCCGGGCGTCCCGATCGCGCCGCGCGGCGGTTGCCGACCTGCCCGCCGAGGCGGCTCCCGTCTTCGACCAGCTGCGCGCGTGGCGATCGGCGGAGGCCAAGGGGCAAGGCGTTCCGGCGTACGTCATCTTCCACGATGCGACCCTTCGCGAGATCGCGACGGGCAAGCCGACCACCATCGCGGAGCTCGGCACCATGAGCGGCGTGGGAGAGAACAAGCTCGCCAAGTACGGTGAGGCGATTCTCGCGGTATTGTCCGGCGCATAGGCTCGGGGGATGCGAAGCTTCTACCCCGAGATCGAACCGCACGAGTCCGGCATGCTGGAAGTCGGCGACGGCCACTCCATTTACTGGGAGGCTTCGGGCAACCCGGACGGCAAGCCGGCGGTGTTCCTGCACGGCGGCCCGGGCGGCGAGAGCGGACCCAACCATCGGCGGCTGTTCGACCCGCGCAAGTATCGCATCATCCTGCTCGACCAGCGCGGTTCCGGTCGCAGCCTCCCGCATGCCAGTGACGCGGCTGCCGACCTCACGACCAACACCACGTGGCACCTCGTGGCGGATCTCGAGCAGCTCCGCGAGCATCTCGGCATCGACCGGTGGCTCGTTCTCGGCGGCTCGTGGGGCAGCGCCCTGGCGCTCGCGTACGCCGAGGCGCACCCGGATTCGGTGACCGAGCTCGTGCTCCGCGGCATCTTCACCCTGCGCAAGAGCGAACTCGACTGGTTTTACGAGGGTGGTGCTGAACAGCTCTTCCCCGACCTGTGGGAGTCGTTTCTCGAGCCGGTTCCGCTCGACCAGCGCGGNNGACTCGGGCATCCTGCGCGACATTCCGGCCGTCATCGTTCAGGGCCGTTACGATGCGTGCACGCCCCCGGTCACCGCGTGGGACCTGCACCGGGCGTGGCCAGAGGCCGAGTTCATCATGGTTCCGGATGCGGGCCACGCCTTCGACGAACCCGGAATTCTCAGCGCCCTCATCGACGCGACCGACCGGTTTGCCGAGGGCTGAGGCAGCGCTCCTCGTCGGCTTTCGATGACTTTTCGCGACACGCCGAGGTTTGGTAAATGGCGAGTCGAATGATGCACTAGCGTTAACGTCTATTTTGGTACTAGGCGAGTCGTCGCACGTATGTAAGTATGTCGTCTGTGGGAACCCGAATCTCGCGTTGTTTTGGCGACCGTCAACGCCGTCGCCCCCGGATTGTGACCTCGATTGTCACAACGATCGCTCTGGTGTGTTCAACGGCGCTCATCGCGCTCGGCACACAGCCCGTCCAGGCCGCAACCACTTGTGGCACCGGCTCGAACCCGATCGTCTGTGAGAACAGCAAACCGGGCACGGACCCCTCGGTCTGGGACATCAGCGGGGCGGGTGATCCATCGATCCAGGGTTTCTCGTCGGACATCAGCGTCAACGTCGGGTCGTCGATCGACTTCAAGATCAACACGAGTGCCAAGGCGTACTCGATCACGATCTACCGCACCGGCTACTACGGTGGGCTCGGTGCCCGCCAGATCGCCACGGTCACCCCATCGGCCACGCTGCCGCAGGCCCAGCCCCAGTGCATCACGGATGCGACCACCGGGCTCTACGACTGCGGCACCTGGAAGGTGTCCGCGTCCTGGGCCGTGCCGAGCACGGCAGTGTCCGGCGTCTACTTCGCCCTGTTGCACCGCAAAGACACGGGGGGCGAGAGTCACATCACGTTCGTCGTGCGTGACGTTTCGAGCCACTCCGACGTGCTGTTCCAGACCTCCGATCCCACCTGGCAGGCTTACAACACCTACGGGGGCTCCGACTTCTATCAGGGTGGCGCCGTCGGTCGTGCCTACAAGATCAGCTACAACCGCCCCGTTACGACACGAGGAGACAACTCGGGCCGTGACTTCTACTTCGCCAACGAGTACCCGCTTGTGCGCTTCCTGGAGAAGAACGGCTACGACGTCAGCTACTTCAGTGGGGTGGACACCGACCGCTTCGGGGCCAATCTCACGAACCACAAGGTGTTTCTTTCCGTCGGCCACGACGAGTACTGGTCGACGGGCCAGCGGGCGAACATCGTCGCGGCCCGAGACGCCGGCGTGAACATGCAGTTCCTCTCCGGCAACGAGGCCTACTGGCACACGCGCTACGAGCCATCCGCCGACACGAGTGCGACTCCGTATCGCACCCTCGTCTCGTACAAGGAGACGTGGAGCAACGCCAAGATCGATCCGAGCCCGACCTGGACCGGCACCTGGCGCGACCCGCGGTTCGCCTCACAGGCCAACGGCGCCGGCCTCCCCGAGAATGGGCTCACCGGCACCGAATACATGTCGAACTTCAGCGACCTTCCCGTTACCGTCTCTGCAGCGGAGGGCAAGACGCGACTGTGGCGCAACACGAGTCTGACTAGTCTCGCCCCGGGTACGACCCAGGCGCTTGCTGCACACACGATCGGTTACGAGTCCGATGAGGACGTCGACAACGGATTCCGCCAGTCCGGCCTCATCCGGTTGTCGACGACGACCGGGGCCGTGCCCCAGTACCTCCAGGACTTCGGCAGCATCGTTGTGCCTGGCACGACGACCCATCACCTCACGCTCTACCGTGCGGCTAGTGGAGCCCTGGTCTTCTCCGCGGGCTCGATCCAGTGGACCTGGGGACTCGACCAGACGCACGATGGCCTCGG
>DMKW01000136.1:0-310 GCA_003454135.1 Microbacteriaceae bacterium
TCGCGGAGGGCGGGCGCGTAGGTCTCCGGATCGCGCCAGTCGAAGCGTATGTCGCCGCCGGTTCGGCTAGCCACACGGGTGTCGTTTCCGGCTGCGCGAAGGATTTGGTTGAGGCGGCTACCGACTTTTCCAGTGCCGCCGATGATGAGAAATACGCTCATGAGAGTTCTTGGTCCTTTGTTTGTCCGGGGAAAACGCTGCCGACGACAACGCCGATGACCGGGCGGATGTTCCCGCCCGGATCGGCAGCCACGTGCGCGTTCACCGACGCGCCTTCGCGTACCGAACGGAACAGGCGGCCCAGGATGCG
>DMKW01000136.1:446-5466 GCA_003454135.1 Microbacteriaceae bacterium
CGCCTCCGACGAGTTCTCCGGCAATGGGAACTTCGCCTAGCCAGATGAAGGCGATGAGGACCGCAACGGCGGGCACGAGGTAGAGCAGCGATGTTGACGTCACGACAGGAAGGCGGGCTACCGCGTATCCCCAGAGCACGAAGCCGAGGGCCGACGGAAGCACCCCGAGGTAGACCGCGGCGAGCCAGGCCGGAGCATCCGCCGACATGATCTGGCTCCACCCGAACGGCACAAACGGGAGTGTCATCACGGTGCCGACGACCAGCCCGTATGTCGCGACCTCGATTGCGCTGTACTTTTCACCGTCGCCGAAATGGAAGCCGCTTCACTCCGCGACGGCACCGCCGGAACCTACCGAATCGCCGCCTTTCCCACGGCGGCGCGCGCCATCATGCCGTCGGTGTGGCAGTCGATCGGCGCATCGCCAGACTTTGGTGTGGAGCTGCGGCTGATGGAAATGGAACCCAGCCACTCCATCGCGGCGTTGGCAGCGGGCGAGATCGAACTCGCTGTCGCGCACTCCTACTCCAACATGCCGCCCATCGAAGGCCCGGGGTTGATCGTCAAACAGATCGCCACGGAAACGGTGCGACTCGCCGTGAACGACAACGACTGGACGGGCTCCGGCGGAGGGCGAGTGAATCTCTCGGATTTCGCCGCCCACGACTGGATAGTTCCCAGCCGGGAATGGACCTGCTACGACATGGTCCATCGAGCGTGCGACCTGGCAGGATTCGAGCCGCGCGCGATTGCCGAGGCCACCGACTTCCGCGTGCAACTCGCGCTCGTCGCCGCGGGCGTCGGGGTCGCGCTGATCCCCGAGCTGGGCGCGATCGATCCGCCCGGAGGGGTGTCGCTGCTCGAACTCGAAAGTCCCATCTACCGCCACATCGTGCTGGTGTCCCGCCGCGCCCCCGCCGCCGATGCCGGCCTCGTGCGAATCCAGGAGTTCATCGCGGCCAAGGCGGAGGCCGCGCTGGTCGACCCCGGGGCCTAGTCAGCCCCCGAAGAGCGCCTTCGCGATCTCCTTGACGGAGCGGCCGGGGGCGGTGAACCGGCGGCCGGTGACCGCGCTGGGCGTGATCCGCACGTAGTTCCACTTGTCCCTCGGGCTCAGCGAGCGGAGGCCGAGCACGCCGGACTCCTCAATATCCGCGTCCACTCCCAGCCGCTCGGCCTGGCCCTTGACCACCACGCTCCAGCGCACCCGGCGATGAACGCCCTCCGTTTCGAACGCGACGGAAGGGTGCTCCGTGATGTCCATGAGCTTGGCACCCGGTGCGCTTCGGAAGAAGATCACACGGTCCTTGACGAGGTAGTTGACGGGAAAGATGTCGACTCCGTCGTCGGCGGCGACGGCGAGGCGGCCGACGGCGGCCGCATCCAGAAGCTCCCAGCACACGTCTTCAGAGAGCTCTTCGATGACAGGACTTGCCGAATTGGACACAGTTGCGCTCCTCGCGATTGGGGTCACGAGGCGAAACCGCAACAATTCGGTCACGCCTTCGTCGTGGGTCCATCGTCCCCCGATCCGTACCGCCGTGTCGACCGCGAACTCGCATTTCAATCACATTCGATTCACCGTCTCGTGCTCACACCGCGAAGATCGGCGCCAGTTGCTCCCACGCCGCCGCGCGCACGTAGATCGGGATCTCGTTGATGGGCGCCGGCCGAACGACCACCTGCCCGCCGACCATCGCACCCCCGGTCCAGGCGTCCACCCAGTCGCCCTCCGGCAGATAGATCGACCACTCCGTCGCGCCCACTTCGGTGACGGGGGACACGAGAATGTGGTCGCCGAGCATCCACTGCAGCGGATGACTCCACACGTTTTCGTCGCCGGGCGCGTCGAAATAGAGCGGTCGCATGAGCGGTGCGCCCGTGTCGATGGACTTGCGGGCCTCGGCGGCGAGGTAGGGAACCAGGCGCTCCCGCAACTGCGCGAAACGACGGAATGCCGGCAGAACTCGATCGTCGGCGTTTCGCTCCGCAATGTTCCACGGGGTGCGATCGCCAGAGGGCTGACGGTGGTGGTTGAATTCCGCGTGGTACTGCATGATCGGCACGAATGCGGCGGCCGCGGCGGAGCGGAGATACAACTCGCCGCTCGGCACCTCGCCGGAGAATCCGCCCATGTCCCAGCCCCAATAGAGGATGCCGCTGGATGCCGCGGAGAGGCCGGCAAACAGCGACCAGCGGAACGCCTCCCAGGTCGAATTCTCGTCCCCCGCCCAATAGGTGCCGTGGGCCTGGCTCCCCGTGAACCCGGCACGGCTGAAGGTGACGGGTGCTTTGCCGGCGGACCGGAGCAGGTCGCCGAACGCCTTCGCGTAGTGCACGGGGAACAGGGCGTTCCCTTCGTCCCCGTGCTTTCCGTCGAGGTAGCGCAGGTCGCGACCCCACGCGTGCTCTCCGCCGTCCGTCTTGAATCCGTGGACACCCATGTCTTCGACGAGGTAGCGGCGCTTCTCGGTCCACCATTTCGCCGCTCGATCGTCGGTGAGGTCGGGCATCAGGCCGAGCGGAAACCACCAGCCGCGATTCCGGTACGGGCGGAGCGACCCGTCGGGCGCTTCCTCCTGCACGAGCACCCCCTCGCGGATCGCGGCGGCGGCATCCGCCGCGGCCTGGCCCTGCGGGTGCGGTCTCATCTTGACGAGTGGGATCTGCCAGAGATGAATCTTGATCTCGCGCTCGTGCAGCTCGTCGATCATGCCCTTCGGATCTGGCCACGCCCCGTCCGGCGGGAAGGTGAAGTCGTCGAGCCGGTGCGGTGCACCATCGTCGTTGACCGCGTAGTGGGCATCCCGCCACGCGGTGAAGGTGCTTTCGTCGCTCCAGGCCTCGATCACGACCGAGCCGACGGGGATGTCGTGTTCGCGGTGCAGGTCCATCTGTCTCATGACCTCGCGCTGGGTGTTCCACTCGTTAGCGCTCGCCCAGAGTCGGAAGACCCACGACGGCAGCTCGGTGGGGCGACCGACCTCGGAGAGGAACTGGTCGAGCACCCTGGTCGGTGTCCCGTCGTAGATGGCGAGGTCCAGCACCGAGGCCACCCCGCTCTCGGCGTCCACCTCGGCTTCGACCCAGATGCGTCCGGCCTCGCGCTCGGCGAAGTCGAACCACACGCGGCGCGAGGTGCGCAGGTGGAAGCCCCACCCGTCTGCGCCGACGATGTGGGCGAAGGGCATGGGCAGGTAGGTCTTGCGTTCGGCGCCCTGGCTCTTGTATTGCTCGAACACGACCGAGTCGAGGCTTCTGCCGCGGTGATCGAGGGCGTCGAACCGTTCGCCGAGCCCCGTCACGTGTTCGGCGTCGGCGAGCGGCAGGGCGAACCGTACGCGTCGAATTCTGAGGCCGTCGTCGAGCACGGTCTCGGTGCCCGGGATGACCCGATCCGCCCCGAGGGTGTGAACGGCGGCCGGCGCCGGTCGCCAGGCGGCGACACGGAAGTCGAACCAGCGGGTGGACTGGGCCCGCGGACCCGACGCCACGAATCGGTAGCGGTAGTGCTCGCCGGGGCTGAGCGAGTCGAGGCTGAGTTGCCAGCCACCCGATGAACGGGCGAGACGCGCCTGCGCCGACGCGAGGTGGCCACCGTCGGTCGTTTGCCCCCTCGACTGCCGGGCGGTGGCCTGCAGCTCCAGGCTGCGCGGCTCTCCGCCGTCTAGAACGATCTCGGCGGCGACCGCGGTCACCTCGGACGATGTGCGTACGCCCAGGACCACGGGCTCGCCCGCGACGGGGTCGATGGGCCAGCGCTGTTCCGTATCCACGGAATACGGATGCCCGGAACCGAAGGGCCGATGGCGGATCATGCTGGCAGCACCTCCACCTCGACGGCGAGGCGGACGAACATTGCGTGGCTCCAGAGGAGCGGGCTCGCGACCGGCCCCCAGCGATCGACCCACTCCTGGTTCATGGATGGATCGAGAAGATGATCACCGACCTGCTCGGGCAGTGCCCCGCCGCCATCGGCGGTCGCGGCCGCCCAGGTCAACCGTTCGATGGCGCGTTCCCGGTCACCCTCGGCGGCAAAACCGAGGCCCAGGAAACAGCTGAGGAGAGGCCACTGGCCACCGCCGAAGAAGGTGTCGGCCAGGTAGCGATGCACGCCGCCGCCGACGTTCAGGCCGCCGTCGATTGCGCGTAGCGTGCGTGAACCGATGCGCCCGGATGCTGGGAACACGCCGAGTGGAGCAACCGCCGCGAGCGCACTCGCATCCACGTCCGCCGAACCGAGCCATTTGGCCAGGTGGCCATCCACCAGCCCACGCTCGACGATCGTGCTCCTGATCGACTCGGTCGCCGCGAGCGCCTGCTGGCGGCGGGTGCCGTCGAGAATCCCCGCCTCGGCCACGGCATCAAGGCCCGCGGCGATACAGCACAGCGTCGACACGTGAACCTCGTCGGCGTTCTCCTCCCACCAGTCGAAGCAGGGGCGCTGCCACGAGGAGGTCAGGTAGTCCACACTCAGCTCGATCGCCCGTGCCCACCGCGCGAGGTCGGTGCCGTAGCGGCGCGCGTGCTCTGCCGCGGCCCACAGCCATGTTCCGAAGCCGTCGAGCTGGAAGTCCCACCACTCGTCATCCCCTTCCTCGCCCGCGAAGGTGAACCGGGTGGCGAGCATCTCCGCATCGGGGACCGGGCTACCGGATCGCGCTCGTGAAACGATCTCGACAACCTTGGCTTCGCGATCGACGAGGATGCGGCCGCACCAATCGAAGAACCGCTCGGCCGAGTCCTTCGCGCCCGCCGCGGACATCGCGTCGGCGATAAACGCCCCGTCACGAAACCAGCAGTAGCCGCGGTAGGCGGAAAAGGTGGGGCTCGCCGGATAGGCTCCGGTCGGGTCCTGCAATCGCGCGATCATCTCGACGCTCGCCTCGGCAAGTCGCGTGAGGTCGTCACGCCCCGGTGCTTCGCTCCCGAACTGAACGCCCTGTTTAGCGTCGGTCATGCTGATGTCTCCCTGGTTTTGCGCACGTCTGACCGTGCGCCGACTATTAAAGGGTCCCGA
>DMKW01000192.1:0-455 GCA_003454135.1 Microbacteriaceae bacterium
CCCAACCAAAGCATCACGACCGCTCCCACAACGAGCCCCCAGAACGCCGAGCCGATGCCGGCGACCGTGATGCCGGATGCCGTCACGAGAAACGCGACGATCGCTGCGAGCCGGTGCGCGGCATCCTGCACGGCAGCGGTCACGGCGCCCACGAGCGCTCCGAGCAGGGCGAGTCCGGCAACCGCCTGGATGAGCACGGGAGGGGATGCCGCCACGAACGCCGTCGCGACACCGGCGAGCAGCCCGAGCACGATGTAGGTAGCGCCGGCCGACACCGGCGCGATCCAGCGCTTGTCGCGGTCGTCAGCCGCCTCGGGGCCGGCGGTGAGGGCCTGGGTGAGCGCGGCGAGGTTGATTGGGATACCGCCGAACAGGGCGCCGGCGCCGGAGAGCAGGCCGGAGCCGATGAGCGCCGCGCGCACGGGCGGCTGGTATCCGAAGTTGTGCAGGATCGC
>DMKW01000192.1:551-3459 GCA_003454135.1 Microbacteriaceae bacterium
GCCACGAAGTCGAGTCGCGGCAGGAGCGTTGCGCCGCGCAGCCACCCGGAATCGACCGTTACCGCGAGCAGGATGCCGGCGAGCACGATCGCGGCCGGCACCGCCCAGCGCGGCGCGAGACGGTAGAGCAGCAGCCACACGAGGATCACCGGGATCGCGAGCAACGGGATCTGCACGGCCGCCTTCACGGGCGCGAGGCAGAGCGGAAACAGGATGCCGGCGAGCATGGCATTGGAGATCGGCCGCGGGATCCGGCCGATGAGCCGCTCGAGCGCCGGCCACAGGCCCACAAGCACGATGAGGGCGGCGGCTACCACGAACGCCGCGACCGCCTCGGCGAATCGACCGGTGACCCCCGCCGTCGCGACGAGCAGCGCTGCCCCCGGCGTGCTCCACGCAAACTTGAGCGGAACCCGGTACACCGCGCTCAGAACAATGGAGAGCACGCCCTGCGCCACGCAGATCACGAGAAGACCGGATGCGGACTGCGATTGCGTGGCCCCCACGGCGGCGAGGCCGGCGAGCACGATCGCGAACGAGCTCGAGAACCCCGTGATGGCCGCGACGATTCCGGCGGTGATCGGCTGGATGATGGCTATCGGTCTTTCTCGAGGCTGCCGGGGTCGTGACCAGCCTAGAGCCGCCCGTCCGCACGGCACACGGTCCAATCCGCACCCCGTGGCCCTGCCTAGCTCGTCGTACTCCCAGTCGATGCGGAGCCGCCGCCGGCGCCTGGGCGCGCCGCCACGCGCGTCGCGGTGAGCTCGCTCGCCGACCGATGGCCGATCACCACGACCGCGCTCCCAACCGAGAAGTCGGTCGCCGTGGCGGGTGCCTTCGCCGTGCCGAATCGGGTCGATCTCGTGATCGTCACGGTGAGCACCTTGCCGGCCGCCGTCGTGACCGTCCAGGTCGAGCCGTCGATCGCGGTGATCTGCCCGCGTGCGGCCGCTCGCGTCGCGCCCGCAGCGACTCCGCCTGGCACGAGTCCGGTTCCCGGAGCAGCGGCCGACGTCGCTGCCGCGGCCGTGGACGCGCTGACGCCAACGCTCACACCCCACGCGGTCGCGCCCGATAGGAGGATCACGCCGACCACCGCGCCGACGAGGCTCGCGCCGCGCCAGTGGTCGCGCAGAAACCGCGGCGCGCGCAGAAGCGATTCACGCGAAGTGCGCCCCCAGGGTAGCGCGGGACCCGGAGATTGGTCGGCCGAGACAGGCTCGTAGGGATATTCGGCCGCGTCGTCCAGAGAAGCGTCGCCGAAATCGGCGTCGTCCGAACCTGCGCCATAGGAATCGGCGTCATGCGGTGGGGTGTCCTTGATCATGCGACGACACAATCGCAGAAAAGTTCGGTGCCAGACAGGATCACGTTCGAGGAATGTAAGGCCGCCCGCGGCACGCGGGAACTAGCTGCACTTGGCCGCGAGAAGGCCACAGCCCAGTCGTTGGATCCTCATTCGCCTAGCAAGTTTCTTTGTTCAGCACTATATAAACTATGGAACTTGCTCGCTAAGCTCGTCACGTCCGAAGCATCGACTCGGAGTCGATCTCCCCCTCGCCCACCCCGAGAAGGCAGCCGCCATGGAACAGCGCCGTTCGTCCGACGAAATCAGCCAGGAATTCAACTCGTATATCGCAGGCCTCGTCTTTGTCTGCCGAGAGCGGGATGCCATCACCGGTCTCGTGCTTATGGGCTCGACCGCTGATCGCGTCCGTGTGGATGAGTGGTCCGATCACGACTTTGCCGTTGTGTGCGAGAGCGGGATGCAGGAAACGCTGCGCGGGGATCTTTCCTGGCTGCCGCGATCTACTGACCTCGTTCTTGCGGCTCGAGAGCACCACGACGGGTTCAAGGCCGTCTATTCCGACGGTGCGGTGATCGAGTTCGCCGTCGTTGACCTCACAGAACTCGGCACCTTCTTTGCCAACGCGTGGGAGGTGGTCTACGACGATGGTGGCGTCTTGGAAGTCATGTCTGCGGTCGCGGCGAAACCAGCGCCACACGGATCGGAGCCTTCGCGCGACTTCGCCGTGTTCCTTACTGCTTTGCTCGTCGGCGTCGGGCGGGCTCGCCGCGGAGAGCGACTGAGCGCGAGCGGCTCCGTTCGCGGTGTAGGAGTCGACCATCTCACCGCGGTATTCGCTGCCGCACTTCCAGCGTCGGGCAAAGACCGCCTCGACAACCTGGACCCTCGACGCCGTTTCGAGCTCGTCTATCCCGAAGTTGCGCACGCGCTCGAATGCGCGATCTCGTCGGAGCTGGAGGAGTGCGCCCGCGGCCTTCTGGACCTCGCGGAAAGCTCCCTCAGTGGAAGCTGGCCGCCATTTCCGCGCGAAGCAGTGGAGACGGTGCGCCGTCGCCTCGGTTGGACGGGTTAGCTTGTCATCTCGCTCATCGCGCCACTGTTGCCGAGCGTCGAATCACGATTCGCCGCGGTCTAAGCCGACTTCTCCTGGCGGATCGCCTTGTGAGGCACGATCGTCGGTGCCGCGTTTTCGAGCACCGCTGCGCGCGTCACGATCACCTGGGCGATGTCGTCGCTCGACGGCACGTCGAACATGATCGGCCCGAGCACTTCTTCCATGATCGATCGAAGCCCGCGGGCACCGGTCTGGCGCAGCACGGCAAGGTCGGCGATAGCCTCCAGAGCGTCCTGTTCGAAGTCGAGCACCACGCCATCCAGTTCGAACATGCGCTGGTACTGGCGAACGAGCGCGTTCTTCGGCTTGGTGAGAATCTCCATGAGAGCGACCTGGTCGAGCGGCGTGACCGTCGTGACGACGGGCAGGCGGCCGATGAATTCGGGGATGAGGCCGAACTTGTGCAGGTCTTCCGGCAGCACCTCGCCGAACAGGTTGACGTCGTCGCCCTTGCTGTGCAGCGGGGCGCCGAAGCCGATGCCCTT
>DMKW01000178.1:0-2451 GCA_003454135.1 Microbacteriaceae bacterium
GGCAACTTGCTTTCGCTTTGTTATCGACTCGTTACCGACGACGCGGCGATATTCAGCGCCCGGCGGCAGGCCCAGACGACTTCCGCACCACGAGGTCGGGGGCGAGCGGCTGCTTGTGGAGCACCGCGATTCTCGGGTCGATCATGGACAGCAACTGGTCCATCGCCATGCGGCCCTGCCGATCGAAATCCAGGCCGATAGTCGTGAGAGACGGCTTCAGGAACTGCGCCTCCGGGATGTCGTCGAAACCGACGACGCTCATGTCTTCGGGAACCCGGACGCCTCGCTCCTCGAGCGCCTTGAGCGCCCCGAGCGCCATCTGGTCATTGGCGACCACGACACCCGTGATGCCCTGGTCGAGCGGCATCCGCATGGCGGCGTCGTAGCCTGACTGCGATCCCCAGTCGCCCTCGATCATGCCGCCCGAAAACGCGCCTTCGTCCCTCAGCATCGACTCGTACATCACGAATCGCGCCTGGGCCGCGTACCAGTCGAGAGGGCCGGCAATGTTGAAGAATCGGCGGTGGCCAAGATCGAGGAGGTGTTGCACGAGCAGGCGCGTCCCGGCCGCATTAGCGGTCAACAGTTCGGCCGGCACGGGATGCACGGTGTCGAACTCGACGTAGACGGGAACGGGAAAGTCCGTGCGCTGGATAGCCGAGACGACGCTCTCCGTGGGCGCGAAGACCATGATGCCCGCGACATCCCCCTGGTCGACGAGAGATATCGCGCGATTGATCTCGCCCTCGACCCTGGGGTCGAGGCCGACGATGTCGAGCAGGTATCCCGCCTCTCGGGCGCGATCGCTCGCCGCCTGCAGACTGCGCGTTGGGCCAACTTCATCGAAGCGGTCGAAGAAGAGCGCGCCGATGCGATGCGAACGACTCGTCGCGAGGGAGCGCGCGGCCCGGTTGGGCCGGTAGTTGAGCGCCCCGATCGCGGCCTCGACCCGGTCGCGGATCTCTGGCCGGATGTTCGTCTGCCCCTTCACCAACCGGGACACCGTCTGGTGGGATACGCCCGCGAGTGCCGCAACGTCGTACAGCGTCGGCGCCTTGCGCATGGCATGGGGGTCGCGCGAGCCCTCGCCGGTCACCGCGCCTCCAACCCATTCGTCTCGCGGGCCCATCGTCGATCCAGGCCATCGTCGCGCAACAATGAGATTACCGCTAACGCGTCCTCTGCCATGCGGGGTCTGCAGACGCAGAACTACTTCGCGGCGCCCAGCTCCTCGAGCACGGCCTCGAGCTGTTCCACCGCCCAGTCCAGATCCGCACCCTCCACCACGATGGGCGGCGCGAGCCGGATGGTGGATCCGTGGGTGTCCTTCGCGAGAACGCCGCGCGATACGAGCAGTTCGCACACCTCACGCCCGGTGGCGAGCTGCGGGTCGATGTCGATTCCCGCCCACAGGCCGACCCCACGGACGGCGAGCACGCCCTTGCCGACCAGGCGATCGAGTGACGCGTGCAGTCGCAACCCCAGGGTGCGTGAGCGCTCCTGGAATTCACCCGTCTCGAGCAGACCGATCACGGCTCGGCCGACGGCGGCCGCGAGCGGATTGCCGCCGAACGTCGACCCGTGCTCACCCGATCCGAGAACCCCGATGATGTCGGCGTTGCCCACGACCGCGGAGACTGGCACGATTCCGCCGCCGAGCGCCTTGCCGAGCAGGTACAGGTCGGGAACGACGCCAACGTTGTCGCACTGGAACGTGGCCCCGGTGCGTCCGAGGCCGGACTGGATCTCATCCGCGATGAAGAGCACGTTGTGCCTCCTCGTGATCTCGCGTACGGCCGGCAGGTAGTCGGCCGGAGGAACGCGGATGCCCGACTCGCCCTGGATGGGCTCGAGCAGAACGGCGACGGTGTTGTCGTCGATCGCCGCCTCGAGCGCCGCCGCATCCCCGTAGGGCACCGAGCGGAAGCCCGGCGTGAATGGACCGAAGTCACGACGAGCGACGGGGTCGCTCGAGAAACCGACGACCGTGATGGTGCGACCGTGGAAGTTGCCCTCGGCCACGACGATGTTGGCGTTCTCGGGCTCGACGCCCTTGACGCGGTAGCCCCAGGCGCGCGCGACCTTGATGCCGGATTCGACCGCCTCGGTTCCCGTGTTCATCGGGATGACCATGTCTTTGCCGGCGAGCTTCGCCAGCGCCGCGACGAACGGGCCGAGCTGGTCGTTGTGGAACGCACGACTGGTGAGCGTGACTCGGTCGAGTTGCGCCTTCGCCGCCGCGACGAGCAGCGGATGCCCGTGCCCGAAGTTGACGGCGGAGTATGCCGCGAGGCAGTCGAGGTATTTGCGTCCATCGACATCGGTCACCCAGGCGCCGTCCGCGGTCGCCACGACCACGGGAAGCGGGTGATAGGTGTGCGCAATGTGGGCGTTCTCGAGCTCGATCAACTGCGCGGACGCGCTACTCTCACCAACACCCCGCAACCTGGC
>DMKW01000178.1:2678-4756 GCA_003454135.1 Microbacteriaceae bacterium
GTCGTCGGCCTCGGGTGCGGTCGGGCCTCTATGGGCGGAGGCCGGCGACACTGCTGCTGCCGCCCCCGAAATACCACTCATCGCCGCAACTCCAGCGTGCAGCACTTGACCCCACCACCGCCGAGCAGCAGCTCGGAGAGGTCGACGCCGATGGGGTTGTATCCACGCTCGCGCAGCTGGCGCTCGAAGTCTTTCGCGCGGGAGGCGATCACGACGTTGTAACCGTCGCTGAAGGAGTTGAGGCCGAGAACGGACGCGTCCTCCTCGTTGACGAGCACGGCATCCGGAAACCTCTCGCGCAGAATGGCAAGCCCTTCGCCGTTGAACGCCGACGGCAGGTAGGCGATGTTCGTCTCATCCAGCACGGCGACGGCCGTGTCGAGGTGATAGAAACTGGGGTTGACCAGCTCGAGGGTCACGACTTCGCGGCCGTAGATCTCGGCGATCTCCTTGTGGCTGTTCGACGCGCTGCGGAAGCCGGTGCCGGCGAGGATCAGGTCGCCGACGAGCAGGAAATCGCCCTCGCCCTCGTTGATGTTCGCTGGTTCGCGCACGTCGAACCCGTTCTTGCGGAACCATTCCATGTAGGCGGGGCCCTCCGGCTGGCGCTCCTTGTAGGTGAAGCTCGCGCCGTAGGCGATGTTGTCGATGACGAATCCGCCGTTGGCGGCGTAGACCATGTCGGGAAGCCCGTCGATCGGGTCGATGAGCTGCACGTCGAAGCCGAGGTCGAGGTAGGTCTGGTAGAGCGTCTCCCACTGTCGAACCGCGAGGTTCGTGTCGGTGGGCAGGCGCGGGTCCATCCACGGGTTGATGCGATAGACGACCGTGAAGTAGTCGGGTCGGCACATCAGCACGGTGCGCTTGGTCGCACGGCGGGTGGTGGTGGCGACGTTCGTTGCAGGCATAGTGGCCGACACGAGGGCTCCTTTGGAGATCGGGGTGTGGGGTCGTTCCAGTCTCACACGCACACATCGGAACATTCAGCGCGTGGGGCGCACAAAATCGCTGTAATCGCGCCATACGGCACAACTAAACACCGTACAGTAGGGTCATGGACAGCCTCGACTATGGCATTATCGACCTCCTGCGCCAAAACGCACGCGCCGGATACGGCGATATCGGCGAAGTGATCGGCCTTTCCGCCTCCGCAGTGAAACGGCGCGTCGACCGGCTCGTGGCCGACAAGGTCATCCGGGGGTTCACGATCCAGGTCGACCCGGCCGTCGATGGACTGGGCACGGAGGCGTACGTCGAGCTCTTCTGCCGCGGCACCGTCGCGCCGGAGGAGCTGCGGCGCATCCTCTCGGGAGTGCCGGAAGTGGTGGATGCCGGCACCGTCACGGGCAGCGCCGACGCGATCGTGCACATGCGGTCGCGGGACATCCCCTCGCTCGAGCTCGCTCTCGAACGCGTGCGTGTCGCCCCCAACGTGGACCACACCCGCAGCGCGATCGTGCTCTCGAAGCTCATCCACCGCTCGCGCGAGTCGTAGGGCGCCACGACCCGCGTGCTCCGCGCACGCAACTGTGCCCGTTTGTCGATTGTGTGCCCCCTCGAGCGGGCACAGTACTGACAAACGGGCACAGTTACGGATGCCGCGGCGGCTGACCCGCGCGGCGGCTGCCTCAGGCGGCGGCCCCTACACGTTCGCGGGGAGCGCCGGCCGCATCCTCCACGAGGTAGTGCGGGTAGGCGGCCACCGTGAGGAAGGTCGGGAACTCCTCTTGCAGCGCGACCGTGCGGAACACCTCGATCGCGTCGTCGAACCGGCCACCGGTGAGCCCGAGCTCGGCGATGTAACGCTCGATGAGCGGCCGCGTGATAGCCGTTCCCTCCGCGGTCACGGTGTCCTGGTAGATCCACTGCCAGATCTGCGAGCGGCTGATCTCGGCCGTGGCGGCGTCCTCCATGAGGTTGTCGATTGCCGCAGCGCCAACGCCGCGCAGCCAGGACTCGATGTAGCGGATGGCGATCGACACGTTGTCGCGCACCCCGGCATCCGTCACCGTGCCGCCGGCCGAACGGATGTCGAGCAGCTGCTCGGCCGTGACCGACACTTCGGGTCGAAGCCGGTC
>DMKW01000121.1:0-24960 GCA_003454135.1 Microbacteriaceae bacterium
GAACCCACTGATTAAGAGTCAGTTGCTCTGCCAATTGAGCTAGAGGTGCATACGTTCGGTTCGGGGAGAACCCGAACCGAAGACCAACAATAACACCCCAAACACGATCCACGCCAATCGAGCGCGCGCAGCGGAGAGTCGCCCCCGAATTACTATCCTTGGGAGGGTGAACGAGCCCCAAAACCTCTCCCTGGCCGACGACCTTGAACTCGCGATCCAGCTCGCCGACGCGGCGGATGCGATCTCCCGCGAGCGGTTCACCGCGATGGACCTCGTGGTCACGACGAAACCGGATCGCACGCCGGTGACGGATGCCGACCAGGCCGTCGAGAAGGCCATCCGCGCCCTGCTCGCTGAACAACGACCCGCCGACGGAATCCTCGGCGAGGAATTCGGCGCCGAGGGCTCGAGCACCAGGCAGTGGATCATCGACCCGATCGACGGCACCGCCGGCTTCCTGCGCGGAATCCCGATCTGGGCGACACTCATTGCTCTGGCCGTCGACGGCGTTCCGGTCGTCGGCGTGGTCAGCGCCCCCGCGCTCGGCAAGCGCTGGTGGGCGACCACCGGCAACGGCGCCTGGATGAGCGACGAGCACAACCCCAACGCCGCGCCGACGCAAATGCGGGTCTCCGCCGTGGCGACGCTCGCCGACGCATCCCTTAGCTACAACAGCATCCAGCAATGGGACAAGGCCGGCCGCCTCGACTCCCTCATCGACCTCTCCCGCCAGGTCTGGCGCACGCGCGCGTACGGCGACATGTGGTCATACATGCTGCTCGCTGAGGGGCACCTCGACATCGCCGGGGAGTTCGACCTCCAGCCCTACGACATGGCCGCGCTCGTGCCCATCGTGCAGGAGGCGGGCGGACGGTTCACCTCCATCGACGGGCAGGAGGGCCCCTGGCATGGCAGCGCCCTCGCCACCAACGGGCTGCTGCATCAGGCGACGCTCGAGGCGCTCGGCGGCGGCGCAGCAGACGCCACCGCGCGCTAGGCGCCGCAGGATGCTCATCAGCGCCGCACGTCTCCCGATTGCCGCGGTTCTCCTGGCCGTGGCCGGCCTGGCGCTCTCCGGCTGCAGCATGATCAGCGACCTTGTTCCCGCGCCGGAGACGACCGTCAGCAGCCCGGCTCCGGTCGCGGGCCGCGAGACGGATGTCACGAACCTCCGGGTGGGCGACTGTCTCAACGATCCCGCCGGCGGAGCTGTCCGAGTGCGGACGCTTCCCTGCAGCGAGAAGCACGATGACGAGGTCTTCGCTGAGATCACCATCCCCGGCGACGCGTATCCCGGCGACGACGCGGTCGTCGCGGCCGCGGAGGACGGCTGCACAAGCCGGTTCGACGCGTTCGCCGGGATTTCCTACGACGCCTCTGAGCTGGACTTCCATTACTTCACGCCGACCGAACCCGACTGGACCGCGGGCGACCACGCCGCATCCTGCGTGATCGGCGACCCGGCCGGCGCCGTCACCGGAACGCTCGCCGGCGCCGCGCGCTGACTCTCCGCCTACTGTTGAGCCATGAGGATCAACGCTTTCTCCGATGTGTGCCTGCGCGTCGTGATGCTCCTGGCTGCCGCGCCGGAGGGTGAACTGCTCACCTCGCGCACCATCTCCGACGGCGTCGCGACGCCGTACAACCATGTCAGCAAGGCCGTCGCCCGGCTCCGTGAATTGGGCCTCGTCGAGGCTGTCCGCGGGCGCTTCGGAGGGGTGCGGATCAGCGCGCAGGGACGGACGGCCTCGGTGGGCTCGCTCCTGCGCCAGCTCGACACCCGAACCGACCTGGCTGACTGCGAAACACCCGACGGGAAGTGCCCTCTGCACGAGGGGTGTGGCCTGCGATTCGCCCTGCGACGCGCCCGGGAGGCCTTTTACGCCGAACTCGACGGCGCCGTGATTTCGGTCCTCTCCCAGCGCCGGCCATCGGGCCCCGTGCCAGTGTCCTTGGGCGTTCGCGCCCTGTCGTAGACCCCGTCGCTCCGGTAGCTTTTTCTACGGCGTGTAGAAAACTGCCGATAAATAAGCATTTGAAATGCTACTTTCAAGGGACCACTTGGAAACAAAGGAGACAGTATGCTCTCGACCCAGTCCCTCCCCCTCATTGAAGCCACTCTCCCCCTCGTGGGCGAGCGCATGCCGGCAATTGCGAAGAACTTCTACGGCCGGCTGTTCGGGGCGCATCCTGAGCTGTTCGACGGTCTTTTCAGCCGCTCCAACCAGAAGAACGGGTCGCAGCAGCAGGCCCTGGCCGGGAGCATAGCCGTCTTCGCGACGCACCTGGTGAAGAACCCGGACACCACGCCGGAGGCCATGCTCTCCCGCATCGCCCACAAGCACGTCTCGCTGGACATCCAGCCGGAGCAGTACGACGTCGTCTACAAGTACCTGTTCGAGGCCATCGCCGACGAACTCAGCGACGTCATCACCGCGGAAATCGCCGGCGCCTGGACCGAGGTCTACTGGCTCATGGCCCACGCCCTGATCAAGCTCGAGAAGGGCCTCTACGCCGGCGCCGCGAGCGACAAGCCGCTGGCCCCGTGGGTCGTCATCGGCAAGGAAGCAGCCGGCACCGACGCGCTCACCTTCACGCTCGAGCCGGCCGACGACACTCCCGTTTCGCCCGCCCTGCCCGGCCAGTACGTGAGCGTCACGGTTGGAATGCCCGACGGCATCCGCCAGGTGCGCCAGTACTCGCTCTCGGCCGGAACGGCCACCACCCGCGTCTTCACCACGAAGCTGGATGCCGACGGTGAGGTTTCCCCTGCTCTCCACCGCGACGTGCAGATCGGGGACACGTTGATCCTCTCCAACCCGTGCGGTGACATCACGCTCACAGAGGGCGACACCCCGCTCATCCTGGCGTCCGCGGGAATCGGCTGCACGCCCAGCGCGTCGATCCTGCGCTCGCTCGTGGAGAGCGACTCCAAGCGCGAGGTACTGGTGCTGCACGCCGAGAGCAAGCTCGAGGGCTGGGCGCTGCGCGACCAGATGAACGAAGATGTCGCGCTCCTGGAAGCTGCCGAGTTGGAGCTGTGGCTCGAGATCCCAAGCGACGGCGCCCACGAGGGCTTCATGTCCCTCGACGGCGTCACCATCCCCGACAACGCCTCGGTCTACCTCTGCGGCCCGTTGCCGTTCATGCGGAGCCTCCGGTCCCAGGCGCTCGCTTCCGGCGTGCCGGCCGAGCGGATCCACTACGAGATCTTCGGCCCCGACCTCTGGCTCGCCGGCGCCGGCGTCTAGCGTTCTGGCCCCCTTCGCCAATATAGAAGGCCCGAATCCTCACGGTTTCGGGCCTTTTATGCACTTCCCGGGCTGCTCCGTCGGGCCTACAGTTCGGGTGAGGCGCTAAGGAAGGTGTCGACATGCCGAGGCCGGATCTTCCCGACGTACGTCGCGCAGCGTGGATCCGCGAGTACCGGTTGAGCGGCGCGTGCCCCCCGCGCGCGATCGGCATCATGCTCGGCCTGGCGGTCGGCGGCGGGAGCGTGATCGGGTTCGTCGGCTACTGGGGCGGCTGGCTCACCTACTGGCTCGCGGAAGGGGCAGGCAGCTTTGGCCGTTCGGCTGTCGGATGGCTCGTGGCGCAGGGCATGGTCGGGACGGTCGGCGGTGTGGCGCTTGCCGCGGGCATCGTGCTCGTCATGCTGGGCATCGCGTTCGGGTATCCGTTCCTGCTCGGTACGAGTTTCGGACGCACCCTCGCGAGCGTCGCGCGAGCGTCAAAGTGCCGCAACCTGGGCGTCGTGGTGACGTTCGGTGTGCTGGGGGGCGTCGTGGCGTGGGGTACTCTTGCGCTCATCGGGCTGCTTCAGGACGGAATCGTTCGGGAATCGTCACGCGTTCTTTCTGCCGTGCTGTTCGAACATCTCGGCATCCTCGGAGTGCTGGCCGTGGTCGTCGACGCGGCTGTCGTCGTGCTGTACTCGGTGGCCGGCAGCGTGGCAACCTTCGCTGATGTCCCGTTCTGCGAAGTGTGTGGCGAGTGGTATTCCGTCAACAGGACCGCGAGCGTGGCGGCAGCGACCGCGCGGCCACTCGTGACGGGGTTGGCATCGGGATCGGCACTGCTTCTCGGCCCCCGGCGGTCGGACGACCCGAGCCGGCTCGAGCTGCGACTGCAACGCTGCGAGTGCTCCTCTGCCGACGCCGTACTCACCGCTGACCTGCGGTGGGGTGAGCCAGTGATGAAGAACGGCGCCATCTCCCGGACCGTGCAGAAGGAGGAGCGCTGGTTCGCAACCGTCGTGCCCAACGAGCTCGGCCTGGACATCGAACAGGCCCTGTTCGCCGGTGCCTGGAAGGCACAAAAAAGAGGACCCGGAACCTCGCGGCGCCGGACCCTCTTCTTCTTCAACAACGTGTGACAGCCACCGGTGGTGGAGATGCGGGGAATTGAACCCCGGTCCACTGCTGTGGTCATATGCCTTCTACGGGTGTATCCAGTGAAGTCGCTTTACTCGGCCCCGGAATTTGCCACTGGCATCTACTCCGACGAGCCCAGCCTTCGTTTAAGTCCCTCTACACCCCGCGGCTCAATGTAGAAGCAATCTCTCTAAATGGCGTCAGGATCCGGGTAGAGAGCATTCCCGGTCTGGCGGACTTCTTTAGTGCTTTCGCTTAGGCAGCGAGAGCGAAGTCAGTGCGCTTTGAATTGGCACTTATTGTTTTGCAGAGATCGTTTACGAGATAACCCTGCATCCTCGACCCGCTTCTCACAATTGCGCAAACAATGTCGAAACCGATCATCCCCATGTTCACCTGGCGCGCCGAAATCGACGGTCAGGATGTTGCTGTCACACGCTGTTGAGTTTCCAAATTCGCACCCGCAATCTTGCGACCCGGCTGCGACCTTTACTGTACAACACAAGTATGTGCCGTTCTATGCCCGCACCGGGTGAAGCAATGTTGAATAGAGCTCCACGTGCTTCGCCGCCATCCGCTCGGCGCTGAAGCGCTCCTCCACGGCCATACGGCACAAGTTCCGATCCAGCGTTGGCGCCCTCTGGATTGCCTCCGCCAGCTCGTGTTCCCCGGTCCGGAGAAGCCCGGTCCAGCCGTCGTCGATGATCTCCGGCGCCGACCCGCGGGGTGTCGCCACCACGGGCGTTCCGGCGGCGAGCGACTCGATCATCACCATGCCGAACGGCTCGTCCCATTGGATCGGGTTCAGGAGGGCGATGGCCCCGCCGAGCATCTCGTACTTGTCGGAGACATTCAACTCACCCAGGAATTCCGTGTCCGCGCCCAGGAGG
The DNA here is from genome assembly GCA_003454135.1 of Microbacteriaceae bacterium. GTDB lineage: Bacteria > Actinomycetota > Actinomycetes > Actinomycetales > Microbacteriaceae > Lacisediminihabitans. Next base: position 5,264 of record DMKW01000121.1, read on the forward strand.
GGGCGGATGATCGTGGTGAAGTAGTCCATCTCGACGGGCTCCCTCATCTTCGCGGCGATCCTCAGCGGAACCCCGGCGCGGCGAGCGATCTGGATCGCCTCGCGCACGCCTTTGTTCGGATGCATGCGGCCAAGGAAGCAGGCATACCCACCACGCCCCAGCCCGACGGGCACCCGCGCCGCATCGATTCCGTGGTGGATCACACGGGCGATCCGCACCCCGTCGGCCGTGGCTGCCTGGCTGTGCGAGATCGCAACGATCGACACGTCCGGGGGCATTGCCCGGCTGACGTCGAGCATGGCCGGGATGAACGGGCCATGAGCTGTCGCGACCAGGGGCGTGGCAAGGCCGCGGTGTGGAAGGAACGGCCCTGCCGTGGTGTGATCGTGGATGACGTCAACACCCGCCATGGCCGGATACGCCTGGAGGAGATGGCGTAGCTCCTGGAGGGTCGCCCCCACGGTGGAAAAATCGGACGGCGGGAACCCCGGGACGCGTTCCACGGCGCACGTGCTGTCACCGGACGCGGCGAGCAGCACCTCGTGGCCGGCCCGCGCGAGCGCCAACGCCAGGGTGTCGACCACCGCTTCGATTCCGCCGTAGGCGGGCGGCGGTACCGGAATCCAGGGCGGGGCGATCAGACCGATTCGCATCATTCACCTGCACAGGTCCCGGATTTCTTCCGAGATCGAACGCGGCTCACGCTCCAGGATCAGGTCATCGCGCAGGCCGGCGACGACGACGCCTTGCTTCGACACCTCGATGGAGACCCGGGAGCCGGCCAGCGGCACGTTCTCAACGCGCAGGTGACCGAAGTCGTGCGGCAGCGCGGGAGCCAGCCACACGCGATTGCTGGGCACGCACGGATCGAACCGCAGGAGGGTGCGGATGAGGTAGAACGGCGTCGCCGCCGCCCACGCCTGCGGGGAGCACGAGTTCGGATATGGCACCGGCTCCGGGTACAGGGCCCGGTCGAAGCCGCAAAACAGCTCGGGCAGCCGGCCGTCGAAGAAGTTCGCCGCCTGCAGTATTCCGAAGATGACCTTCTGCGCCTCCTCCACGAAGCCGTACCTCATCAGGCCAGCGGCAATCAGGGCGTTGTCGTGGGGCCAGACCGATCCGTTGTGATAGCTCGCCGGGTTGTAGGCGCCCATGTTCGAGGCCAGCGTGCGCACGCCCCAGCCGGTGAACATCTCCGGCGACAGGAGCCGCTCGGCAACGAACGGCGCCTTGTCCTCGTCGACGATTCCACTCCACAGGCAGTGGCCCATGTTGGAGGCGCACGAGTCGACCGGTCGCTTGTGACGGTCGAGGGCTATCGCGAAGTACCCGCGATCCGGCAACCAGAAGCTTTCGTTGAATTTGGTCTTCAGCCGGGCGGCCTTGTCCGCCCAGTGCTGCACCTCCTCGCCGCGACCGATGGCCTTGGCCAGGAGAGCGCGGGCGATGTAGGCGCTGTACACGTAGCCCTGCACCTCGCAAAGCGCGATCGGCGGTTCGGCCAGGGTCCCGTCGGCGAAATTGATCCCGTCCCAGGAATCCTTCCAACCCTGGTTCACGAGCCCCAGTTCGTGCGTCCGTTCGTATTCGACGAACCCGTCGCCATCACGGTCGCCGTACTTGTCAATCCACTCCAGCGCACGGTCGGCGTGAGGCAGCAGGGCGGCGAGCTCCTCCGTCGCGAGGCCCCACCGGGTCAGTTCCCCCAGGAGGAAGACAAAAAGGGGCGTGGCATCCGCGGTGCCGTAGTACACGTTCCCCCCGCCCAGCGCCACCGTCGCATCCACCCCGAGGCGGACCTCGTGCAGGATACGGCCGGGCTCCTCCGCGGTCAGGGGTGTGACCGTGCTCCCCTGCAGATCGGCCAGGGTCTGCAGGGTTCCCAACGCCAGCGACGGGTCAACGGGGAGCGCCATCAGCGACGTGAGGAGCGAGTCGCGACCGAACAGCGCCATGAACCACGGCGCCCCGGCCGCGACGACTTCGCGCGCCGGATGACTCGGGTCGAAGATCCGGAGCGAGCCGAGGTCTTTCTGACCGCGGTTGATCACCCCCTCGATCTCCTCGTCCTCGAGGGTGGCGATGGGAATCCGGGAGTGCCAGGCGACGAACCTGCGCTCCGGCTCCGACTCGTGCAGCGGTTGGTCGGTTGGAAACGTGACGGCGACTTCCTGGCCGGCGAGCATTGGCGTCACATTAATGCTCGTCGACCACTGTCCGTGAGCCGGAACCGCTATTTTGTACGTCAGGCGATGGTTCGTGATGGAGGCGCCGGGGGCGCGCACGCTGACGCCGCGGCGTTCGTTCTTGAAGGTCGACTCGACCATGAGACGATCCGCATCGTGCCAGCTCGACTGGTCCCATTTCGAGCGCGGCCGTCCGTCCTTGACTTCGAAGACATCCGCGAAGTCGGCCTCGATCTCGAAATCGACCGTGCATTCGATGGCCGCCCGTGAGTAGTTGCGGAGCGTGATGTCTTCACGCATCCCGTTTCCCACGCGTCGCTCACGTTCGACCACAAGGGGCGTGTCCGCGCGGCCGGGAGTATGCCCGGCACGGCCGACGAAGACTGCCCGATACGGTTGCGGGGTCAAAGCCGAGAGCGGCTCGACGGGCGCGTCATTGATCGACATGGCCCAGGTGGAGACGATCCGGGTGTCCTGGAAGAAGACACCGTGAGGTCGATCGGCCTCGATGTCGCCGGCCGGCCCGCAGACGCAGAAAGCCGCACCGGACACGATCGTGACGGCTCCGGCTCCCGCCGAGCGAGCCAGGGTCTCCGTATTCCAGCCAGTCATGGATCGGGCTCCCTGTCTGCCGACGACACATAGCGATTTCCTCCGATTATGCGCCGGGTTCCACGCTGGCGCCAGAGGCCCGGCCCACGCGCACCCATGGGCGGGCTGCGCGGGCGTTCCCGTGGTTCCTAATCGCCCAGGTTTCGGCGTGCGGACATCGCGCGATCGGATTCGCGCTTGTCCTGGCGCTCCCGGAGGGCCTGGCGCTTGTCGTATTCCTTCTTGCCCTTGGCGACCGCGATCTCGACCTTTGCCCGGCCATCCTTGAAGTAGATCTTGAGCGGGACGAGAGTGTAGCCACCCTCTTTGGTCTTGTGGCTGATCTTCACGATCTCCTGCTTGTGCAGCAGGAGCTTGCGCTTGCGGCGCGGCGGGTGGTTGGTCCAGCTGCCGCCCGAGTACTCCGGGATGTGCACGGCGTCGAGCCACGCCTCACCGGACTCGATGAACGCATAGCCGTCGACGAGCGACGCCCGACCCGCGCGCAGCGACTTCACCTCGGTGCCGCTCAGGACCATCCCGGCCTCGAACGTATCCTCGATGAGATAGTCGTGGCGAGCCTTGCGGTTGGTCGCTACGACCTTCTCGCCACTTTCCCTGGGCACGGCTTGCTCCTCGATCGGTTGTGCTGAATGCCCGGCCGAACGCCGGGCAGCCCATCAGTCTAGCGTGGCCCCGCCCGGGGCCCGCCAGACGTGGAGGCTCGGGCGTTGAGTCCTAGACCTTGAGATAGCGCGTAATGGCGAAGTTGGCGGAGAACGCCGCGAGCACCGCACCGACCACGAGCAGGATCGGCAGCACGACGAGCGCGTCGTCGATGCCGACGAGCGAGAACCCCTTGAGACGCGCGCCCAGATAGCCCTGCACGAACCAGTTCACGATTGCCACGATCGCGCCGCCCGCGAGCAACGAACCGAGCAACGCCGCGAACACGCCTTCCAGGATGAACGGGGTTTGGATGAACCGGTTGGATGCCCCCACCAGGCGCATGATGCCGAGCTCCCGCCTGCGCGAGAACGCCGAGAGCCTGATCGTCGTCGCAATCAGCAGCGCTGCGGCCACGAGCATGAGCCCGGCGATCCCGATCGCGGTGTAACTGGCCGCGTTGAGCACGGAGAAGATCTGATCGAGATACTTGCGTTGGTCGGCGACGTTCTCCACCCCCGCGACCCCTGACAGGCTCTCCACGAGCACGTCGGATTGTGACGGATCCTTCAGATTCACCCAGAAGGTCTGGTTGAGCTGGTCCGCTGTGACGTACTCGGCCACCGGATTGCCGGCGAACTGCTTCTTGAAGTTCTTGAAGGCCTGCTCGTGGGTCTCGAAGTAGTACTTGTCGACGAACGGGGCAAGCGTCGGCGATTCGAGTTGCGTCTTGACCGCGTCGATTTGGTCTTTCGTGGCCTCACCGGCGGTGCAGGTTTCACCGGGTGAAATGGCGGTGCACATGTACACGCCGACCTGGGCCTTCTCGTACCAGTAGTTCTTCATCTGGCCGATTTGCATCTGCATCAGGATGGCGGCGCCCACGAAGGTGAGCGAAATGAAGGTCACGAGAACGACGGAGACGACCATCGACGCGTTGCGACGCAGCCCGTGGGCCGCCTCGGAGAGCACCAGTCCGAGCCTCATCGGGTCGGCCCCACAGTCTGTTCCTCGGCGGGGTCGGGTTTCTCCCCCGGCGCGCGAAGGCCGAGCTTCTCGGCCAGCGTGAGCTGCTCCGGAGCGTCGTGCTGGGTCACCGGCAACACCGGGCGGGTCATGGCCGGGCCGAGGTCCGGCTCTGGGGTGCCTTCGGGCTCGGCTACCCGCTCCGGCTCGACGTGCGGCACGGGCATCCCGGTGTCTGCGGCGGTCACTCCCACCGGCACCTGCGCGGCCGCGACGGCTGCCGGGTTCGGCGCCGCTAAAGCGTGGGCCAGCTCCCGGGGGGCATCGGCCGGTGGCCCTGCGGCTCGCCTGCCCTGTGAGGTTCGGATGGCGGCGGTAGCGCCGTATCCGCCCTGGCGTTCGTCGCGCACGATCTCGCCGCCGGCGAGTTCGATCACCCGGCGCTGCATCTGGTCGACGATGCCGGCCTCGTGGGTGGCCATGACCACGGTCGTGCCGCCGGCATTGATGCTGGCGAGGAGGGCCATGATTCCGGCGCTGGTCGTCGGGTCGAGGTTTCCGGTCGGCTCATCGGCGAGGAGGATCTGTGGCTTGTTCACGATGGCGCGGGCGATGGCCACACGCTGCTGCTCGCCGCCCGACAGCTCGTGCGGCAGACGCTGCGCCTTCTCGGCCAGCCCCACCATCTTGAGCGTGTCGGGCACGGCCTCCTGAATGAAGCCGCGCGACTTGCCGATGACCTGCAGGCTGAAGGCGACGTTGTCGTAGACAGTCTTGTTCGGCAGCAGGCGGAAGTCCTGGAACACCACACCGAGGTTGCGGCGGAAGTACGGCACCTTGCGGTTGGAGATCGAGCGCAGGTCCTGGCCGAGCACGTGGATGCTGCCGCTGGTCGGCTTCTCTTCCTTCAGCACGAGGCGAAGGCAACTGGACTTCCCAGAGCCGGATGCACCGACGAGGAAGACGAACTCACCGCGCAGGATCTCCAGGTCGATGGAGTTCAGGGCGGGCCGGCTCGTCCCGGGATACTTCTTGGTGATGTGGTCAAAGCGAATCATGTCCTTGTGAGCCTAAGCACGCATCCGAAATTTCGCGACTGCGACATACCGAACCGCACGACTGGGCGTCGACGGTCGTCTTAGTCCTGGGGTGCCTGCTTGCGCCAGCGGATGCCGGCGGCGATGAATCCGTCCAGGTCGCCGTCGAACACCTGGGTGGGGTTGTTGACCTCGTAGTTGGTGCGCAGGTCCTTGACCATTTGGTACGGCGCGAGCACGTAGCTGCGCATCTGGTCGCCCCAGCTCGCCGTGATGTTGCCGGCGAACTCCTTCTTGGTGGCGGCCTCCTGCTCGCGCTGCAGCAGGAGCAGTCGTGACTGGAGCACGCGCATGGCGGCCGCCCGGTTCTGGATCTGGCTCTTCTCGTTCTGGCAGCTGACGACGATACCCGTGGGGAGGTGGGTGATCCGCACGGCGGAGTCGGTCGTGTTGACCGACTGGCCGCCGGGTCCGCTCGACCGGAAAACGTCGATGCGGATGTCGTTGTCGGGGACCTCGATGACGTCCATCTGCTCGATCAACGGCACGACCTCGACCGCGGCGAACGAGGTCTGGCGCTTTCCGGCGGAGTTGAACGGGCTCATCCGCACCAGGCGGTGGGTTCCGGCCTCGACGCTCAGCGTGCCGAAGGCGTAGGGAGCGTCCACCTCGAAGGTCGCCGACTTGATGCCGGCCTCTTCGGCGTAGCTGATGTCAAGCACGCTCGTGCGGTAGTCGTGCTGCTCGGCCCAGCGCAGGTACATGCGCAGGAGCATCTCGGCGAAGTCCGCCGCATCCACTCCCCCGGCGCCGGCACGAATGGTGATCACGGCGTTGCGTTCGTCGAACTCGCCGTTGAGGAGCGTGTGCACTTCCAGCTCGCCGAGCACCTTCTGCAGGCCGGCGAGCTCGGCGGCGGCCTCGTCGGCGGACTCCTGGTCGCCCTCGTCGTTGGCGAGTTCGACCATGATCTCGAGGTCGTCGAGGCGGGACTCGATGCTTTCGATGCGCGCAAGCTCAGACTGGCGATGGCTGAGGGCGCTGGTGACCTTCTGGGCGCGGTCGGTATCGTCCCACAGGTCGGGTGCCCCGGCCTGTTCGCTCAGGTCGGCGATGTCGGTGCGCAGCCGATCGATGTCGATCACCGACCGGATGTCGTCAAACGTGGCCCGCAGTGCGGCGATCTGCTCCGAGAAATCCAGCTCAATCATGTCGAACCCCAGCCTACCGGCCCGGTCCGCACGCAGCCTGTGCGGCTCGATCTTCGCTCCGGGCCGGGCTGGCGTAGCATCGGTAAGCCATGAGTAACGCCGAGCGCCCCTTCCGCCTGCGCTCCGTCGCACTCGCAGCGTTCCTGCCGACGTTGCTCTTCTCGGTCGGCGAAGGTGCCATCATCCCGCTGATTCCGATTGTCGCCCACAACCTGGGTGCCTCACTCGCCCTCGCCGGGCTGATCGCCGCGATGGTCATGGTGGGCGAGCTGATCGGCGACATCCCCAGCGGCTGGGTGGTGTCCAGGATCGGCGAGCGCAACTCGATGATCTGGGCATCCATGCTCACGATCATCGCCGTGCTCATCTGCATCGTCGCACCGAGTCCCTTCGTTCTCGGGATCGGCATCTTCCTGGTCGGGCTCGCCACCGCCGTCTTCGCGCTGGCCAGGCACGCCTTCATGACCAGCTACGTTCCGGTGGCGTATCGGGCCAGGGCGCTCTCCACCCTCGGCGGCATCTTCCGTGCCGGCTGGTTCGTCGGGCCGTTCATTTCGGCCGGACTCATCTACCTGACCGGCACCACGCAGTCCGTATTCTGGGTCTTCGTCATCTGCTGCATGGGCGCCGCCGCCATGCTTTTACTGCTTCCGGACCCGGCGAGTACGTTCGGACCGCCACAGCTGTCCGTTGCGCCGGACGGCTCGATGCGCAGCGCCGGCGAGGAGCTGGCGGCTGAGGAGTCCCACGGTCTCTTCCGCACGATCTGGAACCACCGCGGGGTGCTCGCCCGACTCGGCACCGGCGCTGGGCTGATCGGCGCCATGCGGGCCAGCCGCACCGTCATCCTGCCCCTCTGGGCGGTGAGCATCGGGATCAATGAGCCGAACACCGCGCTCATCATCGGCATCGCCGGCGGCATCGACTTTGCCCTGTTCTACGCGAGCGGCCAGATCATGGACCGCTTCGGGCGCATCTGGAGCGCCCTGCCGTCGATGATCGGGCTGGGGGTCGGGCATCTGGTCCTCGCCGTGACCCACGATCTGCCCAGCAACGTCGAGTGGTTCATCGCGGTGGCCATGTTCCTGTCGCTCGCGAACGGGATCGGCAGCGGCATCCTGATGACCCTCGGCGCCGACCTCGCCCCGAAGGCACATCCGGCGCCGTTCCTCGGTGCGTGGCGCTTCACCGGTGACCTGGGCGGGGCGGCGGCTCCCCTGGCGGTCTCCGGCCTGACCGCGCTCGCCTCGGTGTCGGTGGCCAGCGGCGTGGTGGGCCTGCTCGGCCTCGTCGGCGCGGTGTTGCTCGGCCGGTACATCCCGCGCTATGTGCCCCACCGGCCACGCTCGCGGCGATAGGGTGCCCGGAATGCTCGGTCAGAAAGAAGCGTTGTGATGGATATGCCTCTCATCGGTGAATACGGCCCCAGCCCGGCGCGGTGGGTTTCCGACCAGGTCGACTTGTACGAACGCTCCGGCGGCACGGAGGGAACGACCCTCCGAGGGTTGCCCGTCGTCGTGCTGACCAGCGTCGGGGCGAAATCGGGCAAGCTGCGCAAGGCGCCGCTCATGCGCGTCGAGCACGACGGTCGTTACGCCGTCGTCGCGTCGCTCGGCGGCAGCCCGAAAAACCCGGCCTGGTATGCGAACGTGCGCGCCCACCAGCTGGTCGAACTGCAGGACGGACCCAGGAAGCAGGACATGCTCGCGCGGGAGCTGACCGGAGCGGAGAAGGCCGAATGGTGGGAGCGCGCCGTCGCGGCCTTCCCCGACTACGCCAACTACCAGGCAAAGACGGAGCGGATCATTCCGGTTTTCGTGCTCGCGCCCGTCTCGGCCACCTAGTCGTGGCGAGACGTCCCACGCGCAGCCCTCAGATCGACCCCGTGAACCTGGTCGATCTTGCCGAAGACGACGGGTCAACCCTTCGCGCCGGCGACAGCCTGGACGGTCTGCGCTACCTCGGAACCGACCTGGGCGGACGGGACCTCACCGGCGCCGGCTTCCTCGAATGCGAATTCCAGTCCGTGTCCTTCGACGAGGCCAAACTGCGCGGCGTGACCCTGTCGGAGTGCCTCCTCCTTGACGTCAACGCGGCGGTATTCACCGCGCCTCGCTCGACCTGGCGTGATGTGCGGGTCGAACGCTCCCGGCTCGGTTCGGTCGAGGTGTACGAGGCCGGGATGCGATCCGTCCGCCTCGATGGCTGCAAGCTCGGCTTCGTGAACCTGCGCAATTCGCAGCTCACCGACGTGCTCATCTCCAACTGCATCATCGAGGAGCTCGACCTCGGGGGCGCCACAGTGCAGCGACTCGAACTGCGCAACTGCCGCGTCGGCACCCTCGACCTCGCGAATGCCCGGCTCACGGACGTCGACCTGCGCTCGAGCGACTTCAGTGCCATCCACGGCATCGACGGTCTCCGCGGTGCGATCATCGACGACTCCCAGCTAAGCCTGCTCGCCCCGATTCTCGCGTCCCACCTCGGCATCGTCGTCGATTAGGGCAGGACCAGGGCCGGCAAACCCGGACTGAAAACAGGACGGATTGCGGGAGCGTCACTGAGCACAGGACGAATTCGCAGCATCCCGCCCGCTGTTCCTGTTTTCGCGACGCGCAGGCCGTCGCAGCTGCAGGCGCAGCGGGCTACGGGATCGCCACGGCCGTCAGTTCGAGGTCGGACCTCGGCCGCTCCCGCTGGGTTGCGATCGAGACCCCAGCGGCGGCGCACACCGCGACGATGGCGATCTGCTGCAGGATCGCGAACGACTCCCCCAGCACGAGCCACCCGAACACGGCCGCAACCACGGGGCCGAAGCTCGTGATGACCGCGTACAGGCGCGGCGTGATCCGTCGCAGGATGAACGTGTCGAGCGTGTACGGGAATGCCGATGACAGCGCGCCGATCGCGAGGAGCAGGCCGATCACGCCCCAGTCCAGGCGGGCGTAGTCGACGGTCGCGAGGGCGAACGGCACCAGGAGCGCGAGGCTGACGACACTGGCCACCGAGATGCCTTCGAGCCCGGGGAACTCGGTGGCCACCCTCCGGGTGAGCAGGATGTATCCGGCCCAGGCGGCCGCAGCGGCGAGGGCGAATCCGATTCCGAGGGGGTTGAGCGTGCCGTCAGACCAGGTCAGCAGGAAGACCCCGCCCGCCGCCGCACCCGCGCAGATGAAGTCGAGCAGGCGCCGGGAGGTCGCGAGCGCCAGGGCAAATGGCCCGAGGAACTCGATCGTGGCCGCGACTCCCAGCCCGAGCAGGTGCACGGACTCGTAGAACGTCAGGTTCATCACCGCGAGCACAACCCCGAGCGCCAGGGCCGGCCACATCCGTCGCCAGGCCAGGGTGGCGAGCTTCCGGCGGTAAAAGGGGAGGACGGTGCAGGCCATCACGATCTGCCGGGCCGCGACGACGACGGGCGAGCCGACTACCGGGATGACGAGGCCGGCGAGCGAGGAGCCGAAATTGATGCTGACCTCGGTGACGAGCTGAGCCCCCGCACCGACGAAACGGTCCCGCTTCGCAGTCACAGTTCTCCTCCTTGGCACCGAAGGAGGCGCTCTACCGACAGTACCGGCACGCTCACCGGGGCGGATGCATTCCGGCCCCGGTGAGTTCGCCGGCTAGTCGCCGAACGGGATGAAGCTGTACTCGCTGGTCAGGTGCTCGCCTTCGCAGGCGCCGCAGTACAGCACGCCGGCGTCCCGCATGGCGGTGACCCTCGGCGAGCACTGCACGACCTTGGGGCCGCAGCAGGGGGAAATCACCATGAACGCGCCGGGCTTTTCCGGCACGTGGCCGCTGAGGCCACGATCGTGGTGTGCGCCCTCACAGGGCAGGTTGGTGTCGAAGTCGAGCAGCAAAACCGTGCCGGCTTCCAGTAATGCATCCATATTTCACGCGGTCAATCACAAGAGGGTGTGCGCCGCGGGTGTGGACCAAAGCACCTCGGTGGCGACCGCACCGGATGTGCGACGACACGAATGTCGTCGGTGTACCCAGGCAGGCATTGGCTGGATACCGAAGAGAAGCCTTCGTCGACTTCAAGTTTCAGAACTTTACACCACGAACGTGAGAGCTTCTACGACTTGGCTACCGGAACACCGAGCGTGCGACTGCGGTCACCTCGAGCCGGACACCGGAGGGCAAGACAAGCGTGAGCACCGGCGGACGCCACCACGAGGTGAGCGTGACCGTGGCGCTTCGCCCATCGACGGATGCCGCGCGCCTCACGGTGAGGTCCACGAACCCGGCGTGCGTCGCCGCGGCCAGGTAGTCCCGCACGGCGACCCCGACGTCGGCCGACGTGAGTTCGGGCCGCACCTCGTGAGGGCCCACAGAGACGTCGTCGAGGGCGAAGGACTCAGCTCCGGCGAGCGCCGCACCATCCGCGAGCGTGAACAGGCGCTTGCGCTCCAGGTAGAGGGAGGTCGCCGCCATCACGACGAGGATCAGCACGAGCGCCAGGCAGCCGTAGAAGATCGTCAGCAGGAGCGTCGAACCTTCCTCGTCAGCCAGGCGCAGGCCGCGCGGTCCCCGCGCGCTCATCCTGCGCCCCAGAACCGCGACACCGTCTGCGTCGCGCTCGACTCGAGCGGGATGCTGGCGGCACCCCGAAGCGACAGCAGATCGGGCACGAGCGGCAGCGCCACCCGGATTCGCACCGTGACCGTCACCGCGCTGCGCCTGGTCAGGCAGCCGTTCGTCCCGCCTTCGCAGTCGATGCGCACCTCGGCGTCGTCCCGCCCGATCCCGTAGTCCGCGAGGCCGATTTCCACGGCGCGCACCGCGCGATCGCGCGCCTCGGCCGCATCCGCACCCTGAACGTAGACGCGGGCGGCCTGCCTGGCAACCCCCTCGACGGCGAGCGCGCCGCCCTGCACCGCCGAGATCGCAACCACCAGGTAGACGAGGGGCACCAGCAGGATCAGGCCGGCCGTGATGAATTCGAGCGAAGCCGACCCGGTCTCGGTGCTTCCAGACTCAGTCCAGTGTTTCCAGCGCGGCATGCCCCACCACCTCCAGCCCGCGGTCGATGCCCAGCAGGCCGAGGAGCGGGATGGGCGCGACGACCCGCACCTGCACGCTGCGATGCCCGGCAAACCGGCCATAGCCGGCCTGGATGTCGGTGGCGTACGACGGGCCGAGAGCTGCGGTGATCAGGTCGCGGGTGCGTTCCGCGCCGTCGGCGAGGCCGCTGTCGGCGAGCGCCGCGAACCTCGCGCCCTCCGCGGCCGCATCCAGCACGGTGTTGCGGATGTACAGGGCGAGCGCGAGCTGCATCACCGACAGCGTGAGCACCGTGAGGAGCGAGATGACCATGGCGAACTCGGCCACCGCCGATCCCGAATCCCCGGCAAGCGCCGCCCGTAGCCGCATCCGTTTCATCGCCGAGGGCTAGAACCCGCTGACGCGGTCGAGCGCCTGCTGGAAGATGCCACTCAGCCCGGGGCCGGCCAGGCCCCAGATGATCATGACCAGCCCGGCCGTCATGAGCGTGATGAGAACCCAGCCGGGCACGTCGCCGCGTTCGTCGCGCCACAGGATCGGGATGCGACGTTTCAGTAGTGACATGGTCTCCTTCTTTCTGTCGATGTGGCTCAGGGGGTGGTCAGAAGCCGGCTTGCAGCACGAAGATGCCGGGAAACACGGCGAAGAGGATGGTCATCGGGAGGATGAGGAAGACCACGGGCACGAGCATGGCCACCTCCTTCTTCCCGGCCACCTCGAGCAGGCCGCGCTTGGCTGCCTCGCGCGCATCCTGTGCCTGGGCGCGCAGCACCTCGGCGAGGGGCGACCCTCGATCGAGCGCGCCGGTGACCTGGTCGACGAACCGGGTCAGGGCCGGGAGTTGCAGGCCGCGGGACAGCGAGTGCAGCGCCGACGCGAGCGGAACCCCGGTGTGGACCTCGGCCACGATCCCGGCGAACTCGCGCGAGAGCTCCCCCGAACTCGTCGCCGACACCCGGCGCAGTGAGTCGAGGATCCCCTCCCCGGCGGACAGCGACAGCGTCAGGAACTCCAGGATGGTCGGCAGCTCGCTGTCCATGCGGGCCAGGCGCACGGTGGCCGCGCGGTGCAGCAGCCAGTCTCGCAGCAGCGCCCCGCAGAGTCCCGCGATCACCGGAAACGCGATCTGGGCGATCAGCGGCAGCGCCCGGAGCGACGGAAGTGCCACGATCAGCACGCCGCCCCCGGCGAGCGAGACGAGCGCCCAAACCAGCTGCGCCGAACGGAACTCGTCGACGCTCCCGGCAGATCCCGACTGCCGCAGGCGCCGCTCAATCGTCTCCGTACCGCCGAGCACGCTGGAGAGCGCGCGCTGGAGAGCGCCGAAGGCCGGCGAGAACAGGGTGCCGAGCACGGGAATCGGGTCGACGGTGGTGCGCCCGACGAGCGCGCGCGCCTCCGCCGAGACATCCAGGACGTAGGGCGCCACCCTCGAGGCGAGACGCGGACGGCCGAGGCGAGGGATCAGGCTCACCATCGACCACAGCCCGACGCCGAATGTCGTCCCACAGAACACCGCCCAGGCCAGCGGCGCGCTCACCGGAACCACCGGCGTTCCTCCGGCAGTCGGCCGAGCCTGATCATGACACGGTAGGCAACGACCGAAAGCGCCAGTCCCCCGAGGATCACCACGCCTCCGGTCGGGGTGTTGTACGCGAGGGCGGCCTCCGGCCTGGAGGCGAGCATCAGGAGCACGATCCAGGGTGCAGCGACGCCCATCCTCGCCGCATTCACGATCCAGGATTGCCTGCCTTCGACTTCCGACCGGATGGCAGCATCCTGCCGGAGCCAGGCGGCCAGGCTGCGCAGCACGACCGTGAGGTCGCTCCCGCCGACTTCCCTAGCCATGCGGAGGGTCTCCAGGATGCGGTCGGCAATCGGATCCGCGAGGGATGTCTTGAGCCGGTCGATGCAGTGCGAGAAGTTGCCGGTGGCCCGGTAGTCGCGCTCGAACTCGGCGAACGCTGCGCGGGTTGCCGCCGGCCCCGCTTGCGCGAGGCTGCTCACGCTGTCCGGCAGGGCCAGGCCGGATCGAACCGCCGACACAAGATGGTCGACGACATCGGGCCACACGGTGCGATGGGCCCGGCGCCTGGCCCTGGCTCGCCAGGAGACCATCATCGCGGGAAGCACGAGCGCGACCAGTCCGGCGACGAGGGCGAGCGCTTGCACTCCGAGGAGCGCCTGGGCCAGCGCCGCCGCTGCGACGCCGATGACGAGCGAAATGGCAGCGAAGGCGGGCACCGGGAGCGCGCCGAATCCGGCCTGCGCGAGGCGGGAGCGCGCCTTGCCGCGCGCACCCGCTCCGGAGCCGGAGCCTGCCACGAGAGCCGGCCAGAGGAACGGCGAGGCGAGCAGCAGCAGGCCGGCGCCGAGCGCGCATCCCAGCGCGAGCGTCATGCGGCTCCCCGCCGGAGCACAACGGCCGGATCGAGCCCGGCCGCCCGGAACTTGGCGAGCTTCGTGGGGTAGCCACCGGTAAGTTCGAGTGAACCTTTGTGCACGAGGAAGAGGGGACTCGCCTCAATCATCGCCCCGGCGAGTTGACCGCTCGGCGCGATGATCTCGGTGACGCGACGGCGGCCGTGACGGTCGATTTCGCAGTGCACGACGATATCGATGCACCCGGCGACGGTCGGGAGCACGAACGACGAGTCGATGTTGCGGCCGGCCAGCAGCGGCAGGGTGCACAGCTTCGCCAGGGCGTCCCTGGCGCTGTTCGCGTGGATCGAACACATCCCAGGAAGCCCGCTGTTAAGCGCGATCAGGAGGTCGAGGCTCTCCGCCTCGCGCACCTCGCCGACCACGAGCCGGTCCGGCCGCATCCGCAGGGACTCCTTGATCAGCCGTCGCAGGGTGATCTCGCCGGTTCCCTCCAGGCTCGGCTGGCGACACTGCATCGCCACGACGTCGCGGGCGGTGAGGTCCAGCTCGAATATCTCCTCCACCGTCACGATGCGCTCGTTCAGGCGTGTGGCGGACAGTAGCGCGTTGAGCATGGTCGTCTTGCCGGTCTGCGTCGCGCCGGAGACGAGGATGTTCTGCCCGGCCAGCACGCACATGCGCAGGAACTCGGACGCCTGCTGGGTGAGCGAACCCAACCCGACGAGCTGGTTCAGGTCACGGATGCGCCGGGTGAACTTGCGGATGTTGACCGCCCAGTGCTTCTGGGTGATGTCCGGAATGACCACGTGCAGGCGAGATCCGTCCGGCAGGGAGGCATCGACGAACGGCGAGCTCAGGTCGACGCGGCGACCGGAGGCCTGCAGCATCCTTTCGACCAGGTCTCGCACTTCCCGCTCCGCGAGCACCATCGTGGTGAGCTCCGACACCCCATCCCTGGCGATGAACACGCGACTGGGCGCGTTGATCCAGATTTCCTCGATGCCGGGGTCGTCGAGGAACGGCTGCAGCGCGCCGAATCCGGTCAGGGAAGCGACGACCTCCCGGGCGGCCTGGTGCTCGTCGGCGATCATCGGGAGGGAGCCGCCGAGCGCCCGCTCGCTGTACCGCTGCACCTCTGCGTGCACGTACTGCTCGGCCAGGGCGTGGTCAGCGGCGAGGTCGACGCCGTCCTGGCGCACGCGGTTGCGCACCCGTTCGGTGATGATGCGCACGGCCTCGCTCATCCCTGCATGATGCTCCACCCAAGGTCGGCCCCGTTGGACTTATCCACAAGGGCCGACCTGCAGGTCGGAACGGTCGTGCCTGGCAGCGCTAACGGGCCGACCAGCCGCCGTCCATCGTGTAGCTGGAGCCGGTGACCATGGCGGCGTCATCGGAGGCCAGCCACGTGATCAGCGAGGCAACCTCTTCCGGCTCCACCAGGCGCTTGATCGCGCTCTCGGTGAGCATGATCCGGCTGAGTACTTCGGTCTCCGGGATGCCGTTGAGCGCAGCCTGGTCGGCGATCTGCTTCTCGACCAGCGGGGTGCGCACGTAGCCCGGGCTGACGCAGTTGCTGGTCACCCCGTGGTCTCCGCCTTCCAGGGCCGTCACCTTGGACAGCCCCTCCAGGCCGTGCTTCGCGGAGACATAGGCACTTTTGAACTGCGAGGCACGGATGCCGTGCACCGACGTGACGTTGATGATCCGGCCGAAATCGTTCCGGTACATCTGCGGCAGCACGGCGCGAATCAGCAGGAACGGCGCTTCGAGCATGAGGCTGATGATGCGCCGGAAGTCCGTCGGATCGAAGTCCTGGATCGGGTTGATCCGCTGGATCCCCGCGTTGTTCACCAGGATGTCGACGCCGGCCAGCGCGTCGGCGAGGACCTCGTCGGTGAGCGCCGCCGTGTCCATCAGGTCGACGGCCCAGCTCGAGCCGCCGACCTCCCTGGCGACCGCAGCGGCGCCTTCCGCATCGATGTCGGCGACGACAACGTGGGCACCGCGGGCGGCCAGTGACCGCGCCGCGGCCGCCCCGATGCCGCCCGCTCCCCCGGTGACGAGCGCACGTCGGCCTGTCAGCGGCCCGGTCTGCGCCCCGGCCAGGGTGTCGGCTGTGGCCAGGGGAGCGCCAAGAGGTCCATCGGTCATTACGTGTTCCTTTTCGGTGCCGGTTTGCGTGCGGGCGCGGATGTCAGCGGCCGGCCGCGACCGGCTCCAGTCCGTGCTTGATCGCGTCGGCAGCGTCGACGTCCCGCAGCGAGATCCCCTTGGTTTCCTTGAGCGTGACGACCGCGACAATGGTGATCGCGCAGGCGATGACCAGGTAGATGGCGACCGGCACCCACGACTTGTACTGCTGAAGCAGGGCCGTGGCGATGATCGGGGCCAGCGAGCCGGCGAGGATCGACGTGACCTGGTAGCCGAGGGACACACCCGAGTAGCGCATCCGGGTCGGGAACATCTCGGCCATGATCGCCGGCTGGCCGGCGTACATCAGGGCGTGGAAGCACAGGCCGATCGTGATCGCGAAGACGATGACGACCGGGTTGAGGGTGTCGAACATCGGGAAGGCGAAGAACCCCCACGTGGCGCCGAGGATTGCTCCGGCGAGGTACACCGGCTTGCGTCCGAAGGCGTCCGACAGCCGGCCCACCTGCGGGATGACCAGGAAGTGCACGACGTGGGCGATCAGCAGCGCGAACAGCAGCTGGCTGGTGTTGTACTGGTGCACCACCGTGAGGTAGACGATCGAGAAGCTGACGATCGTGTAATAGAGGATGTTCTCGGCGAAGCGCAGGCCCATGGCACCGAGGATGCCCTTCGGGTAACGCTTGACGACCTCGAGCACCCCGTAGCTGACAGCCTTCTCGGCCTCGACCTGGGCGCGGGCTTCGAGGAAGATCGGAGCTTCGCTGACATGGGTGCGGATGTAGTAGCCGATCACGACGATGACCGCGGAGAGCCAGAACGCAACGCGCCAGCCCCAGCTCAGGAACTGGTCGGCGGGCAGGATCGCGGACATGGCCAGCAGCACCAGGGTGGCGAGCAGGTTGCCGACGGGCACGGCGGACTGCGGCCAGCTGGCCCAGAAACCACGCGACTTGTTGGGGCTGTGCTCGGCCACCAGCAGGACGGCGCCGCCCCACTCACCGCCGACGGCGAAGCCCTGGACGAAGCGGAGGATGACCAGCAGGGCAGGAGCCCAGTAGCCGATGTTGTTGAACCCAGGCAGGCAGCCCATCAGGAAGGTCGCGACACCCACGAGGATGATCGTCACCTGCAGGGTGTGCTTGCGGCCGAGCCTGTCGCCGATGTGACCGAAGACGATGCCGCCCAGAGGGCGGGCGATGAAGCCGACGGCATAGGTGAGGAAGGCGGCGATGATGCCGTCGAGTTCGCTGCCCGCGTTCGGGAAGAAGAACTTTCCGAAGACGAGGCTCGCTGCGGTGGCGTAGAGGAAGAACTCGTACCACTCGACGACGGTGCCCACCATCGACGCAGCGACGATCTTCTTCAATCCGGATGTCTCAGTGGCGGTGCCTTGGTTCGGCCCGGGGTTGCCGGCTCCGACGCGTTGGTTGAGGCTCATTGCTGTCTCCTTCGGTGTCGTCACTGACACTCGGTCGCTCAGGGTCCGGGTCTGTAATCTACAGAACAACGGCTTCCCCGAGTATTCAGGCAGATTACGTGTGCATCAATAACCACTTGTGCAACCTTTGAGTGCAGAATTGCAGATATGACGTTGTCGACTCCCGCTCAGCCGCCGAACCCGGACGACCTGCTTGTGCTCCTCGCCGTCGCGCGGACCGGTCGCTTCACGACCGCGGCCGAGAGCCTGGGCCTGAACCACACGACCGTCTCGCGCCGGATCACGGCACTCGAGAAGACCCTCGCCGGGCGGGTCCTCTCCCGCACCGTCGGCGGTTGGGAGCTGACCGATCTGGGCGCCAGGGCCGTCCAGGCCGCGGAAAACGTGGAGTCGGCAGTCGCCATGCTGGGCGGCCCCACCGAGAAACCCAACCAGCTGTCGGGCGTCGTGCGCATCTCCGCCACCGACGGTTTCAGCGCCTACATCGCCGCCCCAGCCATCGCCGCGCTCCAGCGCGACCATCCGCTGCTCAGCGTCGAGATCGTCACGGTCACCCGCCGGGCCTTGCAGCACCGCTCCGGCCTCGACATCGAGGTTGTCGTGGGCGAGCCGCAGGCGCACCGGGCCGAAGCCTTCCGGCTCGGCTACTACATGCTGGGCATGTACGCCTCACGCAACTACCTGACCGAGCATGGGACACCGGCCACGGTGGAAGAGCTGACGACGCATCCGCTCGTGTACTTCGTTGATTCCATGCTCCTGGTCGACGACCTCGACGCACCCCGACGGCTGGTCCCCTCAATGCGGGATTCGATCAGTTCGACGAACGTCTTCGTGCATGTGGAAGCCACCCGCGCGGGCGCCGGAATCGGCTTCCTGCCCTGCTTCATGGCCGACCGCCACGCCGACCTGGTGAGGCTGCTCCCGGACGACTTCAAGGAACAGCTCCCCTACTGGATGGTGCTCCGGCCGGATTCCCTGCGGCAGCCGGCGGTGGCCGCGGTCGTCGATGCGCTGCGGCGACAGACGGTCGCCTTCAAGCAGTCCCTCATCGGCCGGTCCTCGCCCGCTCGATAGACTGGGGGCGCAGCCGCGGGAGTGGTGAAATTGGCAGACACGCAGGATTTAGGTTCCTGTGCTTTCGAGCGTGAGGGTTCAAGTCCCTTCTCCCGCACCAAACAATTCATCCGCCAGAACGCCGACTGGAGACGTCCTCGTGCTACACACCTCCCTCATCCCGTGGCTTAGCCCTCACGACCTCATCGTTGGGGCGGGCCCATGGGCTCTCGTCGTGGTGTGCGCGATCATTTTTGCCGAGACCGGCCTGCTGATCGGCTTCATCTTCCCGGGTGACACACTTCTTCTCATCACCGGCCTGCTCGCGTTCGGCCCGCACCGCGTCATTCAAGTCGACATTTGGTGGGTCGCGCTCGCGATCGGGTTCGCCGCGTTCCTGGGCGGCGAAGCCGGTTATTACATCGGCAAGAAGGCCGGCCCGCGAATCTTCGAACGCAAGGAGAGCGGGCTCTTCAGCATCAAGAACGTCAAGCGAACCAACGCCTTCTTTGCGCGATACGGCGGATTCGCCGTCATCCTCGCGCGCTTCGTGCCGGTTGTGCGAACGTTTGCCCCGATTGCCGCCGGTGTCGGCAAGATGAACTATCGCAAGTACTCCCTCTACAACTTCATTGGTGCCCTCGTCTGGGGTGCCGGCGTCACGACGGCCGGCTACCTGCTCGGGAACATTCAGCCGGTCGCGGACTTCGTGACCAAGTACATCGACCTCGTGCTCATTGGCGTCGTGGTGTTGACGCTGGTTCCCGCGCTGTACCACTACTTCCGTTCGGCCGCGAAGGCTCGCGTCGCGAACCGCGAAAGCGGTGGCGTGCTGCCGACGGATGACGAGGTCACGCTGCGCCCATCCGAATTCGACAAAAGGCACCGCGGCTAACCCGACTCGGGCATGACCCACGCGGGTCGTGCGAACCGGATGCGTCGGCCTTCGGCGGTCTCCGCCTTTGCACACCTCTGTCTTTGCACGACTGTCTTT
>DMKW01000121.1:25219-26552 GCA_003454135.1 Microbacteriaceae bacterium
CTTTGCATAACTCAGGCAGAACGCCGGCGCGCGAACCGCGATGCGCGAATCGGCGCCGGAAACAACGGCGCTGCCGAAATGCTGCCTGAGTTATGCACACCGAGCGGGCACACCGGGCCGGGCGTACCGGGCGGCGGCGGCGGCGGGACGCGGGTGCTACTCGATAGTGCGGTCGAGGCGGACGGCCGCCGCGCGGAGCGCGTCACCCGCAGAACGTCGGACCTCGACCTCGGCGTCCGTGAGCAGCGTGCGCAGTTGCACGACGTGCTCGTACTCGCCCACGAAGCCGATTGCGCGAGCCGCGACTGCTCGTACCCGCGCCACCTCGTCGCCGAGGAGCGGCACCAGTGCATCCGCGTAGGGCAGGCCGCGCTGAGCGACGACCTTGCCGCACATCTCGCGAACCCGCCACGCCTGATTGCCGAGGCCTCGCTCGATCGCGGCACTCGCGGAGTCGTCCCAGGCGTATTGAAGGGCTCGAGCACCCCAGACTTCGGGCCAGTAGAGGGCCGGGGCGCCATCCAGAATGCCCTTCGCGTGCCGCCCGCCGACCCAGAGCAGGAACTCTTCTCCCTCGTTCGAGCCGCCGAGCAATGCCGCGGCGCGATCGGCCACGACCGACTCGCCAAAGGTTTCGACCGCGGTCGCGATTCGGGCACCGGGCGACGCATCTAGGGGGACGTTCACGTTTTCTGGCATCGTCCAACCCTATGCGGCGCCGAACGCCGGCAGCACCGTGAGTACGATGAGCGCGACATTCAGCGAGAGGACGAGCACAACGGTTGCCGCGAGCGTGACGGTGATCGCACGTGGATTCACGCTGTCGCCCATCACGGCCCGATTGTTCGTGAGGCGCAACAACGGAATGAGCGCGAACGGAATGCCAAAACTCAGCGCGACCTGACTGATCACGAGCGCGGCCGTGGGGTCGGCACCGAGCCCCAGGATCAGCAGAGTCGGTACGAGCGTCAGCGACCGTCGGAGGAACAGGAGGATGCGACGGCGAAGGAGCCCAGCCATGATCGTTGCGCCCGCGTAGCTGCCGACGGAAGTCGAAGCGAGACCGGATGCGAGCAGCCCGATCGCGAAGATCAGCGCGACGACGGGACCGAGTGACGCCCCGATCGCCGCGTGGGCGCCCTCGATGGTGTCGGTATTCGCGACGTGGCGCAGGTTGACCGCGGCGAGCAGAAGCATCCCGATGTTCACGATCCCGGCGATTCCGAGAGCGACTCCGACATCCCATTTCGTGATCCGCAGAAGGCGACGCGTCTGGACGGGACCCTCGGCGCGCCCGTGCCGATCACGAGCCAGCGCCGAATGCACGTAGATC
>DMKW01000121.1:26657-26813 GCA_003454135.1 Microbacteriaceae bacterium
GACGATCACACCACCCAGGAGCAGCGGCAGTCCGAACAGCAGATGCAAGGCGATGGCGCCACCGATCACCTCGGCGAGGTCGGTCGCCGCAGCGACGAGCTCGGCCTGCGCCCAAAACGCCAGGCGAGCACGGGTGGTCAGCCGCTCACCGAGCAG
>DMKW01000256.1:0-668 GCA_003454135.1 Microbacteriaceae bacterium
GCGCGCACATCGATGCCGTCCATCTATGCCGCCGGCGACTGCTCCGACTTCCTGCCCCTCGCATCCGTCGCCTCCATGCAGGGCCGCACGGCCGTGTTCCACGCCATGGGCGACGCCGTGAACCCGACCGAGCTGCGCAATGTGGCCTCGAACATCTTCACCCAGCCGGAGATCGCGACGGTCGGCTGGACCCAGAAACAGATCGAAGACGGCGTCGCGCAGGGCGAGATCTACAAGCTGCCGCTCGCCTCCAACCCGCGAGCCAAGATGATGGGCATCAAAGACGGCTTCGTCAAGCTCTTCGCCCGCACCGGCTCCGGCACGGTGATCGGCGGCGTGATCGTCGCGCCGCGCGCGAGCGAGCTCATCCTGCCGATCGCGATCGCCGTCGAGCACCGGCTCACGGTCGACCAGGTGGCGCGGGCGTTCGCCGTCTACCCGTCGCTCTCCGACTCCATCACGGATGCCGCCCGCGCGATGCACATCGTCAACTGACCGCACCGACGCGGTCGAACGACACGAGAACGGACATCCGGTGTGAGCATCGAAGACAACACGCGGCCGATCGAACCGGAGATCGTCACGGACTTCGCCGGGCGCATGAGCTACGGGTCGTACCTCGCGCTCGATGAGCTGCTCGGAGCGCAGCACCCGCTCAGCGTGCCGGA
>DMKW01000256.1:893-1024 GCA_003454135.1 Microbacteriaceae bacterium
CTGCTGAAAGCCGACGACCTCGGCACGGCGCTCAAGCGCATCGCGCGCGTGAAGCACATCCAGGAGACGCTCACCCAGCAGTGGTCGGTGCTCGCGACCCTCACGCCCACCGAGTACGCGCAGTTCCGCGG
>DMKW01000256.1:1193-3074 GCA_003454135.1 Microbacteriaceae bacterium
AAGAACGAGAAGGTGCTCGCGGTGTTCGAGAGCGACCCGCCGGCACGGCAGGTGCTCGCCGACCTGCTCGACGAGCCGAGCCTCTACGACGAGTTTCTGCGCTACCTCGATCGGCAGGGATATCCGGTGCCGGCGAGCGTGCTCGAGCGGGACGTGAGGAAGGCGTACACGTTCACGCCGGAGCTCGTTCCCGTGTTCACGTCGATCTACGAGTCGGCAGACGAGAACTGGCGGGTGTACGAGGCGTGCGAGGAGCTCGTCGACCTCGAAGACAACTTCCAGTTCTGGCGCTTCCGCCACCTGCGCACCGTGCAGCGCACGATCGGCATGAAGAAGGGCACGGGCGGATCGAGCGGCGTCGGCTTTCTGCAGCGGGCCCTCGACCTCACCTTCTTTCCCGAACTCTTCGCCGTTCGCACGGAAATCGGTCGGTGACCACCGGCCCCGGTCGCGCCTCAGGCATGATCCTGGCCGACGAGGTGTGGCTGGGCGGCTGGCGCGGTGCGAGTGTGCTGCGGGTGCGGGACGGATTGCTCGAGTACGTCTCGCCGGCGGGCGTCGCCGACCGCGTGGATGGCCATCTCACTGGCGCGGTGCTCCCCGGATTCGTCGACTCGCACGTGCACCTCGGTCTCGTCGATGCGACCGGCCTCGTTCCCGGCGGCATCTCCGGCGTGCGCGACCTCGGCTGGGATCCGGCCGTGGCTTCGGCCTGGGCGCGGTCGACGGATCCGAGCGCCGTCGACGTCGAGTTCGCCGGTGCAATCCTCACCGCTCCCGGCGGCTATCCGAGCGACCGATCGTGGGCCCCGCCCGAGGCGGTGCGCGAAGTGTCGACGGCCGCCGAGGCGGCGGCCGCGGTGCGGGAGATGGTCGGCTTCGGGGCGAGCGTGATCAAGATCGCCCTCAACAGCGTCGCCGGGCCGGTGTGGTCGGATGCCCTGCTCGACGACGTCGTCGGTCTCGCGCGCGCGGCGGGCGTTCCCGTGGTCGCCCACACGGAGGGCGCCGGCCAGGCGGTGAGGGCGGCCAACGCCCGCGTCGACGTGCTGGCGCACACCCCGTGGACGGAACGGCTCTCCGACGACGAGATCGCCTTCGCCGCCTCCCGCTGCGCGTGGACGAGCACCCTCGACATCCACGGCTGGGGCGAGCGCGGTCGAGCCTTCGAGACCGCGGTCGACAATCTGGCCCGGTTCGCCGCGCTCGGCGGCAGGGTTCTCTACGGCACCGACCTCGGGAATGGGCCGACGCCAGTCGGTCTCAACTCGCGCGAGCTCGCGGCGCTCGGCGAGGCGGGGCTGTCGATCGACGACCTGTTGCGCGCGCTCACTCGGCCCGCGTCATCCGGTAGCTTCGGAGCGCGCTTCACCTGGATTCCCGGCGCGGCCGGCCGGAATGCTCGGCGCGGCGCTGACTGGCTGGGCAGCGCGTCGGTGGTCACCGTCGCCACGATGGAGGAAATCTACTCATGAACACGCCACCGGATCCTTCCGATTTCGCGGGCAGGGCGACGCAGCTCGACCAGTCCGACCCGCTCGGCGGGTTCGCCGCCCACTTCATCCCGAGCGACGAGGTCGTGGCCTACCTCGACGGCAATTCGCTCGGGCGGCCGCTCACGGTCACGGCCGACCGTTTCGCGACCTTTCTCGAGCGCGAATGGGGCAGCCGCCTCATCCGATCGTGGGACGAACAGTGGATGGACCTCCCGCTCGCCCTCGGCGACCGGATCGGTGCGCTCACTCTCGGCGCGGCACCCGGCCAGACCGTGGTCGCCGACTCCACCACGGTGCTGCTCTACAAGCTCATTCGCGCGGCGGTGGACGCCCGCCCCGGGCGAACCGAAATCGTCGTCGACGACGACAACTTCCCCACCGACCG
>DMKW01000055.1:0-5063 GCA_003454135.1 Microbacteriaceae bacterium
ACTACAGCACGGACCAGGCCTATGGCGGTTCGACGGGTTTCCAGACCGGATCGACATACAAGATCTTCACACTCACCGACTGGCTGCAGAACGGGCACGGGCTTCAGGAGCGGGTCGACGGAACGCCACGCACCTTTGCGGCGAACTCGTTCAAATGCAAGGGCCAGCCGACCGGATCGATCTATGAGCCCAAGAACGACAGCGGAGGAGAGGGCGGCTCGAGGACGGTACTGTCCGCGACCACCAACTCGGTGAACGTCGCCTTCGTCTCGATGGCCCAGAAGCTCGACCTCTGCGACATCCGGGATGACGCGATCGCGATGGGTGTGCACCGGGCCGACGGCAAGGAGCTCGACTACTACCCATCTACCGTGCTGGGGGTAAACCAGATCGCGCCTCTCTCCATGGCCGGCGCCATCGCTACCGTCGCCGCGGGTGGTCTCTACTGCGCGCCAACCGCGGTTGACAAGGTCGTGGGTCCGGACGGCAAGGAACTCCCCGGCCAGGAGAAGAGCTGCACGCAGGCCATCGACCCGAAGATCGCCGCGACCGTTGTGTACGCCCTCAAGACCGTCTTCACCGCCGGTACGGCCACCTCGGCGAACCCTCGCGACGGCGTCGAGCTGATGGGCAAGACCGGAACCACCGACGGTTCGTACCAGAACTGGCTCATCGGTGCGACGACAAAGGTTGCCCTGGCCGTCTGGGTGGGCAACATTCAGGGAGATCCGGCCAAGCGCACGGCGAAGAACCTCGGCGGCGAGCAGAGTCTTCGGCAGATCAGCGTCGGCGGAGCCAACGGGTACTCGCTCAAGTTCACGATCTTCAAGACCGCGATCAAGTCGCTCAACGCGAACCCCGCCTACCGAGGCGGCGCGTTCCCCCCGCCCGACGCGGCGCTCCTCGCCGGACGTAGCGCCATCGTGCCTTCGGTGATCGGCCAGTCGCCGACGGCGGCGCAGGCGCTTCTCTCGAGCCTTCAGTTCAACTATGCGGACGGCGGCCCCGAGGCGTCCGCGCTGCCCGCTGGCGTCGTCTCTCGCACCGACCCCCCGGCCGGAACGTCGACGTCGATCGGACAGACCGTGACCGTCTACACGAGCGACGGCTCGCTGACCACGACCATGCCCAATGTCGTCGGCCTGGCCCGCGACAAGGCCGATTCCACGCTCGCCTCGTACGGGTTCAACCCGAGCAATATCAGCTACACCTGGGTCGCCGGTGCGCCGGGTCCTGGCCCCAACCAGACCTGTACCGTCGCGAGTTCGAATCCGGCGGCGGGCGCCTCGGCATCCAAGTCCGATCCGATCACGCTGACCGTTTACGGCAAGCCGGACGGAAGCGAACCGGGCGGAGGAGCGTGTCCTCGATAGGCAGCGGCAGTGCGACTCGCGCGGTGACCGCGGCTCTGGCCGGCGCCACCGCCGCGGGGCTCGGCGCGCTCGCCTGGGGCACCCTCGTCGAGCGCAACCGGTTCGTGCTGCGCCGTGAGGTCGTTCCCGTGCTGCAACCCGGGGCACGGCCGCTCACGGTGCTGCACATCTCGGACCTCCACATGGCACCGTGGCAGCGCGCCAAACAGGAGTGGGTGCGCGGCCTCGCCGTGTACGAGCCCGATCTCATCGTGAACACGGGTGACAACCTCGGACACGAGCGCGGCAACGAGGGCGTGGAGTACGCGCTCGAGCCGTACCGCGGCGTGCCGGGCGTGTTCGTTCACGGATCGAACGACTACCACGGTCCGGTGCTTAAGAATCCGTTCACCTACTTCACGGCGCCGTCCGAGAAGAGCCATCATCCGCCGAATCTCGACACGAAGCGCCTCAACGCGTTCTTTGGAGGCCTCGGCTGGCTCGCACTCGACAACACCGCGCGGGCGATGAGCATCAAGGGCTCACGGCTCGAATTCCTCGGCGTGAACGACGCCCACGTCGGCTGGGACAAGCTTGAGCGAATCCCCGGCGCGATGGATGAGATGAGGGAGAACGTCGGCTGGCAAGACGAGAAGGGCGGGCCGGATCCCATCGCGATCGCCCTCACCCACTCGCCGTACCAGCGCGTGCTCGACACCTT
Source organism: Microbacteriaceae bacterium (assembly GCA_003454135.1). Taxonomy (GTDB): domain Bacteria; phylum Actinomycetota; class Actinomycetes; order Actinomycetales; family Microbacteriaceae; genus Lacisediminihabitans. The sequence goes on from DMKW01000055.1 coordinate 2,074, forward strand.
CGTCACCTACGGCGCCGAACTCATCTTCGCTGGACACACCCACGGCGGGCAGGTGTGCCTGCCCGGTTACGGTGCCCTCGTCACCAATTGCGACATCCCGCGCGACCAGGTTCGCGGCCTCAGCCTGTGGAAACATGCTGGCCGCGTGGCTTATCTCAACGTCTCCGCTGGGCTCGGTACATCCATTTATGCGCCCGTCAGATTCGCTTGCCCGCCCGAAGCGACACTGTTGACACTCGTCGGTCGGGATTTCAGCTATTCTTGATGAGGCTCAGGGTTCGAACCATAAGGTTTGACTCTCAGTCGATCGGGGTGTGGCGCAGTTTGGTAGCGCGCTTCGTTCGGGACGAAGAGGTCGTGGGTTCAAATCCCGCTACCCCGACAAAAACGCCAAGGGCCGCAGATTCTGCGGCCCTTTCGCGTTGGTGTGCGCGGCTCGTGCCTCCGAGCGCGCCCGGCGCCGCGGTCAGGCCGCGTTGCGCCCCTATGCGAAGTCGGGGTCCGGTGCCGAGCCGTAGACGGTCTCGGCGGGCTCGACGAGCACGCGACGGCGCCCGCTGCCGAGGAGTCCCTTGCTCTCCTCGAGATAGCACGCGCCGCAGAGCGACTCGTACGTGACGGTGAGTCCGTCGATCGCCACCTGGTCGCCGTCGAAGATGAATTCGCCGTCGATCTTGCGCGCGTTGAAGAGCGCCTTGCGCCCGCACCGGCAGATGGTCTTGAGTTCCTCGAGCGAGTGGGCCGTCTCGAGCAGTCGACGGCTGCCCGGAAACGCGACGGTCTGGAAGTCGGTGCGGATGCCGTAGGCGAGCACCGGCACACCCTCGAGGATGGCTATCCGCAGCAGGTCGTCGACCTGCGACTCGGTGAGAAACTGGGCCTCGTCGATGAGCAGGCAGCTCACATCGATACCGGTCGTGGCACGCACCCGTTCGCGCTCGCGTTCGAACGACTCGTAGATGTCGTCGTCAGGGGCGATCACGAAGTCGACCGGTCGGCTTACGCCGAGCCGGGAGACGATGCTGCTGTCGCCCTTGGTATCGATCTGCGGCTTGGCGAGCAGCACCTGCTGGCCGCGCTCCTCGTAGTTGTATGCCGCCTGCAGCATTGCGGTGCTCTTGCCACTGTTCATGGCGCCGTAGCGAAAGTAGAGCTTGGCCATTACTCGAGGTATCCGTCCTCGGCGGCCCTGCGGATCAATTCCGCCTTCTTGCTCGCCGGTCTGTTTGCTTTGGCGTACTTTTCGCGCACCCGACGCAAATAGGTCTTGGCGGTTTCGTACTGAACGTTCATCTGTTGTGCGACTTCGATCGTACTCAAGCCGGACACGTACAGCCTAAAGGCCTCCGCCTCGCCATGACTGAGGTTCGGCCTCGACTGCTGCATCGCTCCGACCGGCAACGGACGCCAATCCTTCTGCAGGTTCTCGCCCGTCTCCACACCCATGACCGCGCGCGCGGTGTCCATGACTTCACGCATCGGCAGGGTCTTCGACAGGAAGGCGGATGCTCCGGCATCGAGTGCACGATCCCGGGCCTCTCGCGTGTCCATGCTGCTCAAGACGATCACCTTCGCCCCGGCCGCCCGGCACGTGCGAACGCGCGCCTCGATCGACACGGGCTCCTTCAACTGGAAATCGATGAACACGAGCTCGGTGGGGAAGTTGTCGCTGTGCACGAGCTGCAGCCAGGTGTGGGCGCTCAGGACGAGGTCGAAATCGGGGGCGTTCGCCCCGATCCAGCTGCTGAGGCTGTCGAGCAGCACCTCGTGATCGTCGAGAATCGCCAATCGCACCCGGCGACCGGTGCGCGAAGTTGCCGTCGGACTACTGCTGCTCATAAGAGAACCTTAGGGTGAGGGTGGGGGCGTCGAAGTCGATCGACATGTCGGTGAAGACGGAACGGATTACCGCGAAGTACGGTGCGAAATTCGAGCGGATCAGAAAATCGCTCAGGGTGAGGTTGGCTACGAGGCGACCGTGATACGAGGGTCCCGAACGGGAGAGGCTGATCCGAAGATCGCTGCGGTCGAAGTTGGATGTCTCGATGAGCGCCACGAGAAGCGCCCGCAGCGCCGTGCGCTGATCGGTCGCCATGAGGGCGGCCACGCGGTGCTCGTCGTCGACCACGACCTTCGCGGCGCCGGAGCGTCCCGGACCCGAACCACCCGCGAGTTCGATCACGTTTTCCAGCCAACTGCGGTCCACCTCTTCCACCATGACCCGGCGAATGGAGTCCGCGATCTCTCTCGCGCGCTCACGATCCCGGTTCGAAATCTGGCCCGCGGCGAGAAGCTCGGTGAAGAACGGCAGAACGTCCCGGTTGAGGATCGTGACCCGGTCCTGCTGCACGGAACGGGTGATGCCGTCGCGCAGCTCTTTCACGAGGCTGCGAGACGCCTCGCTGGCCCGACGTTGCCACCGCGAGATCGATTCCACGATCTCCCGCGAGAACACCGCCGCGGCATAGCCCAACGAGAGCAGGGGCACGGTCGCCACGATCACGAAGGCGATCGGCGACGCCTTTGTCGCGAGGTTCGGTACCTCGAGCAGCGTGACAAAGCCGAAGAACAGCGCAGACACCGTGGTGGCCGTGACGATCTCCCGCATCGGCCGATACGACCCGAGCGCCACCAGCAGCAGGCCGAGGCTGATCGCACCCCAGTCATCCCGAATGAACTGATTGTGCCCCCAGTGGCCGATCACCTCGAAGAGGGCTGCCGCGAGCGCGAGCGCATGCACGACAAAGTGGGTGCGAGCGGTCAACGGTGCACGATAGGGGCTCGCCATTGCGACGAGGATGGCGCACGCGACGGCGAGGGCGGCGAGAGCCGCAACGGTGAACGCGGGGTTGGTGACCTCGGGGATTCCTGTCGTCGTGAGCGCCACGGCATAGACGAATGCCGCGCCGGTGAGCGCTATGGTCACCACGCGCATCCCCGTGCTGCCAGCCGGGTCGATCTGCTGCCTCGTGAGTTCCCGAATCATGCGC
>DMKW01000055.1:5162-6544 GCA_003454135.1 Microbacteriaceae bacterium
GATCATGATCGATGTGCCGCGCCCCGGCGTCGACCACACCTGCACGGCACCGCCGACCGATTCAACGCGGCGGCGCACAGAGTTGCGCAATCCCAGCCGATCGGCGCCTGTCTCCGCTTCGCTGAAGCCGCGGCCGGAGTCGACGACCATCACCGACACCTCGGTTTCCGACCCATAGACGGCCACCTCTGCGCGATCCGTTCCCGCGTGGCGCAGCACGTTGACGAGACACTGCTTGACGGCGAGACCGAGCGCGATCGAGCCGTCACGGTCGAGCCGCGAGACCGCGGTGAGATCCCCGGTCGACTCGATTTCGAGGCCCATCGCCCGCGACTCCTGAATTGCGGTGAAGAGCCCGCTCTGCTGCCAGTCCAGGCGAGCTCGAGTGTCGACCTCGGGTGATTCGTCGCTCAGCCACTCCTCGCCGATCAGGATCTGCAGGTCGCGTTCGATCGGGTCTCGCAGCGCCCCGATCTCAGCGCCGGGCGCCGATCCGGCGATCGCGGCCAGGTGACTGAGCACCGTGTCGTGCATGAGGGCCGCCGCCTTGAGCTCGATGCGGTAACGCATCGCGGCGAGCTGTTCGTCTCGCGCCGCCCGGTACAGGAGCGGCTGGGAAAGCCGCGAACTCCGCCTGCTCAAATGTGCGAGGGACAGAATGGACACCGTCACGGCAAACGTCAGAAAGGTCGTCGCGTCGAACTCGAGCGGCTGTGCGCTCTGCAGGATTGCGAGGGTCGACGCGATCTCGGCCGCCGCGTATCCGGCGGCGCACCACGCCAGCCTCACCCAGACCCCGCGGCCGACGCCACCAACCATCACGAGGGCGATCTTGGGGAGCGCGATCGAGAACGCGTCGCTCGAGACGATCGGCTGGGCCTGTGAATAGAAGGTGAGAATGTACCAGTAGGTGCATGCCGAGCCGACGATGAGATAGCTCGCCGAGTAGAAGGACGATCTCTTGCGATCGTCGAGCCAAAGAAGCACGAGCATGGGCAGGAGGGCGATCATGGCGGGCCAGAGCACGTCGCCGGGATTCGCTGCCTGGAACGCGACGGCCGAGAGAATGCCCGCGATTATCGTCGAAAACCCGACGACGTGAATTGCCTTGGCGTAAGACCGGTTGATCGATTGGGGTGCCAAGTGGGACGGCAGACCAAGCGTCATGACCCTGTCCCCTCGTCAATCGGCAGAGTGAATATTATGACACTCACGCGGCCGAAATTGTCCCCCGATTTGCGCATGGATGTTGCGCATTTCGCAGCATTTCGACCCGATCTGTGCCCCATCATCTCCGCAGGCTGGCCGGATCCTCTCCTTCACCGCCCGCTAGAACAGGGTCGGCTGCGGTTCACGCGGCAACTCGTCCGCGATGAGCGAGC
>DMKW01000057.1:0-2830 GCA_003454135.1 Microbacteriaceae bacterium
CCGCGAGCACCGCGAGGCCGAGCGCCGACGAGAGCAGGATGAGCCCGCGCCAGCCGAGCGGGCCCACGAGGAAGGGCCCAACGAGGTTGAGCAGGATGTTGGACGAGAACCCGCCGGCCACGAAGAGGCCCATCGCGGTCGCGCGTTTCTCGGCCGAGAAGTGTCGCGTAATAAGAAGGAGTCCCGGCACGAACATGAACGCGCGGAAGATGCCGGAAACCGCCTGAATGGCGATCAGCCAGCCGAACACCGGAACGACGGCGAAGAGCATCGCGAGCAGGTTGGAGCCGAGCACGCCGATCGCGAAGAGCACCTTGGGGTTGAGCCGGTCGGCGAGCACTCCCGACGGGATCTGCATGAGCGCGTAAGTGAGGGTGGTGGCGGCAGACAGCAGGCCGGCCTGACCGAACGTGATGCCGAGATCGACGCGGATGATGGGCAGGAACAGCGCAATGGCTCCGACCGCGATGGCTTGCGTGCTCTGGGCGACCACGATGAGCGTGGCGTTGACCACAATTCCCCGTTGCACCATCGGCGGTGCCTCGCTGAACTCATCGATTGGTGTTGCCGCTGGCCGCGGAACCCTCCCGATGTTAGCCCTCGACCGACCTCCATTCGAGGCGTTCGCGCTGTGGTAATCTCGCTAAGTCTGCGCGAGTGGCGAAATTGGCAGACGCGCACGGTTCAGGTCCGTGTGCCCGAGAGGGCATGGGGGTTCAAGTCCCCCCTCGCGCACCACAGGGGTTGTTCACGTATTTGTTTGCGTAACTCCCCGCATAAAAAGAAAGCCACCGGGAATCCGGTGGCTTTCTTGCGTTTTCCTTGGCTGTGATCGCTAATCCTGCACCCCTTCCGGGGCTTCTGGTTGCGACAATCCGCGCATTCCCGCGATTGTCGATCTCCTGCACTCCGAGCGCTTCACAACATGAGCACGTGGAGTATCGGCGTTTCCGGTGCCCGCAGCCGACTACTGGGCGGCGGAGAGTCCCTCGACGAGTGGCTCCGTCGGGTGACCGATCAGCCGATTCAGGTCGCCACTTGTTTCGGCGAGTAGCCCGTCGCGGATGTTGCCGTCTAGGGCGACAATGAAGCCGATCGTGCCGTCGTCAAGACCGGCAACCTTTAGCATCTCTGTGTGCTGCTCGGGGGTTAACGCGCGGTACGTGACCGACGTGCCTGCAATGTCGGAGACGGCGGTGGCGAGCTCGTCCCAGTTCCAGGCGTAGTCACCCGAGAGCTCGAACGTGCGGCCCGCGAGCGAGTCGTCGAGGGCGGCCACGGCGGCGGCTTCGGCGTAGTCTTTGCGGCTGGCGCTGGCGACCCGACCGTCGCCGACGCTCGCTGTGATCTCGCCCGATACCCTGCCCTTGGCGACCTCGCCGGCGTAGTTCTCCGTGTACCAGCCGTTGCGGAGGAACGTGTAGGGAACGCCGGATGCCACGATGAATTCCTCGGTCGCTTTGTGTTCGGGCGCGAGTATGAGGGCGGAGGTCGTTGCGTGCGGGGCGCTCGTGTAGACGACCCGGCTGATTCCCGCCTCCTTCGCCGCCGTGATCACGGCCGAGTGCTGCGCAAATCGCTGCCCGACTGCGTCGCTTGAGACGAGGACGAGCACGTCGCCGGGCTTGACGACGGCGGTTACTGTCTCCGGTTTCGAGTAGTCCAGGGCGGCCGTAGCTATGCCGCGGCCAGCGAAGTTGGGGAGCTTCGAGGCATCGCGAGAAGTGGCTGTGACCTCGGTCGGTGCCGCACCGCGGGCGAGCAGGGCTTCCACGATGAGGGCGCCGAGGTGGCCGCTGGCGGCGGTAACAATGATGGACATAGCCATCCTTTCGATCGAGTGCTGACTTTCGGTTGTGTGCCGACTCAAACCTGCCGGGCCGGGGTTTGCTTCCCTTTTGCAGGTACGCACTATTTTGTAAGCTGCTCACATGGACGTTAGTTTTGCGGTTTCTCGGGCTCGGCCCGGTTTCAGCGCCGGCAAGTATCCGGCCGAATGCGCGACCCGCGTGGTGCTCAGCCACGTCACGAGTCGCTGGGGCGTGCTGGTGCTGCTCGCGCTCGAGCATGGGTCATTGCGATGGGGCGAGCTGCGGCGGGAGATCGAGGGCGTCAGCGAGAAGATGCTTGCGTCGACGCTCCGCACTTTTGAGGCCGACGGGATCGTGCATCGCGAAGCGCAGGGGACGATCCCGCCGCGGGTCGACTACAGTCTGACGCCGCGGGGTCGGGAGATCGCCGCCCGCCTGCTTCCCCTAATGGACTGGATCGCGGACAACGCCGACGACATCGTGGGCACTGCGGAGTAGTTGCCTCTGCATCCGATGCCTCCTCAGATCTGCACGGTTTGTGAGTCTTCCCTTTCGCGTGAGTCCGCGGGCCTTTCCCCGGTTCTGTCAGAGAGCAGTTACTTGTACCACTGGGCCACGCCCCCGTGGTGAGAGCATGCCCCTTGATAGTGTGCTGCGAAGGAGAGAGACCCGTCCACGCACAGCGCAGTGGCTCCCCCGCCCGGGGCGACAGGCGGTGCAGGCTGAGCCGGTATTGGGTCGACCGGGGCCGGAGGGGATACCGGCTGTTGAAGTATGAGAATGACCGTTGAGCCGACGGCTGCTTCGCTGCCAGCGGCGACCGATTGGCTGGTGACGTTCCAGCCGGTTGTATCAGTGACCGGGGTGCCGTCCGATGCCCGAAGGTCAACCGCGAGTCCTTCAGATCGCAGGAGGGCCACAGCATCGGTCGCCGTCCCGCCGATTACGCTTCGGACTGCGACGACGGGCGTGGGTGTTGGCGTGGGGGTCGCTTCGTCGCTGTACGACGCTTGCGGTTG
>DMKW01000057.1:2975-6861 GCA_003454135.1 Microbacteriaceae bacterium
TCTTCTCTTTGGCCCGTGATCCGCAGCCCTCACGCAGGGACTATAGTCTCGTCAAGATTTCAGAAGGAGGCGGGGTAGGCGTGACGCGTGCGCTTATTGTCATTGACATCCAGAACGACTATTTCCCTGGTGGTGCTTACCCGCTCGTGGGGAGCGAGGCCGCAGCCGAGGTCGGCCGCCGCGTGCTCGATGATGCCCGGTCTGCGCAGATCCCCGTCGTGCACTTTCGGCACGCCTCCCTGGAGGAAGATGCGACGTTCTTTCTCCCGGGAACCATCGGAGCGGAGATCCATCCCCTCCTGACGCCCCGCCCGCACGAGCGGGTGCTTACCAAGGCCTTCCCCAACGCGTTCATCGGCACCAGTCTGGAGAACCTCCTTCGTGCCGAGAATATCGACAGCCTGGTGGTCGTGGGCATGATGAGCAGCATGTGCGTCGACGCAACAACGCGGGCGGCGCTGGACCTTGAATTCGCCGTGACGGTCGTGCACAACGCCTGCGCAGCGCCCGACCTCGAATTCGAGGGAACCGAATTGCCCGGAAAGCTTGTGCACGCCGCGTTCATGGCCGCGTTGCGCGACGCCGGCGCAAGCGTCGTTGCCGCGGATGAACTCGAACTGAAGACGCAGCCGCTACGGGCGAGTTGAGTCGACCGGCCCGCCGCGCCGAAATACCACGAGTCGCGCCACGAGGTTCTGCCTTTCCTGCCCGCCGGCGGTCAACGTTCGACTGACGACGGTCACGATCCCGCGATCGGGCTTCGACCGGGACCGCCTGATGTCGGTGATGGCGGCTTCCACATGCAGCACATCGCCCGGTCGCGTGGCCGTTGGCCAGGAAACCTCCGCGCCGGCACCGATGACTCCATTTCCAAACGGCAGCCCGCTCGTCACGAGAAGATTCATCGTGATCGCCGCAGTGTGCCAACCGCTTGCGGCCAGCCCTTCGAAGAAGGTGTCCGATGCCGCCGCTGCGTCGAGATGGAAGATCTGAGGGTCGAACTGCCGCCCGAAGGCCAGAATCGATTCCTCGTCCACTACGTATTCGCCGGTGCGATAACGGTCGCCGACCTTCAAGTCGTCCAGATAGAGATCACGCGAAAATGTGTCATCCATTCAGACCTCCATCGCTCCGCCGCCGTCGGTGCCCGCCGACCCCCGTTGCCTAGTACCGTAGACCCGTACCCCGAAAGGAGCGAGCTCATGCCCAGCCGCATCTACAACGACATCACCGAGGTCTTCGGTAACACGCCACTCGTGCGACTCAATCGCGTGACCGAGGGTCTCGACGCGACCGTTCTCGCGAAGCTGGAGTTCTACAACCCATCGTCGAGCGTCAAAGATCGACTCGGTGTGGCAATCGTCGATGCCGCGGAGGCCTCCGGCGCGCTCAAGCCTGGCGGCACGATCGTCGAGAGCACGAGCGGCAACACCGGGATCGCCCTCGCGATGGTGGGGGCGGCACGCGGCTACCGCGTGATCCTGACCATGCCGGAGACGATGAGCAAGGAGCGACGGATGCTGCTGCGCGCATACGGCGCCGAGCTCGTGCTCACCCCTGGCGCCGGCGGCATGAGCGCCGCGGTGAACGCCGCGACCGAGATCGTGGCGAACACCCCGGGTGCGGTCTTCGCCAACCAGTTCGCCAACGCGGCCAACCCGGCCATCCACCGCACCACGACCGGGCCGGAGGTCTGGCGGGACACGGACGGCGCGGTCGACATCTTCATCTCGGGTATCGGCACGGGTGGCACGATCACCGGCACCGGCGAGTTTCTCAAGGAGCAGAAGCCGGGCGTGACGGTCATCGGCGTTGAGCCGCAGGAATCCGCGATCCTCAATGGCGGAGCTCCGGGCCCGCACAAGATCCAGGGCATCGGCGCGAACTTCGTTCCCGAGGTGCTCGACCGCGACATCTACGACGAGATCATCGACGTGAATATCGCGCAATCGGTGGCCATGGCCCGCCGCCTTGCCGCGGAGGAGGGCATCCTCGCGGGAATTTCGTCCGGCGCAACCGTGCACGCCGCGCTCGAGGTGGCCGCTCGGCCCGAGAACGCGGGCAAGACGATCGTCGTGATCGTGGCGAGCTTCGGGGAGCGCTACCTGTCGACAGTGCTCTACGAAGACCTCACGGACTGATCGAGTGGCTTTCTCGCGACTGCGGGAAGACATCGCCGTGGTTCGCGCGCACGACCCGGCCGCTCGGTCGAACGCCGAGGTGTTTCTCGCCTACTCCGGCCTGCACGCGATCTGGGGTTATCGCGTCGCCCACCGGCTGTGGCTATGGCGGTGGCGTCTTGCCGCGCGCATCTGCTCCCAGCTCGTGAGGTTTGCCACGGGGGTGGAGATCCACCCGGGCGCGACGATCGGACGTCGGCTGTTCATCGATCACGGCATGGGCGTGGTGATCGGAGAAACCGCCGTCGTCGGCGACGACGTCGTGCTCTACCACGGGGTGACCCTCGGGGGCACGAGCTCCCGGCGGGAAGTGCGTCATCCGAGGATCGGAGACGGTGTGGTGATCGGGGCCGGTGCGAGCGTGCTCGGAGCGATCAGGATCGGTGACCGCTCGATCATCGGCGCGAACGCGGTGGTCGTGAGGGATGCCCCGCCGGATTCGGTGCTCACCGGGATTCCGGCGCGCGTGCGTCCACGCACAGCGCCGTCCGACACCGAGTCGTACACGGATCCGGCAATCTACATCTGAGTCCGGGGCGTCGGGTGGTCGGTCAGCCGATCTCGTCGAGCGGGTTGGGCAGGGTATCGCCGCGAGCGTTGCGCGAAGCGGTGCGCACGGCACCGATGCTCGCCGCGATGACGAGACAGATCGCGACCACCCCCACGGCGGTGATCCTCTGCCCGAGCAGCGCAAGACCCGCGATCGTCGCGATCGCGGGAGACAGGCTCATGAGAATCGAGAACGTTGCCGACGGCAGCCGCCGCAGGGAGACGAGTTCGAGGGCGTAGGGGACGGTCGACGAGAGCACGGCAACGGCGGCCCCGAGCAGCAGGATGTTCGGCCGGAAGATCGCCGCACCGGCCGTGACGATGCCGAGGGGGAGCGCGAGAATCGCGCCGATCGTCATCGCGATCGCGAGGCCGTCGAGGCGTGGAAAGCTCGCGCCCGCGCGCGCGGAGAGCAGGATGTAGCCGGCCCACGCGGCCGCGGCGGAGAAGGCGAAGACGACGCCCAGGAGGTCGAGGGAGCCGAAGCTGCCCTGCCCGAGCAGGGCGACGCCCGCGAAGGCGAGCACCGCCCACAGCCAGCTGACGGCGCGCCGGCTCATCACGACCGACAGCACGAGCGGACCGAGCACCTCGATCGTGACGGTCGCGCCTAGCGGAACCCGGGCGAGCGCCTCGTAGAACAGCCCGTTCATGGTGGCGAGGGCGACGCCGAACAGGATGACCGTGCCCCAGGCGCGCGCGGAATGGCCGCGCAGGGTCGGGCGGCACACCGCGAGCAGCGCCACCGCGGAGAAGCCGAGCCGCAGGGCGACCATGCCGAGCGCGCCCGTCGTGGGGAAGAGCAGCACCGCGAGGGAAGCGCCCACGTCCTGGCAGACGAGGCCGATCACCACCAGCCCGACGGCGCCGATGGGACGAGCGCCGGGTCGACTCGTGGATGCCGTGGTCACACTGCAACGCTAGGGGCGAATTAGACCGGGAGTGACACGGTAGCGGACGGCCGGAACGTGTTAGCGTCGCCGAATGGCCCGAATCGCTGCTGTTGCCCCGGCGCTCCCGGCCCACGTCTACTCCCAGGCCGAGATCACCGACACCATCGCGCCGATGGTCACCTCCGACCCGGCCAAGCAGGCCGTGATGCGCCGGCTGCACGGGGCGAGCATGGTCGACACCCGCCACCTCGTCATGCCGATCGA
>DMKW01000057.1:6968-8793 GCA_003454135.1 Microbacteriaceae bacterium
GCCGACCTTACCGAGCGAGCGCTCCGCGATGCGCTCGACACCGCCGGTCTCGTGCCCGCCGACGTCGACTACGTCATGTTCACCTCGGTCACCGGCATCTCCGCCCCGTCGATCGACGCGCTGCTCGTCGCGCGGCTCGGGCTCCGCTCCGACGTCAAGCGGGTGCCCATGTACGGACTCGGATGCGTCGCCGGGGCGGCGGGGATCGCCCGCGTCAACGACTACCTGGTTGGGCATCCGAACGACGTGGCCGTTCTGCTCGCGGTCGAACTGTGCTCGCTCACCTTCCAGCGCGACGACGATTCGATCGCCAACCTCGTGGCGACCGGGCTCTTCGGCGACGGTGCGGCCGCCGTCGTGATGGTCGGCGACGAGCGGGCGAGACGGATGCGCATCACGGGCCCCGACGTTGTCGACGCGCGAAGCCAGCTCTACCCGGATACCGAGTCGGTGATCGGTTTCAACGCGAGCGAGACCGGGTTCCGCATCATCCTCACGGCCCAGGTGTCCGAGGTCATCGAACGCAACTTCGGTCACGACGTGTCGGCGTTCCTCGCCTCGAACGGGCTCGGCATCTCCGACGTGCGCACGTGGGTCGCGCACCCGGGCGGGCCGCGCGTGCTCGAGTCGTTCCAGCATTCGCTCGGCCTCGCGGACGGTTCGTTCGACAACAGTTGGAGCTCGCTGTCCCGGGTGGGGAACCTGTCGTCGGCGTCGGTGCTGCACATTCTCTCCGAGGAGCTTGCGAAGGGGCCGCAGGCACCGGGCGACGACGCCGTCGTGTTCGCCCTCGGCCCGGGAGTGAGCGCCGAGCTCGTGCTCTTGAGGTGGCCGACGACATGATTTGGTTTCTCGTGCTGATTCTCGCGACGGGGGCCGAGCGCATCGCCGAGGTCGTGATCTCGCGCCGCAACGCGACGTGGGCGTTCGAGCGCGGCGGCAAGGAATACGGCCAGAGCCACTATCCGTACATGGTCGCGCTGCACACCGGGCTTCTGCTCGCGTGCCTCGCGGAAGTGTTCCTGGGCAATCGGCCGTTCATCCCTCTGCTCGGCTGGCCAATGCTCGCGATCGCCATCGCCTGCCAGGGCCTGCGCTACTGGTGCATCGGCACGCTCGGGCGCCAGTGGAACTCGCGCATCGTCGTCGTGCCGGGGCTCGGCCGCGTCACGCGCGGCCCGTACCGCCTTTTCAGCCACCCCAACTATGTCGTCGTGATCGCCGAGGGCATCGCCCTCCCGCTCGTGTACACAGCGTGGATCACGGCCATCGCGTTCACCGTGCTGAACGCGATCCTGCTCTTCGGCTTCCGCATCCCCGCCGAGGAGCGCGCCCTCGAGGCACTGCGGGTCGAACCGGGCCGATGACCCCGGATTTCGACGTCGCTGTGGTCGGCGCGGGTCCCGTCGGGCTCGCGGCGGCGATCGAGGCGCGGCTGCACGGACTCACCGTCGCGATCATCGAACCGCGCTCGCCCGCGATCGACAAGGCGTGCGGCGAGGGGCTGATGCCCGGGGCCCTGCCCGCCCTCGCGCGGCTGGGGGTCGACCCGGCCGGCCATCCCCTGCGCGGGGTGAGCTACCGCAGCGGATCGACGCGGGTCGACCACCTTTTCGCCGGGGCGCCGGGGCGCGGGGTGCGGCGAACCACGCTGCACACGGCGCTGTCCGCCCGCGCGGCGGAGCTCGGGGTGGAGCTCGTGTCACGGAGGGTGGATTCTCTAGAACAGGACGCGGCCGGCGTGACGGCGGCCGGCATCCGGTCCCGCTATCTGATCGGCGCCGACGGCCTGCACTCCACGGTGCGGCGACTCACGCGCCTGGAG
>DMKW01000057.1:8822-12746 GCA_003454135.1 Microbacteriaceae bacterium
TACGTGACACCGGTCGGAGACGACCTCGTCGGAATCGCGATGCTCGGCCGCCAGGGCACCAACTTCGAGGCGGCGCTCGCCGAGATTCCGGAACTCGCGGCGCGGGTGGCCGGCCGCGAACCGGCGAGCGACCTGCGGGGTGCTGGCCCGTTTCGCCAGCGCACGGTCAGGCGGTCGCTCGGCCGCGTGATGCTCGTCGGGGACGCGTCCGGTTACGTCGACGCCATCACGGGCGAGGGCATCCGGGTCGGGCTCGCCCAGGCGCGTGCCGCGATCGACTGCGTTGACAGGGATTCGGTGGCGGCCTATGAGCGCGAGTGGGCGAGGAGGACGCGCGACTTCCGCGTGCTCACCGCCGGCCTTGTCGCCGTGGCGAACTCGCCGCTGCGCTCGCGAATCGTGCCGACCGCCGCGGCCCTGCCGCGGGTCTTCGGCGCGGTCGTGGACAGGCTCGCGCGCTAGCCGGCTGCCGTCTGCGGCATCCGCCCCACGCCAGCCGCGAAACGGGGCCGTTGCGGGCAAACGGGGCGAACGCGTCGGCCTCGTTTGCACGCAATGGCCCCGGAACCGGTTGTGTGCGCTAGCCCGCCGCGGCGACGAGCCGGTCGTAGAGCTCGTTGAGCCGCGGGTCGACGACCTGGTGCAGCGGATGGTCGTCGTGCCAGTCGATGATCTCGCGGGCGCCGAGCGCGAAGGGCGTCGTCGCGACGAAATCGGGCACGAGCGCCTTGATCTTGCCGTTGTCGAAGATCACCGAGTGGCTCCGATCGCCGAGGTGGCCGCCCGCCGACTCCGGGTCCGCCGCGGCAAGAGCATCCGACGTCACGTGCACGATGCGCGGTTCGACGCCCGTGGCGTGAGCCAGGGCTTCGGCAATCTGCGTCCATGTAAGCACCTCGTCCGAGGTGATGTGCACGCTCTCGCCGATCGCCTGCGGGTTGCCGAGCAGCCCGACAAACCCCTTCGCGAAGTCACGACTGTGGGTGAGCACCCAGAGAGAAGTGCCGTCCCCGTGCAACACGATCGGCACGCCGCGGCGCAACCGATCGATCGCCGTCCAGCCGCCGGCGAGCGGGATGCTCGCGGCGTCATAGGTGTGCGACGGGCGCACGATCGTGGCCGGGAAACCGGTGTCGCGGTATGCGGCGACGAGCAGGTCCTCGCCCGCGATCTTGTCGCGGGAGTACTGCCAGAACGGGTTGCGCAGCGGGGTCGACTCGGTGATCGGCAGTCTCGCCGGCGGCTTCTGGTAGGCGGATGCCGACGAGATGAACACGTATTGGCCGACCCGCCCCTGGAAGAGGTCGATGTCCTGCTGCACATGCGCCGGCGTGAACGCGACGAAGTCGACGACGATGTCGAACTCGAGGCGGCCGATCGCGTCGCGCACGGAATCGGCGTCGCGCACGTCGGCCTGCAGCGCCCTCGCGCCCGCCGGCAACGGGTGCAGCGAGTTCCGCCCGCGATTGAGCAGCGTCACGTCGAGGCCCCGAAGCACCGCGAGTTCGCTCGCCTCCGAGCTGATGGTTCCGGTACCGCCGACGAACAGGACTCTGGGAGAAGACATTCCTAAACCGTTGCCGCTGCGATGAGTTTCGTCAAATCGTCACGGATGCGCTCGAGCTCGGCCACCGGCATCCCGAGCCTCGCTACGATCTGGCCAGGCACCTTTTCCGCCTCGCTGCGCAGGGCTGCGCCGTCCGGCGTCAGCTGCACGGCGAGGGCGCGTTCGTCGCTCAGACTGCGCGCGCGTGTGACGAGGCCGGCCGCCTCGAGCCGTTTGAGCAGCGGGGACAGGGTCGCCGGCTCGAGCATCAGAGTCGCGCCGATGTCGGTCACGGTGCGGGGGCTGCGCTCCCACAGGGCGAGCATCACGAGGTACTGCGGATGCGTCAGGCCGAGAGGCTGCAGCGCCGGGCGGTAGAGGGCGATGACGCTTCGCGACGCCGCGGCGAGGGCGAAGCAGACCTGGCGGTCGAGGGCGAGGGGGTCGGGACTGGCCATGACATTCAGCATACGCGTAAATACCGAGTACACTGATGGTTAGTGCACTAAGGAGTTGCCGCAATGTCGAAAAGGGTTTCCTGGTGGGATCGGTTGAACGGCGCGCTCGTGCCATACATCGGCCCGCCGCCGCTCGGGCCGTACAACGAGGCCCCGCTGCCGGCGACCGGCCCCAAGCCGTGCCCGATGTGCGGCACGCCGATGACGGATCACGACATCGAGCGGCGCGAGGGTCGGCCGACCCAGATCCACTGTCCGGCCGTCGCCTGACCCCGTTGGCTAGTCCCTAACCGAGAAGCAGGGTGCCGAGCTGTTCGGCCGTCTTCACGACGGCGAACGTGCCGACCTCCTCCACCTTCGAGCCGTAACCCCACTTCACGAGGATCGTCGGCACCCCGTGCTCTGCGGCACCCTGGACATCGTGTTTGCGGTCGCCGACCATGACGGGGTTCGTGACGTTGGCACCGATGTGCCGCAGGCGCGCGAGAGCCTCCTCCACGACATCCGCTTTGCGGCTGCGTACCTCGTCGGCCGACGCGCCAGTGATCACGTCGAAGTACCTCGTGAGGTCGAAGTGGTTGAGCATGGTGATGGCCGGCAGTTCGGGCTTCGAGGTCGCGAGCGACAGCGGGATTCCGCTCACCGCGATGCGCTTGAGCAGCTCCGGGATGCCGGGGTACACCGCGCTGTCGAACACGCCGTGCTGCAGGTAGCGGCTGCGGTAGACCTCCAGCGCCTGTGCCGACTCTGCCGGGCTCATGAAGGCCAGGTCGCGGAAGGAGTCGAGGATGGGCGGCCCGACATAGGCGAGCAGCTCCGCGGGAGTCGGGATGGGGCGGCCGAGCTGTGCGAAGGTCCACGCGAGAGTCTCGGTGATGCCCGGCGCCGAGTCGAGGATCGTCCCGTCGAGGTCGAACAGGATGCAGGTCCATTTCATGGTCACTGTCGTAAGCCTAAGCGGCACGGGGTGCCCCCTGCGCCTCGCTGCCCCGCCGCGATTGTGCCCTTTTGAGACGTTCGTGCCCGCTCGACCCGGCACAGTCGCGACGAACGGGCACAATCGCAGGCCACTCCCCTGGGGGCAGGTCAGAACAGGCGGGAATTGCTGTCATCGAGGCCGCGCATCGCGTCGTAGTCGAGCACGAGGCAGCGGATGCCGCGATCCTCGGCGAGCCTGCGAGCCTGGGGCTTGATCTCCTGCGCGGCAAAGACGCCAGCGACCGGGGCGAGGTGCGGGTCGCGGTTCATGAGCTCGAGATAGCGGGTGAGCTGCTCGACGCCGTCGATGTCTCCGCGCCGCTTGATCTCGATCGCCACGGAGCGGCCGTCACCATCCCGCGCGAGGATGTCGACCGGTCCGATCGCCGTCATGTACTCCCGGCGCACAAGCCGGTGCCCGTCGCCGACGAGTTCGATCTGCTCGGCCAGGAGCTTCTGCAGGTGGGCCTCCACGCCGTCTTTCTGCAGGCCGGGATCGACGCCGAGCTCGTGCGCGCTGTCGTGCAGGATCTCGTGGATCGAGATCACGAGGAGGTCGGCGGTCTTCGCCTGGCTGATCTTCCAGATCTCCGAGACTCCGGCGTCCACCTGGTCTGCATCCGGCTCGATGGTCGACACGGTACAGGGCGGGCTCATCCAGTTGAGCGGCTTGTAGCTCAACGAATCGGAGTGCACGAGCACGCTTCCGTCGGCCTTGAGCAGCAGCAACCGGGTCGCGAGCGGCAGATGCGCGCTGAGCCGTCCGGCGTAGTCGACGGAGCAACGGGCTATGACAAGACGCACGCCACGAGCCTAACGGGCGGCACGCACTCCGTGCGATTCGCGCGCGGCACTGGACGAGAAGCCGGCGACGGCCACGAGCACGACCACGACCAGCAGGGCGTGAAGGAGTCCGAAGTGCTCACCCAGGAAGCCGATGAG
>DMKW01000057.1:12906-13807 GCA_003454135.1 Microbacteriaceae bacterium
CGATCGCGATCCACTGGTTGGGCACGAAGATGAAGATCACGAGACCGAACGCGGCGAGCGCGGCCGACCACCGGAGCACCGGAACGCGCCCGAATCGGTCGAGCAGTTTGACGCCGGCGAGGCGCCCGATCGTCATCGCGCTCACGAACACGCCGAACACGATCGCGCCCGTGACGTTGCTCACGGAATGGCCGTCGACCATGGCGAGCGCGAGCCAGTCGTTGGCCGATCCCTCGGTGAAGGCCATGCCGAGCACGATGAGGCCGATGATGAGGGTGCGCGGATCGCGCCAGATGCTCAGGCGGCCGCGCCAGCTCTTGGAGTGGTCGTCGTCAGGAACGACCTCGGCGTCATCCTCCACCGTGTGCTCGGACTGCATGAACCGCACGGCGGTGATCGCGGCGACGGCGATGAACACGGAGACGACTCCCGTGTGCACGGCAATCGGTAGGTGGATGAACTCGGCGAGCGCACCCAGGGCGGCGCCGACCATCGTGCCGATGCTGAAGAACGCGTGGAAGATCGGCATGATCGATCGCCCGAGCACGCGCTCGTTAGCCGCGCCGATCACGTTCATGGACACGTCGGAGATGCCGAACGCCGCCCCGAAGACGGCGAGGCCGACGAAGGCCAGGGGAAAGCTGGGGCCGACGGAGGCTCCGATGCCGGCCGCGGCGAACCCGATGGCGCCAATCGTGAGGCACGACGCGATGGTGAGGCGAGCGCCGAATCGGGCGATGAGGTGGCTCGAGGCGACCAGGCCGATGATCGATCCGGCGGCGATGCCGAAGATGAGCAGGGCCATTTGGAGGGTGCTCGCGTGTAGCGAATCGCGCACGGCCGGCACGCGCGAGACCCAACTCGCCATCGCGAGCCCGCACAGGGAGAAGACCACGAAGAT
>DMKW01000057.1:13903-17244 GCA_003454135.1 Microbacteriaceae bacterium
TCCCGAGTCGAAGGTCGTAGCTGCCGGCGTCCGAGAGACGCGGTCGAATCGATTCGATCGAATCGATTCGACTAAGCTATCAAGGCATGAGCGACGAAGCAAGCGCCGGGGCCGCCGGCGCACGCCCCAATCTGGCCGCGGTCGCGTCGCTCGCGGGCGTCTCGCCTTCCACGGCATCCCTCGCTTTCAGCGGGGCCGGCCCCGTGTCCGCCGCGACCCGGGCAAGGGTTTTCGCCGCGGCCGAACGGCTCAACTACGCGGGTCCCGACCCTCGCGCGCAGTCGCTGCGCCGCGGGCGTTCTGGCATCATCGGCGTCGTCATCGAGGACCGTTTGCGAGACGCCTTCCGCGATCCGATCAACATCGCGATGCTCGACGGTCTCGCCGACGAGACGGGGTCGGTCGGCAACGGACTGCTGTTGCTCACCGACACGGGGGACGGTTCGGCCACGGTCGATGCCGCGCCGGTCGACGCCGTCGTGCTCATCGGATGCAGCACCCGCCTCGCGGAGAAGATCGCGGTGTTCCGACAGCGCGGTGTCGCCCTCGTCGCGATCGAGGCGGAACCGATGGACGGCGTGCTCGCGGTCGACCTGGACAATCGAGAGGCGTCGCGCACGTTGGCCCAGCACCTGTCCGAACTCGGGCACAAGAACGTCGCCATGGTGACCCTGCCGCTCGACGATGCCCGTACGCGTGGCCCGCTCACCCCCGGGCTCGAGCGCGCGAGCACGGGATTCGTCGCCTCGGAGCGGATCCGAGGGGCACGCGACGTGTTCGAGAACGCCACGGGCTGGGTCTCGGCCGGGAGCTTCGCCGAGGAGGGCACGATCGCGGGCCTCGCGCTGCTGGGCGACGCGGCAAGCCGCCCGACCGCGATCGTTGCGCAAAGCGACCTGCTCGCCGTCGGCGTGATCCGCGCCGCCGAACAGCTCGGCGTGCGAATTCCCCACGACCTGAGCATCGTCGGTTTCGACGGCGCGCGCCTCGACGGAATCGATCCGCTTGACCTGACGACGATGGTGCAGCCCGCCGTCGACAAGGGTCGCGCCGCCGGTCGGGGCATCATCGCCCTGCTCGCGGGAGAGCCGGCCGAGGCGGTCGCGTTCACGAGCACATTCCACCGCGGCAACACGACCGCCGCCCCACGCGATCGCTGACGACATTTACAGGATTCACAAATGTGTGAATTAGGCGTAGCGTCGCGGCATGACACGAACCATTGAGGTCTCCGGCCTCGAAAAGGACTTTGGACGCGTGCGTGCCCTCGACGGACTCGACCTCGCGGTGGACGCGGGAGAGGTGCACGGGTTTCTCGGGCCGAACGGCTCCGGCAAGTCCACGACGCTGCGCATCCTGCTCGGCCTGATCAGGGCGAGCGGCGGGAGTGCGACCGTGCTCGGGCTAGACCCGTGGACGGATGCCGTGCGCGCACACAAGGACATCGCCTACGTTCCCGGCGACGTCAATCTCTGGCCGAGCCTCACCGGCGGCGAGGCGATCGACCTGCTCACCTCCCTGCGCGGCGGGGCCGACGCGTCCCTGCGCGCACGCCTCATCGAGGACTTCGATTTCGACCCGCGCAAGAAGGCGCGCAGCTACTCCAAAGGCAATCGCCAGAAGGTCGCGCTCATCGCCGCGTTCGCGAGACGGGCCGAGCTCTATGTGCTCGACGAGCCGACGAGCGGGCTCGACCCCGTGATGGAGGCGGCGTTCCGCGGCGAGATCGACCGCGTCAAGGGCGAGGGCGCGACCGTGCTGCTCTCGAGCCACATCCTGAGCGAGGTCGAAGAACTGTGCGACCGCGTCACGATCATCCGCGCGGGAAAGACGGTCGAGACGGGAACGCTCACCGAGCTTCGCCACCTCACGCGCACGACATTTCGCGTCACGACGCTCACTGAAGCCGCGGTGATGACTGCGATCGAGGGAGTGCACGACGTGCGGCGCGAGGCCGATCACCTCGTCTTCGACGCTGACACGGATGCGCTGCGCCCGGTGCTGCAAGAACTCGCGGCGATCGGCGTCGCCGGTCTCACCGTGTCACCACCGTCGCTCGAGGAGCTCTTCCTGCGCCACTATGGCGACGAGCTTCGCACGCCCGAGGCCGTCAACTGATGCTCAGGCTCCTCCGCGCCCAGGCGCGACGTGATCGGTGGCAGCTGGCGAGCTGGATCCTGGGCATCGCCGTGCTCGCTGTCGGCAGTGCGGCGGCGGTCGTGCAGGAGTTCGGCGACGCCGCCGAGCGAGGTGCCCTGCTGATCCTCGCCACGAGCAACCCGGCGCTCCTCGCCGTGCGCGGCGTCCCGGACGGGATCTCCACCGGCTCGGTCATCTACTTCGAGATCTTCACGTTCCTCGCCGTGCTCGCCGCCCTCATGAGCACGTTCCTCACCGTGCGGCACAGCCGCGGCGACGAGGAGCAGGGCAGAGCCGAACTCGTCGGTTCGACTCCCGTGAGCCGATCGGCGGCGCTCGCGGCCACGCTCACGCTCGGTGCGCTCGCGAACCTGGCCGTGGGCGTTCTCGTCGCGGCGGGTTTTGCCTCCACCGGCCTGCCGGTCGGCGGATCCATCCTCACCGGCGTCGCGACGGGCGGCACCGGTCTTGCCTTCTGCGGCATCGCCGCCGCGGCCGCGCAGGTGTGCCGCACCTCGAGGGCAGCCAACTCGCTCGCCGGCATGGCCGTCGCGCTCGCCTTCCTGTTGCGCGCGTTCGGCGACGCGACCGGAACGGTGTCCGACGGCGGCCTACGGGTGACGAGTGCGTGGCCGTCCTGGCTCTCGCCCATCGGCTGGGGACAGCAGGTGCACGCGTTCGGCCACGAGAGTGCCGCGCCCCTGCTGCTGGATGCCGCGCTCTTCGTCGTGGCTGGCGGGGTGGCCGTGGTAGCCGTGCGCGGCCGGGACCTCGGAGCCGGCCTCATCGGCGATCGCTCCGGTCGCGCCACTGCCCGTCCTGGCCTTCTGGGCACTCTCGGGCTCGCCTGGCGTCTTCAGGTCAGCGCCGTCATCGGCTGGACCGTGGGCGGCGCCCTCCTCGGACTGTTCGCCGGCGGACTCGCGGATTCGGCGGTGAAGGCCGTGCAAGACAACAAGGCCCTCGCCGCGACGGTGCGCGGTTTCATCGGCGGTTCGACATCCGGTCTCCTCGACACTTTTGTCGCGGTCATCATGTCCTTCCTCGGGGTGCTCGCCGCGGGCGCGGCGCTGCAGGCGGTGCTCCACGTACGCACCGAAGAGGCGCAGGGCCGCGCCGAACTCGTGCTGTCCGGCCCGGTGTCCAAGGGCAGGCTGCTGGTCGATTCCCTCGTGGTTGCTCTCGTGTCCGTCGTGGTGGTG
>DMKW01000057.1:17478-17640 GCA_003454135.1 Microbacteriaceae bacterium
CTCCTCGCGCTGGGCTTCGTGCTCGGCCAGTTCGGCGGCGTGTTCAAGCTCCCCGACTGGGTGCGCGACGTGAGCCCCTTCGTGCACACCCCGGTCGTGCCGGGCGACGACGTGGACTGGACGCCGCTCGTCGTCATGCTTCTCGTCTCGCTCATCGTCGGG
>DMKW01000057.1:17864-18581 GCA_003454135.1 Microbacteriaceae bacterium
CGGGGTCGAGGAGTTCGCCGAGCAGATGGCCGCGACGCTCGCCGCGGCCGGATTCCCCCGCATGGCAGCGCGGGTGATGATGGCGCTCATGACGACGGAGTCTGGGCGGGCCACCGCCGAGGAGCTCATGCAGCAGCTCGGCGCGAGTGCGGCGGCCGTCTCCGGGGCGGTGCGCTACCTGCAGACCCTGTCGATCATCCGTCGGCTGTCGATCCCCGGCACGCGCAGGCATCGCTACGAGTTGCCCGACCACGCCTGGTACGACGCCACGAGCGCCCAGGGCCAGCTCTACACCCACCTCATCGAGCTTGCCGAGCGCGGGCTGGCCGCAATGCCGGCCGGCTCGCGAACGGCGGAACGCACGGAGGAGATGGCTGATTATTTCCGTTTCATGCGCGAGCGGCTGCCCCGACTGCTCGAGGAATGGAAGGCCAGCCGCGCGGAGTGAGCGGGTGGCGGGCGTGTCGCGAAAATGCGACTGAACGTCAGCCGAATGGATGCCGGCGAGAGCTTAGGCTTGGTCTTCATGAGCGCCGAAAATCCCCTCACCGCTGGCATCGACATCAACGAACTCGATCCGGCGGTTCGACCTCAAGACGACCTCTTCCGGCACGTCAACGGCAAGTGGATCGATCGCACCGAGATCCCATCGGACAAGGCGCGCTACGGCTCGTTCTACGTGCTCGCGGAGGAGGCCGAAAAGGCCGTGCGCGACAT
>DMKW01000057.1:18623-22464 GCA_003454135.1 Microbacteriaceae bacterium
ACGATCGCCGCATCGCACTGGGACAACGTCACCTCGCGGGACAGCGAGAAGACCTACAACCTCACGACCTGGCGCGACGTCGTGACGAGGGCGGCCGACGCCTCGGACGGCCCGGACCTCAACCGCTGGCTCGATGCACTCGACGCGCCGAAGGGTGCGTTCGAGGAACTCGTTCTGCGCCAGCCGTCGTTCCTCGACGGCGTCGCGGCGGCACTCAGCGCCGGCAACCTCGATCGCTGGACGGACTGGCTGCGCTGGCAGGTGATCCGCTCCTCTGCGGCGTACCTCTCCGACGACTTCGTCGAGGCCAATTTCGACTTCTACGGCCGAACCCTTAGCGGAACGCCGGAGTTGCGCGCGCGGTGGAAGCGCGGCGTGTCGCTCGTGGAGGGCGCGATGGGCGAGGCCGTCGGCCGCATCTACGTCGACCGGCACTTTCCGGAGGCCGCAAAGACGAGCATGGACGTGCTCGTAGCGAACCTCGTCGAGGCCTACCGGCAGAGCATCGCCGGGCTCGGCTGGATGACGGACAAGACGCGCGCGCGAGCTCTCGAGAAGCTCGAAAAGTTCACCCCCAAGATCGGCTACCCCGTGAAGTGGCGCGACTACTCCACGCTGCAGATCTCGGCGGACGACCTCATCGGCAATGTTCGGGCGACGAGCGAGTTCGAATTCCAGCGGGAGCTCGGAAAGATCGGCAAGCCGCTCGATCGGGACGAGTGGTTCATGACGCCGCAGACGATCAACGCGTACTACAATCCCGGTTTCAACGAGATCGTCTTCCCCGCGGCAATCCTGCAGTTTCCGTTCTTCGATGAGACCCGGGATGCGGCGGCCAACTATGGCGCGATCGGCGCGGTCATCGGCCACGAGATCGGCCACGGCTTCGACGACCAGGGGTCGAAGTACGACGGCGACGGCCGGCTCACCGACTGGTGGACGGTGGACGACCGGGCGGCGTTCGAAAGACTCACGAGCTCGCTCATCGAGCAGTACAACGGGCTCGCCCCGCGACAGGTGCCCGACCACCACGTCAACGGCGCGCTCACGATCGGCGAGAACATCGGTGACCTCGGCGGCCTCTCGATCGCGTGGAAGGCCTACCTGATCAGCCTCGCGGGTGTCGAGCCCGCCACGATCGACGGCCTCACCGGAGCCGAGCGGTTTTTTCTCTCCTGGGCGCAGGCGTGGCAGCTCAAGGCGCGCGACGAAGAGGTCATCCGACTCCTCTCGATCGACCCCCATTCCCCCAATGAGTTCCGATGCAACCAGATCGTGCGCAACATCAACGAGTTCTATGAGACCTTTGGTGTGACACAAGCCGACCAACTCTGGCTCGACCCCGAAGAGCGCGTGACTATTTGGTAGTTGACACGAGAAACAACGAACGTCGAGAGCGCATCCGCACGCCCCGCGCGGGTCGCCATCGAGGAGCTGCGGGAGCCGAAAACTTCTCCAGCGGCTTCAGCGCGCTCGGAAAACTCGCGTATGCCGGCGCGCAAGTCTCGGCGCACGTCGTGGATCTGCGGAGCGGCCTCACGCTCGTATCCATCGACGATCGCATCGTGCTGCCGACCGCGAACATCGGGCAGGTTCTGCTGCTCATCGAGGTCTCGGCGCGCATCACCGCGCGCCAACTCGGCGGCTACGGGATCCTCGACAAGACACCGGGCGACGCGATCGGCGCGCCGGGGATCTGGCACAAGCTGCAGGCCCCGGCCTTGCCAGTCTCCGACCTCGCGGCGCTCGTCGGCGCCACGAGTGACAACCTCGCCACCAACGTGCTTCTGCGCCACATCGGGCTCGAGGCCGTGCGAGAGCGCACGGAATCGCTCGGACTCGCCCGCACCGCCCTGCTCGACCTCGCGAGAACGAAGCGGGGACCGGATGACGCCCCCCAGCTCTCCGTCGCCTCCACCGCGGAGCTCGCCTGGTTGTTCTCGGCCCTCTCCCGCGGCCAGATCGTCGACCACGTCACGAGCGATCGCGTGCTCGGCTGGCTCACGCTCAACTCGGACCTGTCGCTGGTGGCGAGCGCGTTCGGTCTCGATCCGCTCGCACACCGCTCTGCCGACCACGGCATCCAGCTCGTCAACAAGACCGGCATCGACGCGGGGGTGCGGGCCGAGGTCGGCCTGCTGAGCGGTTCACGGACCGACGTCGCCTACGCCGTCGCCGTCCAATTCGCCGATTCGAGCCTCGCCACGCGGCTGCAGGTTATCGAAGCCCTCCGCACGATCGGCTACGACCTGCTCGAGTACGTTCACTGACCCCTTCCCGACGCAGGCGGGGCGCGCGCTCACTCGGGGCAAATGGTCCTTGATTTGGCGCCCCATCTTGCGATTCACCCTGACTCGGCCCGGAGACATCGACGGATGTCGTCGAAACCCGTTCGGCGTGGGGGATAGAAAAGGTTGTCCTCCAAAGAGGGGACCCGCTAGGATCGGCCCAGGCACTTGAGCCGGTGGTAACCCGAGCCACCGACCGACCCGACTGTGCCTGCTAAATAAATAGGACGACCCTCCCATGTCGCTTACCCGGCGGCCACGGCGATCACCCGACGCCCGGCCAAATTCTGTCCTGCTCTTTTCCCCGAATACGAGCCCCCTTCGTAAGCGGCTGAGACTTGCGCTCGCTGCCTTCACGACGGCTGTGCTCGCCGTCGGGCTCGTCGCGGTGGGCATCGCTGCCCCCGCGCTAGCACAAATGAACCAGCCATCCGACTGGGTCACCCTGCCGGGTGAAGCGTGCGTCGATGTGGGGTATTCGACCGAGAATTCGGCTAGCAACCCCTACATTCTCCCCGCCACCATGCCGACGGGCCTGCCCGCCGGGGGTACGTACTCCAAGGTCATTGTGAAGGCCGGGAACACCGGGACGAGTGTTGTGCACGAGAACACCGTCTACGCGCCCATCGAGGTCACCGGAACGACCGTGAAGTGGATCTACCGGGCCGCGCTGGTCGCGGGCGATACCTTCGTGCACGACGAGAAGGGGAGCATCAGCCACGTGATCGTCTGCGCCGTGCCGGCGCCTCATCTCACGCCGGTGACCGTGACCACGGCGCCCTCCGCCAACCCACCCACCTGTGACGGCGACGGTTCTCTCGTCATCCCGACCCAGACCGGCGTGATCTTCTCCGGGGCTGCGAACGGCGCCGGCCCGGGTGTTTACAACATCACCGGCAGCGCGGCAAACGGCTATTCCCTCAGCGGCACCAATAAGTGGACGATCACGGTCCTGGCCAAGCTCACCGGCCCGGCCTGCATCGTCACGATCGAGCCGGCCGCAGCCGCGTTCGCCGACGCGATCTGCACCGCTCCCGGCATCTACGGCAGCGGCAGCTACACGATCCCATCGGTGACCGGGGTGGAGTACGAGGTGAAGATCGACGGCGGCAACTACGGGGTTGTTGTCGCCGGAACGTACGGGGTTGACGTCGGGACCGTCGTCTCGGTCAAGGCCATCGCCACGACCGGCTACGCGCTCGCCGGAACGACGACATGGGGTCCGCACACCATCGCCGCCCCCGCCGCCGACTGCCATGTCATCGTCGTGCCGGTCGCGCCCAAGGTCGTCGTGATTGAGGGCTGCGGGCTTTGGGGATCTGTCACCCCGGCCGACACCGTCGGCGTCAACTACGTGGTCTCGCCCCAGGGAGTCGTTGAGGGCGTGTACACCGTGACCGCAACCGCCAAGGACGGCTACATCCTCCAGGATGGCGCCACAAGCGACTGGTCAGGCACCCTCGAAAAACACACGACGTGTGTGACCCCCACCTCGCCGACCGTGACCCAGGCCGTGTGTACGGGTCCCGGTGCGTTCGGTGACGGGAGCTACA
>DMKW01000217.1 GCA_003454135.1 Microbacteriaceae bacterium
GCGCGCGAGTCATCGCGCCAGTGCCGGCACCGATCGCGGTCGAACGATGAGCCAGAGCGCGAGGATCGACACGAGAGCGGTGAACGCCATGACCGTGCCCATCGGCTCGGCGTTGTGGATGCCGAACAGGCCGACGATCGGAGAGATGAGGCCCGCAAGCCCGAAGTTCACCGCTCCGAGCACCGAGGCGGCCGTCGCGGCCTCACCGGCATGGTTGACGAGCCCGAGCACCTGCAGCAGCGGGAACGAGAAACCGCAGGCCATGATGAAAAACCACAGCGGCACGAGGATTCCGAAGAGTCCCAGGTGCATCGAGTCGACGAACACGATCGCGAGCGCCGACACGAACATCACGATGGTTGACGCCGCCAGGATCCACTGCGGGCCGACGCGCCGGGCGATACGGGAACTGGCCTGCACGCCGAAGACCACCCCGACGGAGTTGATCGCGAAGAGGAGTCCGTACTGCTGGGCGTTGAGTCCGTAGACGTTCTGGAAGAGGAACGACGACGACGACAGATAGGCGAAGAGGCCGGAGAACGTCATGCCGCCGATCAGCGCGACCCCGATGAACACCCGGTCGCTGAAGATCGACTTGTAGCGCTGCAGCGCCGTGCCGTGACCGGCGTCCTTGCGCCGTGCAGCGGGAAGGGTCTCCACGATGAAGAAGACCGCGGCGAGCACGACGAGCACGCCGTACGCGACGAGGAAGACGAAGATGCCGCGCCAGTCGACGAAGCGCAGCAGCTGCGAGCCGATGACGGGAGCGACGATGGGCGCGAGGCCGCTCACGAGCGCGAGCCTCGAGAGCATGCGCACGAGCGGGAGGCCGCCGAACAGGTCTCGCACCATGGCCATCGCCACGACGCCGCCGGCCGCCGCCCCCATGCCCTGGAGCACCCGGAAGCCGCCGAGCCAGAAGATGTCCGGCGCGAGGGCCGCGCCGAGACTCGCGGCCACGTGCACGACGCTCGCGATAATGAGCGGCCAGCGCCGGCCGACCTTGTCGCTCCACGGGCCGACGAGCAGTTGCCCGACCCCGAATCCGATCGTCGTCGCGGTGAGGGTGAGCTGAATGGCCGCCGTGCTCACGCCGAGGTCGCCCTGCAGCGCGGGGAAGGAGGGCAGGTACAGGTCGATCGTGAACGGGCCGAGAGCCGTGAGCGCGCCGAGCACCACGATGTAAACGAGCCTTTGGCGGCGAGACAGGGAGTCTCCGGGATGAACAACGATCGTCACGTGGCAACAGTCCTAGACGCAGATGGGGCGGATGGCAGGATGAACGCCCAATATCCGCGTGGGAACGGCGCTCGGGGATGGAAGCCTCACTACGGCGGGAGCCCCCGGTTAAACGATAACGACGAGACGTCAGATCTATTCCGGAAAAGCCATCGGCGCGGCGTGGAAGTTTGCCGGGTCGGCGAGAAGCGACTCGAACGCGAGCTCCCCCGCCCCGATCATGAGGAGGTCAGCGCCCAGTTGGGCACGAGTCACCCGCACCGACTCTCGCGATGCCTTGAGCGGCTGCTCATCCAGCAGCCCGTTGAGGTAGGCCGGGTCGACGGCGTAGATCGAGGCGAGGAAACCGCCGAGCACGATGAGCTCCGGGTTGAGTGTGTTGATCGCATTGCGCAGGGCGACGGCGAGAAAGTCGAGCTGCCGGTGCACCTCGGTGCGCACGGCCGGATCGGCGGAGTCGCCGAGGGCCGACTCGAGCTCATCCACGTCGGCGTTCGCAAGACCCACGAGGGCGAGCAGCCGCTCCCGGCGCACCTCCGTTTCGAGGCATCCCCGAGCGCCGCAGTGACACGCAACACCGTTGCTGTTGACGAGGGTGTGGCCGAGCTCGCCCGCGTAGCCTGCGGTGCCGCCGAGCGGCCTTCCGCCGGCGATGATTCCTCCGCCGATGCCGCTCGCCCCGCCGTTGAGGTAGATGAGGTCGGTGATTGCCCGCCCGGCGCCGAAGGTGCTCTCGGCGAGCGTGCCGAGGTGGGCGTCGTTCGCGGCGACGACGGAAAGCCCGGTGGCCTCCTCGAGCATCTCCGCGAACGGCTCGTCCTCCCAGCCGAGGTGGGGCGCGAGCCGCACGAGCCCGTCGTGGGTGCGCACGAGCCCCGGCACAGCCACTCCGATTCCCGTCGTTCGGTAGGGACCGTCGAGTTCGGCGCGCATCCCGGCGATCACCGCGGCGCTGATGTCCACGGCCTCGCGGACGGTCGGAGGGTGATCCACGGCGTAACGCACGCGCTTGACGACCGTGCCGCCCAGGCTCACGACGCCGACGGTCACCGCGTCGATTTCGGGATTGACGGCGATCCCCACGGTTTTCGCGCTCGGACGCACGATCGGGCTCGGACGACCGACCTGGTTGCTCGCATCCGGCTCGACCTCGATCACGAGGTCGAGAGACACGAGTTCGGCCACGAGCGCCGCGATCGTCGAACGATTCAGCCCGGTCTGGCGGGTGAGCTGCGACCGGGAGAGTCCGCGATTTCGGTGCACGAGGCCGAGGATCACCGACAGGTTGTGTCGGCGAACGTGATCGTTGCTGTTGCCGCGACCCGCCTGCGTCGCCTCGGCCAGAGTCATCCCATCAGCCAATCGGTGGAATCCGGTGCGTGCTCGCGAGCCCCGCGTACCAGCGCCCGCTGTCCTTCACGGTGCGCTCGAGCGTACCGTAGTCGACCCGCACGATGCCGAACCTCTTGCTGAAGCCGTAGGCCCACTCGAAGTTGTCGAGCAACGACCAGACGAGGTAGCCGCGAAGGTCGACTCCCCGCTCACGCGCGCGATGCACCGCCGTGATGTGCCGCCGGAGATAGTCGCTGCGGTCGACGTCGTGCACCGCGCCATCGGTGACGACATCCGCGAAGGCCGCACCGTTCTCGGTGATCATGAGGGGCAGGCCGGGGAACTCGGAATGCACGTCCCACAGCAGCTGCTCGAAACCGTCCGGGGCGATGTTCCAGCCCATTTCGGTGTACGGACCGTCCTGTTGTACGAACTCGACGCGGTCGGCTCCCGGCCACGGGGTTCCGGCGGCCGGCTTGTGCCCGTCCGCGGCGACCCGCTCGGTCACGCCGTCCCAGACGCGAACCGCGGTCGTCGAGTAGTAGTTCACACCGAGCACATCGATGGGCTGATGAATCAGCTCAAGGTCCCCCGGGAGAACGAACGACCAGTCGGTGACGGATGCCGTGTCCTCGAGAAGGTCGCTCGGGTATTCGCCGTGCAGCATCGGACCGGTGAAGGCGCGGTTGGCGAGCGCGTCGATCTGGCGCACCGCCTCCTGCCCCGACTCCCCGACGCCGCGTAGTGCATGCAGGTTGAGCGTCACCGAGTACTTCGGGTCGTTCGAGACAACGTCGCGCAGCGCGCCAAGCGCGAGCCCGTGCGCGAGGTTGAGGTGGTGCACCGCGGCGAGCGCGTCCGCACCGTTCGCGCGACCGGGCGCGTGGGCGCCCGAACCGTAGCCGAGATAGGCGGAACACCACGGCTCGTTGAGCGTCGTCCAGGTGTGCACGCGGTCGCCGAGCGCCGCGCCGATCACCGCGGCGTACTCGGCGAAACGGTAGGCGGTGTCGCGGTTGGGCCAGCCGCCGGCATCCTCGAGCGGCTGCGGCAGGTCCCAATGGTAGAGGGTGGCGATGGGGCGGATGCCGCGGGCGATGAGCCCGTCGACGAGCCGCGAGTAGAAGTCGATGCCGGCCGCGTTCACCGCGCCGGACCCCGTCGGGATCACCCGCGACCACGAGATCGAGAACCGGTAAGCCTCGAGCCGAAGCGAGGCCATCAGGTCGAGGTCCTCGTCGAGGTGGTGGTAGTGGTCGTCGGTGACGTCGCCGTTCGACCCGTCGCTCACGAGTCCCGGCGTGTGGCTGAACGTGTCCCAGATCGACGGCCCGCGACCGTCTTCGTTCCACGCGCCCTCGATCTGGTAGCTCGCCGTGGCCGAGCCGAACACGAAGTCCGCCGGAAACTCGAGACCGTCATCCCGGTAGTCTGCGTTGCCAGATGTCACTGGTGAAGGTTCGCCTTTCCCGATACCGCGGCGACGGCCTGCCCGTTCGCCGCGCTCACTGCCCAATCCTGTGTCGACGTCGAGTGCACTGAGACGCGACCGACCGACCGTTCGACCGTGAAGGCCGCGCTCTCGCCCGACGGAGTCGTGACCGTGATCCGTCTCGTGCTCTCGGCCGTCTCGGGAAGCGAACTCGGGTAGACCCGCAGCGTGAGGCCGTCGAGGTAATCGTAGTCCGGCCGGTCGTCGCGCGAACCGACCGGGATCGCCGCCCCGTCCCTCACGTAGAGGGGCAGGCTGTCGAACCCGTGGGTCTCCGTGCGCCAGCCACCGCCGGCGACCGTTTCCCCGGTGAAGTAATTCGTCCACGAGCCGGTCGGCAGGTAGAACTCGACCGTGCCGTCCGCAGTGAACACCGGGGCCACGAGCAGGTCGGCGCCAAGCAGGTATTGCCGGTCGAGGTATCCGGTTGCCGGGTCGTCGGGGAACTCGAGCTGCATGGGCCTGAGCACCGGGGTGCCGGTTGCCGTGGCCTCGAGCCCCGCCGCATAGAGGTACGGCATGAGCTCGAGCTTGAGCTTGGTGAAGAGGCGCGTCACGTCGACGGCCTCCTCGTCGAAGGCCCACGGCACACGGTAGGACTGGCTCCCGTGGAAGCGGCTGTGGCTCGAGAGCAGGCCGAAGGCCGTCCAGCGCTTGAAGACTCCGACATCCGGTGTCCCCTCGAATCCGCCGATGTCGTGGCTCCAGAACCCGAACCCGCTCAGCGCGAGCGAGAGTCCGCCGCGCAGCGTCTCCGCCATCGATTCGTACGTCGAGGTGGAGTCCCCGCCCCAGTGCACGGGCATGCTCTGGCCGCCGACGGTCGCCGAGCGGGCGAACAGCACGGCGTCCCCCTCGCCGCGGTGCTCCTGCAGCACATCGAACACTGCACGATTGTAGAGCTGCGTGTAGTAGTTGTGCATGCGCTCCGGGCTGGAACCGTCGAAGTAGTCCACCTCGAGGGGGATGCGCTCGCCGAAGTCGGTCTTGAACGCGTCGACACCCTGGTCGAGCAGCACCCGCAGCTTGCCCTGGTACCAGGCCACGGCATCCGGATTCGTGAAGTCGACGAGCCCCATGCCCGCTTGCCAGAGGTCCCACTGCCACACGTCGCCGTTGAGCTTCTTCACAAGGAAGCCGGCTGCCTTCGCCTCGGCGAAAAGCGGAGCGCGTTGGGCGATGTACGGGTTGATCCACACGCACACGTGCAGGTTCTTCTCGTGCAGCCGCGCGAGCATGCCCTCCGGATCGGGGAAGGTGCGCGAATCCCACTCGAAATCGCTCCAGTTGAACTCGCGCATCCAAAAGCAGTCGAAGTGGAAGACGCTCAGCGGCAGGTCGCGCTCGGCCATGCCGTCGATGAAGCTGTTGACGGTCTGCTCGTCATAGCTTGTCGTGAAGCTCGTCGAGAGCCAGAGCCCGTACGACCAGGCCGGAACGGATGCCGGGCGGCCGGTGAGCGCCGTGTAACGCTCCAGAATCTGCTTGGGGGTCGGGCCGTAGATGATGTAGTACTCGAGGCTCTCCCCGGAGACCGAGAACTGCACGCTCTCGACGGCCTCAGAGCCGACCTCGAACGACACGTGCCCCGGGTGGTTGACGAGCACCCCGTAACCGCGGTTGGTCAGGTAGAAGGGCACATTCTTGTAGGCCTGCTCGCTCGAGGTGCCACCGTCGGCGTTCCAGACATCCACGACCTGCCCGTTCTTCACGAGCGGCCCGAAGCGCTCGCCGAGACCGTAGACGAGCTCGCCGACGCCGAGGGCCAGGCGCTCGTGCACGTAGCTCGATTCGGTGCCGCCGGTCGCCGCGGCCCTCGCGCTGCCGATCGGACCGCCGTCCACCTCGGCTCCGCGGGCGAGGCTGAGATACCCGACCGACCTGGCGCCGCTCGACGTGAGCACCCGGTCGCCCGCGCTGAACGTGACGTTCCACGGCGCACCCTTTGACACTGTCGCTCTCAGGCCACCGCTCGAGATACTCCCGGCGGCCTCGGTGAGCGTCACGACGCCGTGGCCCGCTTCTGCGCCGACAAGGTCGAACCCGAGCTGCTCGGCCCCGCCCTGGAAGTGCTCGATCTTCACGCAGACGATTCCGGCCAGGGGAGAGCTGAGAGTTACCGTGAGCGTCGGCCGGTTGAGAGTGTCGCCTCGCGACTCGAT
>DMKW01000214.1:0-9430 GCA_003454135.1 Microbacteriaceae bacterium
TTGACTTGGAATGGACGGGTGCCCTCTTGGGGGATTGTTCAGGTCATATCGCGTAGCATCCTTCTGATGTTGGCGCGCAAGAAGGCTCGTGGAGTGCACCGGTCGTCCTCGGGAGACGGACCGGTGTTTGTTGATGCTTCTGGTCGACGGCTGCGACGCGCCCACATAATCGGGTGCCTCGCGTTGGGTGCTGTCGCTGTCTACGTAGGCCTCGTTTGCAGCGCATTTCTCGGCGGTCCGAATATTGTCGGACCGTTGTTGCCGCCGGCTTTGCGTTCACCGGCCAGCGCCAACGCGCATGAGCCACCGAGTCCTGCGCCAAGCCCGGCAGCGCATGAACTTCGAAGCTCCGGTCAGACACACGTCTCAAGGACGCCGCAGGCGTCGGGCCAAGTGGCGCCCGTCGTGATGACGCCCGCTCCCGCGGTTCCGGTGGCGACGAGCGTACCGGCGCCGACTGCCACAGCGTCGCCGAGTCAGAGCGCGAATGCGCCTGGCCAGCTCAAGCGGCCGCCGACGCCTCAGCATCCGTGAGCTCGAAACGGCGCAGGGGGTTGAAGGGTGACCGGGGACAGGCGCGTACACACTGGATCGTGCTCAGCGCCGTCCTCGTTGCGGTTGCTGTGGCGCTGCTGGTGCAGGGTTACACGCAGCACTTGGCAGGGATCGGCGATGATGCGTTGGCAGCGAGCGGGAGCGCGTCGCACGTTTCCGGCACGGTCGCCCACGGCGGCCCGGTGATCGATGCCCGCTCCGCGCAGATACGAACGGCCGCTCCGCGCGAGCGCACACTCGCGTTGACATTCGACGATGGCCCCGATCCGACTTGGACCTCACGCGTCCTGCAGGTACTAAGAAAGCATCACGTCCACGCAACGTTTTTTGTCGTGGGGACGGCGGTGATCGCCCACCCGGAGTTAGTGCGTCAGATTGTCGCCGATGGCAACGAAGTGGGTGTCCACACCCTCACGCACGTCGACCTCGGCAGCGTGCCGTCGTGGCGCCGTCAGCTTGAGATCCAGGGGGCGCAGCAGGCGATCGTCGACGCGACCGGGATGTCGTCGTCATTGCTGCGCCCCCCATATAGCTCTGAGAATGCGGCTGTCACGGACAGCACCTGGTGGGCAATCCGCGATGCTGCGCGCGCGGGTTACATCACCGTGCTGTCGACGATGGACAGCGAAGACTGGCGCCGCCCCGGAGTTGACGCAATCGAACGGAACATCACACCCGCCGGGACAGCCGGGCAGGTGTTGTTGATGCACGATGGCGGGGGCGCACGCAACCAGACGGTCGCTGCACTGGATGCGGCGCTGACCCGGCTCGATGCCGACGGTTACCGGGTTACCAGCGTCGGTGACGCAATCGGCCTGGCACAGACGATGCGGCCAGCGTCGCTTGCGACCCGGATCGCCGCCTCTACGACGGTGTCGGGTATCCGGCTCAGCGACCTCGTGGTGAACCTCATCACAGCGGGCCTGGTGCTCAGCGGCATCGTGATGCTGGCCCGTGCTGTTCTCGTCGTGAGCGTTGCCGCCCGGCACAATCGCCTCGCGCGAAGGGGGCGTCATCGCCCCGACGCACCCGAAGCGCCCCCGATCACGGACCCGGTGAGCGTGATCGTGCCCGCGTACAATGAGGCGGCCGGCATCGAAGCCGCCGTGCGCTCGATCGCCGCGTCCACGCACCCGGTCGAGATCATCGTCGTCGACGATGGTTCAACCGATGGAACGGCGGATATCGTCGAAGCTCTCGGGCTGCCGAATGTCAAAGTCATCCGTCAGGAGAACGCAGGCAAGCCCTCCGCACTCAACACAGGGATGCAGGCCGCCAGTCATGACCTCATCGTCATGGTCGACGGAGACACGGTTTTCGAATCTGACACTGTCCGCGCTCTGGTGCAGCCCTTTGCCGACCCCCGCGTCGGAGCCATTTCCGGCAACACGAAAATCAACAATCGGGGCGGCATTCTAGGTGCCTGGCAGCACGTCGAATACGTGGTCGGCTTCAACCTGGACCGGCGCCTGTTCGATCTCGCCGAATGCATGCCCACCGTGCCTGGCGCGATCGGTGCCTTCCGACGCGAGGCACTCCAGCGCGTCGGCGGAGTAAGCAATGACACCCTCGCCGAGGACACCGACCTCACCATGGCGCTCAGTCGCGACGGCTGGCGCGTCGTCTACCGGGACGACGCGCGCGCCTGGACCGAAGCACCTGCGAGCCTCGGCGCCCTCTGGCGCCAGCGATACCGCTGGTGTTACGGCACCATGCAAGCGATGTGGAAGCACCGCGGCGCCGTCCTCCAACGCGGGCCTGCCGGAAAGCTCGGCCGACGCGGACTCACCTACCTCCTGGTGCTGCAGGTGCTTCTGCCGCTTTTTGCTCCCGTCGTCGACCTCTTCGCCATCTACGGACTCATCTTTCTCGACCCTGTGCGCATCGCTGCCGTGTGGGCGGCGTTTCTCATCGTGCAACTCCTGATGGGCATATACGCATTCCGACTGGACCACGAACCCATGCGCCCACTTTGGGCGCTCCCGCTGCAGCAGGTCGTGTATCGGCAGCTTATGTATCTCGTAGTACTGCAATCGGCGTTCACCGCCGTTGCCGGAATCCATCTCCGCTGGCATCGCATGGAACGATACGGCACTCTCAGCGTCCCGCCCCGAGCCAAGGGCAGCGGAACCGCATAAGCGCCGACCTGGGTTGCAGCTCGTCGGGTTAGGTCAGTGTCACGCCGAGCTCCACCCCTCTTCGACGTCGGCCTTCGCAAAGGTCGGCCAGCCGGCCGTGCGCCTGAAGTCCGCCCGAAACCAGATGGCAGCCGAGGCCCGCGCCTGGGACTCGGTAAGTTCATGATTTCCAAGTCGGTAAGAATCCGTCGGCGCCGTTCTTCGCGGCCAATTTGGTGAGTGCGAGTTCGCGTTTGTAAAAACTGAGGATTTAGCGCATGTTATCGACCGCGGTTGCCAGGGCGACCACGATGTAGGTGAAGGTGTTGCCGCGGACGGCCGGGAGGTCGGGGTCGGCAATGTTCTCGAACTGGGTGCGCTTGAGGTTGCGATTGGCGGATTCGACGCCGTTGCGCATCGCGTGGGCGCTGCGCCATTGCTCGTCAGTGCACTAATAGGGCACTATAGTGCACTTATGGAAGAAAGCACCGCAGAACTTGCGACCGCCATCGGTGTGCGCGTCAAGCAGGAGCGCCAACTGCGTCAATGGACCTTGGACGTGCTGGCGAACGCTGCCGGGGTGAGTCGCCGGATGCTGGTCAACATCGAGCAGGGTGCCGCGAATCCGAGCGTTGGGACACTGCTTCGGATCAGCGACGCACTCGGCGTGGGCCTCCCCTCCCTGGTCGAGCTGCCCCGGTCGAAGCCCCTGAAGGTTACGCGAAGCGGTGAGGGCGCCGTGCTGTGGAGCGGCGAGCATGGCGGGCTCGGCGTGCTCGTCGCAGGGGCTGAGCCGCCGAACGTTGTCGAACTGTGGGATTGGACCCTTGGAGCGGGAGATCGACACGAGAGCGAATCGCATACGACTGGCACGAGAGAACTCGTGCAGGTGCAGGAGGGCACGATCTCGATTTCGTCGGGAGAGCAGACGGTCACGCTCAACGTACGCGACTCGCTCTCCTTCCCCGGCGACGTGGCTCATTCCTACGTCAACGCCGGCCCGAATGCAGCGCGATTCTCGCTGGCCGTGTTTGAGCCGGGCGTCGGCTCAGCACCCCGAACCGAGGGCACTGATGCCTGAGCAAACCACCTTGGACACGTTTCTCGACGCTGCTCGCGTCGACGATGCGGTGTTCGCGCTACGTCCCGACTACCGGGCGGTGTTGATCGCCGTCGATGGGCTCGAGCCCGGCCCGAGCGATGAGGCGAGCGAGGCACTGCTCCGCGCGGCGGAAGATACCGCCCGCTCGACTCTCCAGCGACAGACGGTTGAGGAGGTTCCGCACATTGCCGCGTGGCGTGACGCGTACCGGGCGTTCGGCGCGAAGCCGCAGCGCACCCGCAATAGCCTGGAGGCGCTCATGCGCCGCGCGGCGTCCGGGCTGCCACGCGTGAATCGACTCACGGACCTCTCCAACGCAATCTCCGTCCTGCACTTTGTTCCGCTCGGCGGAGAAGACCTGTCGAAGTACGTCGGAGCACCCCGCCTGATCCGCGCAACCGGGTCGGAGCCGTTCGAGATCATGGCCGATGGAGCACCCGTGACCGAGCACCCCGACGCCGGTGAGGTCGTGTGGGTCGACGCGGGCGGCGTGACGTGTCGGCGCTGGAACTGGCGTCAAGGACGCCGCACGCAGCTCACCGACAACACCAGCAGCGCCCTGTTCATCCTCGACGCACTCGAACCGCTCGACGACGACGCACTACTGACAGCGGCGCGGGAACTCACGAGCCAGCTCACTCGGCTCGGCTCGAATGTCCAGGTCGGGCAACGCTGGCTCGGGGCAAGCACCATGCTTTCCCGAGGTGCCTGAAATGAGCCAACGCACCATCCCGATTCCCGCTTCGGCGCTTGCTGTCAAAGCTATGCTGTCGGTCCAGCTCGGCTCCGCGCTCTCCGTCGACATGATCCGCCACAGTTGGTGCTGCCGGGACTGCGTGGCTGCGCCTCACGGCCGGGGCGATCATCTTCCTCGTCCTCGTCCTCGCCCGACCGCGACTGCGCGACGTTCGACGTCGTGATGTGCCCGTGCTCCTCGGCCTGGGGGTTGCGACTGGGTTAATGTCGATCGCGTTCCTCGCGGCAATTGAGCGAATCCCGCTCGGCACCGCGGTGGCCATCGAGTTTCTTGGCCCGCTCACCGTGGCGGCCGTGCGCAGTCACAGTGCGCGCGCGCTCGCCTGGCCCGGGCTCGCGCTGGTCGGTGTCATCCTGCTCACCGAGCCGTGGGCTGGCAGCGTTGACCTGCTCGGGGTCGCGTTCGCGGTCCTCGCGGGAACGTGCTGGGCCGTATACATCCTGCTCACGCAACGCGTCGGAGACAGCTTCGCCGGCATCAAAGCGCTCTCCCTCACGATCCCCGTTGCCGCCGCAACCGCGGCCGTGTTCGGAATTCCCCAGGCCGCCGGGCATCTCTCCTGGGGCGTCCTCGCAACCGGGGTCGGGCTTGCACTCTTGCTGCCCGTTCTGCCCTTCACGCTCGAAATGCTTGCGCTGCGACGGATGACGCCCACCGCGTTCGGCACGCTCATGGCGGTCGAGCCCGCCATCGGTGTACTCCTCGGACTGATCGTGTTGCACCAGGTTCCGGCCCTCGTGCAGATCATCGGCATCCTCATCGTGATCTTTGCCGGAGCCGCCGCGCAACGGGACGGACAACGCATCCACGCACCACTATCCGACGCGATACACCCCTTCCGGCCGGACAAAGCAGCCGCGGCCCAGGGCGACGAGTAAACGCCTCGCCCACAAGAAAACGACGGCACATCACAGTGCCACCAACCAGACAGGAGATCCTCTCATGTTCACCGGACTCAACGCCTTCCCGCTCACCCCTCTCCACGACGACGTGTTCCAGCAGGACGCGTACGCACATCTCGTGACGAGGTTGCGCGCCGCTGGCGTCGACTCGATCACCGCGCTCGGCTCTACAGGCTCCTACGCTTACCTCGACCGTGACGAGCGCCGCCTCGTCACCGAAACCGCTGTGCAAGCAGCAGGCGGCACTCCCGTGATGGTCGGTATCGGCGCGCTGCGCACCTCGCGCGTGCAGGCCTTGACCGAGGACGCCCAGAACGCGGGAGCGTCCGGCGTACTCCTGGCGCCCATGTCGTATCAGAAGCTCACCGAGGACGACGTGTTCGGCCTCTACGAGGACGTCGCTGCAGGGCTATCCGTTCCACTCGTCGTGTACGACAACCCCGGCACTACCCACTTCGCCTTCTCCGACGAGCTGTATGCGCGCATCGCGACCCTGCCGAACGTGACGTCGATCAAGATTCCGACCCTTCCCACCGTTCCCGAGCAAGCTCGGGAACGCGTCGAGACGATTCGTTCGCTAGTCCCCGAGCACGTCACGATCGGGATCTCTGGCGACAGCGCGGCCTCGACCGGACTCAACGCAGGATGCGAGGTTTGGTACTCGGTCCTCGGTGGCACGCTCCCCGCGCTGGCTCTCGCGATCACACGTGCAGCACAAGCCGGAGATACCGCGACGGCTACCGCCGAATCGCAGCGTTTACAGCCGCTCTGGGAGATGTTCGCCGCTCACGGCAGCCTGCGAGTGACGGCCGCGATCGCGGAACACCTCGGACTCGTTCCTCTTGCCTCGCTGCCGCGCCCCATCCGCGGCCTCAACGCGGAAGCCCGTGCACGAGTCGCGCAGCTCGTCGACGATCTCGACTTGCGAAACTGACGACGGTGACAGGCGGCGACCCCTCGGAGTCTCGCCCCAGGTGGGGGCTCACACGTTATGTTGCGGCCGCGACCCTCGCGCGCAGCGCGGACGGCGGCGGGGTCGTCGCCATCGTCCTGATCGTCACCACCAGCGGAGGCCCGGGCTGGCTGGCGGGCCTTCTCGGCGCCAGCATCACCGCGCCCCACCTCCTCGGCCCGTTCGTCGCGCGTCGCCTCGACACCGCACCGGACGGCCGCAACATCATCGCGGTTGCTTGCCTGATCCACGGCGCCACGCTCGCCGCCGCAGTTCTCCTCTACCCACACACCTCGGTCGCAGTCCCCGCGCTGCTCCTGATCCTCTCGGGCCTCGTGGGTCCCTTCCTCACGGGCGGCATCAGCAGCCGGCTCCCCGCCATCGCCGGCCCCAGCCAGCACAGCCAACGACGCGCCCAAGGTTGGGACGTCGCCACCTACGGCCTCGGCGGCACCGTCGGCCCCAGCATCGTCGCGATCATCTCCGCCTGGTCCACCCCGACCGTCGCGGCCCTCGTCCTCGCAGGTGGCACCTTCATCGCGGCCGTCATCGTTCGCCTCCTCCCATACGCCGCAGCGGCGACCCATGCCAGCGAAGTCCCAAAACCGCTTCGGACGCTGGGCATCATGCTCGCCACCGGTCCACTGCGCCGCACTCTGTATCTGACGATGATCGTTGCGCTTTCCGTCGCTGTCCTCCCCATCACCGCGGTCTCCTCAACCGCCGGTCTCGGCGCTGCCGCCTCGGCCGCAGGTGCGCTCACCGCGGCCTACGGCCTCGGGAACCTCGCCGGATCAGCTGGCGTCATGATCCGCCCCCTCAAGGGCGAGGCCGACAAACTCATGACACGCCTCGCGCTCATCGTCGCTGCAGCACTCGCGGCGGTCCTCATCGCCCCAGACCTCTGGCTGGCCGTCGCGTGCTACGCCCTCGCGGGCATCGCGAACGCCTACTTCTTCGCTGCCACCCTCGCTGCGCGCAGCGAATACTCCCCTATCGAAGGGCGCGGCCAAATCTTCGTCTGGGTCGGCGCCCTCAAAATCACGGCAGGCTCCGCGGGAACCGCAGCAGCAGGCGCAGTCATCGGCACATCACTCCACCTCCCGCTGATCCTTGCGGCAAGCATCACGGCCCTGGCCGCCATCTGCTCAGCCACAGAACGCAAAGCCGCAGACCCAACACCTGCCGCATGACCTTACCGCTTCAAAAACCCAGGGGTTCGAGACGCATCGATGTCGCGCTTCGGGTGGTCCCGTGCGGCCGGCCCGCCAGGACCCAGCTTCCGGCAGCGATCACCATCGGAAGTGCGAGCCCGGCAAGAGCAGGAAGAACGCAGCGGCGCATGCACACAGCGCGCGGCTGTTGGGCCTAATGCCGCTTCTTCGATTCAGCCGATTTGATCGCAAAAGTTTCCGGACTCCACTTCGCTTCCGAGGGTAGAGTCAGACGCGTTCCAGCACTTCGCGCGGCGCCATCCAGACGCGGTCATTGCGGGCGCTGGCAATGCAATGGGAGACCCAATGGCAGCCCAGATAATCCGCGTTGCAGTATTGCGACTCCTCTGGGCGCCCGGCCCGGCGACCATTGAAAATCCGCAGCTGACGTGGCCCGATGAGTTGTTTTACCAGCTCTTTCAGGGCAGCAACGGATGGAGCCTTCGGGACTACTGGCTGAGATCCTCGCTCGGCCTGTTCCAGTTCGAATTTGATTTGAGCATCGCTCACTGGTGGCGATTCGGGGACCACAGTCACGCTGAACTCGGGAGCAATCGCGCAGGAATCTTGGCTGCGGCTCGCCAAGTGGTCGAACAAGGCAACGGGATATCGCTCGCTGGATTTGACCGGATTATCGCCTTCGTGCATGCACCTCCATCGAACGCTGGTGCCATCGAGGGCGGAGCCGTATTCGACCAGGGCGGCAGTATCCCCTTCTTCCAGCACGAACTGGGTCATGTTCTCGGCTTCCAACACTCGTTCGGTCCGTTCATACCGCCGCCCAACGAATTCGGTTCGCTCTACAACGATCCGTATTGCGTCATGGGGTACACAGGCGAGCAAGCACATTCGATCCCGGCGCCCGCAGAGTTCGCGCAGACTGCGATCTTCGACCCCGCCTCTTTCTGGCGGAGTGAACGACGCCCAGCCGCCGCGTCGCTGTACCGTCGATTCAGTGGCACTTCGGAATTTGTGAATTCCGGATGGGTCGCCAAGGTTGCCGCAGGTGCGCGGGTCTGGGTTGCGGCGCTGAGTGAGGTCACGAACACCGTTCCCGTTCTCGCCGTGCTCCCCGTCCCTAGTCAGCCGAACGCGTCTCTCACGATCGAGTATCGAACTGCCAGCGGCGATGACGCGGGGGTAACGTCGGCCGTCGTCATCCATTCGCTGGGAGTGCACGACGTTGGCGCGGGCAGAGGCGAAATGAACCCCGCGTGGTTCGAGGGGACCATCTCGCCCAGCGTGGGAAGTTCGCTCGAAGTGCTCGGCATCCGTTTCGAGGTAATGACGGTAGACACCGGCCAGCCGGGCGGAGTCGAGCTGCAAGTTACCGACACGCACGCGGTTCTCTTCGCGAAGTCGATCGGAGGGGAAGCTGATCACGGTCCAATTCTGGGTTCGAAGGAAACGAAGACTCCGGCCGGACTGTTCGGCTCTGTGTCCGCTCCGATCGCTCAACCGACCCCAGCAACAGAGGCCCCAAAGCC
Organism: Microbacteriaceae bacterium; assembly: GCA_003454135.1. Classification (GTDB taxonomy): domain Bacteria; phylum Actinomycetota; class Actinomycetes; order Actinomycetales; family Microbacteriaceae; genus Lacisediminihabitans. The sequence goes on from DMKW01000214.1 coordinate 9,087, forward strand.
GAATACCCACCTGGGCAGATTCTCTCCGCCAGTTCCTTAGCCCCAACCTCCCCGGTGGATCCGGATGGCTGAAAGACGAAAACCCAAGAGCCAGAAGTCTTCTCTTTTCTGCCTGAGGAGGGTTCGGCATCAGGTCGTCGGTCGGCGGCGGACGCGGGAGCATGTCGATTTGCGCGACACCCGTCGGTTCCGGTTGGGTGGGGTCATGACGGATGATGCTTACCGGTTCTCTTCACGCCTTGACGACATGGATCGAGAGCAGATCCACGAGTGGTTGAGCAAAGAGGCTTACTGGGCTCGGGGGCGCCCGCGTGCTGTCCAGGATGCCGCAATAGATGCATCCA
>DMKW01000214.1:9678-10092 GCA_003454135.1 Microbacteriaceae bacterium
GTTGATCCGGCAGTTCGCGGACAAGGGGTCGGAGTGACACTCATGGACAACATCTGCTCGCTGCTCGACCGCCTGAATTTGAAGCGTGTCGTGCTCGCTACAGGGGATGCCCACGGCCTCTACGAAAAGTTTGGCTTTGAGCGCCTAACCCAGCCGGCAAAGTGGATGGAGCGGATGGTCCCGATTCCGGCACCTTGACTCTGACGAGGTTCGGCCTGTGGGACGCCCGCTGAGGGTCCGGTTATCCTCCCTGGAGCGGCTTTTGAAATCGGATTCACACCGGCTATTCACACCGGCTCAAGCGAATCACTCTGGCTGGCTACTGTCTTTGCGTTGCGCCCTAGAGATCAAAATCTGGGTCGCGACAACTGTTCATCTGCCAAATGGTGCGAGGTGTTAACGCCGACTGAAAAC
>DMKW01000233.1:0-1179 GCA_003454135.1 Microbacteriaceae bacterium
GCCGGGTTGCTCGATCAATGTTCAGTTGGCGAGAGCGCGTGCGGCGGACGCTCGACGCCGGCGACGATGGCGGACGCCGCATCCGAGCCGATCTCCACGACGGCGTTAGATGCGTTGACGTGCACGATCGTCGGTCGGAACACGGCTGCCTCATCGGCATCAAACATTCCGTACGCGATGACGATGACGACATCGCCCACGTGGACGAGGTGCGCTGCAGCGCCGTTGATCCCGATCACACCGCTCCCGGGCTGGCCTGCAATCGTGTATGTCTCCAGCCGGGCGCCGCTGGTGACATCAACAACCGACACAAGCTCTCCGGGTAGAATCCCCGAAGCATCCAGTAGATCTTGGTCGATGGTTATCGACCCCACGTAGTGGAGATTGGCGTGGGTGACCGTTGCCCGATGAATCTTGGCGGTAAGCATGGTTCGCAGCATCAGCATCTAAGGTACCGGATCGGCACGCGGCTCGGGGTGCAGTTCGGGGACGTCCCCAATGCGGTGATGTTCGGTAGCACGACAGGCCGTGCTCAACCTAGTCTGAGTTAGGCCGAAAGTATGCGTGCGAGTCCGAGCTCAGAGGTGTTGCCGCTACGGCCGCGAAACCTCCGTCCAGAACCAGGCCTCTTGCCATTTCTGGGCCATCTACCGAGAGGCGACACGTGACCGTCGACACGAGCAACGCAGCACTCCTGCAGATCGCGAGGGAGATCGCGATCGACGCGGGCGCGCTCACTAAGCGGCGGCGCTCGGAGGGTGTCGAGGTCGCCGCGAGCAAGTCGTCGCTCGAAGACGTCGTGACGCACGCCGATCGCGAAACCGAGGCGCTCATCCGTGCCCGACTCGTCGACGCGCGACCGGACGACGGTTTCTACGGCGAGGAGAGCGGTGCCGAGGCCGGATCGAGCGGGCTCACCTGGATCGTCGACCCGATCGACGGCACGGTCAACTATCTTTACGGGATTCCGCACTACGCCGTGAGCATCGCGGTCGTGGAGGGTGAACCAGACCCGATTACCTGGCGGGCCGTCGCCGGGGTGGTCATCAACCCGTCCACCGGCGAGCTCTTCAGCGCGACCGATGGCGGCGGTGCCTTCCTTGGCGAACGCCCGATCGCAGTCGCCGCGCCGGTGGAGCTCTCCCAGGCGCTCGTGGGAACGGGCTTCGCGTACCTCGC
>DMKW01000233.1:1367-1899 GCA_003454135.1 Microbacteriaceae bacterium
CGGATGGGTACGGCATCGCTCGACCTGTGCGCCGTCGCGTGCGGGCGGCTCAACGCCTATTACGAGCGTCGGCTGAGCCCGTGGGATCACGCGGCCGGGGCACTTATCGCCCGGGAAGCCGGGGCGCGAGTGAGCGGCCTGCACGGGGCCGCTGCGTCTGGCGAGTTTCTTCTGGCGGCCGAACCGGCTCTCGCGCAGCGGCTCGAAAACGCACTGCTCCGCCTGGGTGCGTGATGAACAGAGAAACGCTCAGGGTTGTCAGCGGGACAAGGGATGACCTATCCTTTATGAATTCGTTATAAAGGCGGCCGTTCGGGTCGCCGCAAGGTCACCCCGGTGGTTGCGTGTGAGTGAATACGGCATCCGCCCCTGGAGGAAAACCCGTTGTCATTGCTTGCCCAAATCGCCGCCGCACGCCCGGTCGTACCCACACCCCGCACGCACGGTGGCGGTAACCGGTGAGCGATGTCACGCCGGGGAACGAGCCATCGCCGTTCCCCACCCGTCGTGAACTGCGTGAGCGGGCCGCTCG
>DMKW01000233.1:2062-10116 GCA_003454135.1 Microbacteriaceae bacterium
CCCGTCCGGCGCGCGCCGTCCCAAGCGTCGCCTCGTTCAGAAGTTCGTGAGCCTCGGGGCCATGCTCGGCGCCGGGGCTCTCCTCGTCGCGACCTCGCTTCCGGCGATGGCGCTGCAGGGCGGCAGCCCGGCCGACGCGGTCGCCACGAGCGTCGTGGCGCAGCAGCCCGTGCGCGCCCAGAGCCTTGCGGTCGACAGCAAGGTGCTCGTGCAATCGCCGACCCGTGACGCGTACACCGTCGTGTCGCTCGCGCAGAAGATCCGGGTGTCGTACACCCACGGCAGCTTCGACTACACGAACGACCCGAACGGCACGATCCAGTGGCCGTTCCCGGTAGCGGTTCCGATTTCGAGCGGCTTCGGGCCGCGAGTCGCACCCTGCAGCGGCTGCTCCAGCTTCCACGAGGGGATCGACTTCACCCCGGGCTCCGGCGTTGGCATCGGTGCCATCGCCGACGGCGTCGTGAGCCTCGTCAGTTCCTCCGGGGCGTACGGCAACCACGTCATCATCGACCACGTGATCAACGGCCAAAAGGTGCAGAGCCTTTATGCGCACATGCAGACCGGCTCGGTGGTCGTCACGGTGGGCCAGGCGGTAAAGGTCACGCAGGTGATCGGCAAGGTCGGCAGCACGGGCGAATCCACGGGCGCGCACCTTCACCTCGAGATTCACCTCGACGGCACCCCGGTCGACCCGTTTGCGTGGCTCAAAGCCAACGCCAACTGAGCCGCCTCGCCGAACACTGGCCATTCTGGCGCCGGTTGGCTAGCCTAGGGAAATGTGAGCGCTGCCAAACGCTGGCGGCGACTACCGATCGCTCGACGATCACGGCAGACGAAGAGCCTCTCGTCGCCGGAACGCCCTGAGGAGTCCGCCACGTGTCGCAGCTGCCGCCGCAGTCCCGCCGCGAGTTGCGCGACCGCGAATCGGCAGCCCGAGTCGTACCTCAACCGCTCGTAGCGGCGAGACAGAACACTCCGGTGCGCCCGGCACGACCGATCAAACGGCGCCTGCTGTCGAAGCTCGTGAGCCTCGGCGCGATGCTCGGCGCGGCCGCTCTGCTCGTGTCGACATCCCTTCCCGCCAACGCGTTCTACCGTGGCGCTGCCGACGCGGCCCTCACCACGGCCTCGGCGCCCGCGCCGCAAACCCTCGAGGTGCAGGGCGAGGTCATCGTGTCCGCTCCGGCCCGAGACGCGTACAGCGTCGTATCGCTCGCTCGGCAGATCAGGGTCAAGGCGGCCAGCGGGTCGCTCTCCTACACGAACGATCCCAACGGCACCATCCAGTGGCCGTTCGCCGTCGCCGTCCCCATCGCGAGTGGCTTCGGCGCGCGACTCGTGGCCAATTGCAGCTATTGTTCCACCTTCCACGAGGGGCTCGACTTCACGCCGGGCGCTGGCGCTCCCATCCAGGCGATCGCGGATGGCGTGGTGAGCCTCGTGCGGGAAGATCGCGGTGGGCTCGGCATCCACGTCATCATCGACCACGTGATCAACGGCCAGAAGGTGCAGAGCGTCTACGCGCACATGCTCGCCGGCTCCGTGCGGGTCGCCCTCGGGCAGGCCGTGAAGGTGACGGACCAGGTGGGCCAAGTCGGCAGCACCGGCGCGTCGACGGGCGCACACCTTCACCTCGAGATTCACCTCGACGGCACCCCGGTCGACCCGTTCGCGTGGCTCAAGGCCAACGCCAACTAGACCGCCAGCGCGGTGCCCGTTCGCGCGGTCGTAAGTCGCTCGCGCGGGTGTTCTTACGGCCGCGCGAGCGACTTACGACCGCGCGAGGGGACTGCGGTGAGAGGATCGAGCGCGCCGGGGATGGACCCGTACGAGGCCGTCAGGCGAGCAGCCAGACTGTTGTGTCGGTAGGCAGCATGCGGCCCGTGATGGCCTCCGAGGAGAGCACCACCTCGCCGGCCGGGAGGGTTGCCGCGGCGTCTCCCGTGTTCGCGATCACGATGACGTTGCCGTTGCGGAAGGCGACGACCGACTTGTCGAAGCCGGGCAGCCACTCAAGCTCCCCTAAGCCGAGGTTGTGCTGGGCGCGCACCGCGAGCGCCGTGCGGTACAGCTCGAGGGTTGACCCGGCCACGCCGCGTTGCGAGTCGCGGGCGTACGGGCGCCAGTCGGAGGGCTGCGGCAGCCAGCTCGCGCCGACCGAGCTGAAGCCGTACGACGGGCTGTCGGCCTCCCACGGGATCGGCACGCGGCATCCGTCTCGACCGTAACGCTCGTGGTTCGTGCGGAACCACGTGGGGTCCCGGCGCGCCGAGTCCGGGAGGTCGATGACCTCCGGCAGTCCGAGCTCCTCGCCCTGGTAGATATAGGCGCTCCCCGGCAGGGCGAGCATGAGCGCCGTCGCGGCACGGGCGCGCGTCAGCCCGAGGGCCCGAACCGGCTTGCCCGGCGACTTGGGCCCGATGCCGTGCCCCTGCGGATTGGGAGCCGTGACGGCGAGACGGGAGGCGTGGCGCACCACGTCGTGGTTGGAGAGCACCCACGTGCTTGGCGCGCCTACGCTTGTGAATGCCTCGAGCGACGCGTCGATCACCTGGCGCATGGTCGGGCCGCTCCACGGCGTCTCGAGGTAGGCGAAGTTGAAGGCCTGCTGCATCTCGTCCGGTCGAACCCATCGGGCGAGCTTGCTGAGCGGCTCGACCCACGCCTCGGCGCAGAGCACGCGATCGCCCTCGTACTCTTCAAGCACGATGTGCCAGTCGCGGTAGATCTCGTGCACCCGGTCCTGGGCCCAATACGGCGGCGTGGGCGGCTCGGAGTCCGCGTGGGCGAGAATCTCGGGCTCGAGGCCGAGCGAACCGCCGCCCATGCTGCCGCCGTCTGCCGGAGCGGTGTAGTCGGGAAGACCGCTCTGTTTGATCAGGCCGTGGGCGACATCCACCCGGAATCCGTCGACGCCCCGGTCGAGCCAGAAACGCAGGATGTCCCTGAACTGTTCGCGAACCCACGGATTCTCCCAGTCGAGGTCGGGTTGGGACGTGTCGAATATGTGCAGGTACCACTGTCCCGGGGTGCCGTCGGTGCGGGTGAGTCGTGTCCAGGCCGGGCCCCCGAAGACGGACTCCCAGTTGTTGGGCGGCAGTTCTCCGTTCGCGCCCTTGCCCTCCCTGAAGATGTAGCGGGCGCGCTCGGCGCTGCCCTCTGCGGCGGCGAGAGCCTCGACGAACCATTCGTGCTGATCCGACGTGTGGTTGGGGACGAGGTCCACGATCACCTTGAGGCCGAGCTCGTGGGCGCGCCTCTCCATCGCCTCGAAGTCGGAGAGGGTGCCGAAGAGCGGGTCGACCTCGCAATAGTCGGCGACGTCGTAACCGCCGTCCTTCTGTGGCGACGTGAAGAAGGGCGAGAGCCACACGGCGTCGACCCCCAGGTCGACGAGTGCCGGCAGCCTCTCGGTGATTCCGACGAGGTCGCCGATACCATCGTCGCCCTGGCCGTCGGCGAAGGAGCGCGGATAAATCTGATAAATGACAGCGCTGCGCCACCACTCGCGGCCGGCCGTGTCGCCACCGAAGGGGGCTTCCGTGGCCGTGGATCGATCGTCGCTCGCGGGCGCGACGATTTCCGGCAGGTTTTCGAGGGTCATNNCGGTCGTGCCGCTGTTCCTGTATCTTCGGATCTACATTGTCAGCGGCCTCGCGGCCGATCCCGTCAGTAGGGAATCAGCATCGGCATAGTGCACGAGCCGCACCACGACGGCTCCCCTCTTTATGTCTCCGACCCGGCGCCGCAGCTGGGTGACCACGTGCGGGTACGCGTGCGCCTCCCGTCGGACTTCGGTCCGGTCGAAGTCGTGCGCACCCGCTCGAATCCCAACCATGAGCCGCGGTTCACCGTGGCCTCGCACGTCGCCTCGATCGACGGGTGGGAGTGGTGGGAAGCCGAGATCGAGATCGAGAACCCGACCCACGGCTACCGCTTCCTGTTCAAACTCGCGGACGGGAGCAACGGCTGGCTCAACGCCACAGGCTTCCACACGATCGAGACGCTCGACTCCGAGGACTTCAAGATCGTCGCCCACCCGGCCCCGCCCGAGTGGGCGAAGGGGACCGTGATGTACCAGGTCTTTCCCGACCGGTTCGCCCGGTCGGAGGATGCGGATGCCCGTGAGCTGCCGGCGTGGGCCGAGCCGGCCGCATGGAGCGACGAGGTCATCCATGTCGGCCCGCGCACGGCATCCCAGTTCTTCGGGGGAGACCTCAAGGGCGTCGAAGAGCACCTCGACCACCTCGAACGCCTCGGCGTCACGATGCTGTACCTGACCCCGGTCTTCCCTGCCCGCTCGAACCACCGCTACGACGCCCTGTCGTTCCTCGAGGTCGATCCGCTGCTCGGCGGCGACAAGGCTCTGATCTCCCTCGTGACGGCCGCCCACGCCCGGGGGCTCAAGGTGATCGGCGACCTCACCTCGAACCACAGCGGCGACGCGCACGAATGGTTCCAGGCGTCCCACCTGAAGCCCGGCACCCCCGAGAGCGCCTTCTACTACTGGCTCGATCCCGAGCAGCGCGACTACGCGTCGTGGTTGGGCGTGCCGAGCCTTCCGAAGTTCAACTGGAACTCGCGGGAACTTCGCTCGCGCTTCATCGAGGGGCCCGATTCGGTGGTCGCGAAGTGGCTCAAGGCGCCGTACTCGCTCGACGGCTGGCGCATCGACGTGGCGAACATGACCGGTCGTCACCTGACCGACGACCTCAACGCCGAGGTGCGCGGCATCATCCGGCAGACGATGATCGAGATCAACCCGGACACGATTCTGCTCGGCGAGTCGACCAACGACGCGACGAGCGACTTCCAGGGCGACGCGTGGCACGGCGCGATGACCTACGCCAACTTCACCCGCCCGGTCTGGGGCTGGTTGTCGACCGAGGAGCGCGAGTCATCGTACTTCGGCCTGCCGTTCGGCACGATCCCCTCCTACTCGGGTGAGCAGGTCTTCGCAGCACACCGACAGTTCGCGCACGGGTTTCCGTGGCGCGTGCAGCTGAGCACCATGAACGCGCTCGACACGCACGACACCCCGCGCTTCCTCACCCACGCGATCGAGGGCGCGCAGCCCGTGGCCGTCGGGCTCTCGATGACACTCCCCGGCATCCCGGTGATCTTCGCGGGAGACGAATTCGGTCTCGTCGGCGACGACGGCGAGCACTCCCGCACCCCCATGCCGTGGGACTCGGTGGATGCCGCGGCCCCCATCATCGACCTCTACGCCGCCCTGATCCATCTCCGCACCGCCCACCCGGCCCTCAACGGCGGCGGGATGCGCTGGCTGCACGCCAGCCGCGATGTTCTCGCCTTCGTGCGCGAGGGCGTCGACGAGTCGATTCTCGTGCTTGCGGCGCGCGACGACTTCGAGATCTCGCTTCCCTCGCACGCGTTTGCCGGTGCGGCGCGGCCTCTCTATGGGCGCGCGACTGCCGTGCGCAACGGGGACGGCATCCGGCTCTCCGGCACCGGACCTGCGTTCAGCGCCTTCGCCCTGCCGGGCATCGCCGTGCCCGACTTCGCCGACACGGGAACCGTGCTCGAACTCGAGGCGTAACGTGACGGCGATGACGGGTTTGGCGGGCGAAATATGGTGCGAACGGATGCTAGTCTCTTACGGTGCCAAACGGCGCCGCGCTGCTTGCAGCGCCGTGACTCCAGGTCACGCCCCCTTAGCTCATTGGTAGAGCACTTCCTTGGTAAGGAAGAGGTAGTGGGTCCGATTCCCACAGGGGGCTCTCGCAGCCCTTCAACAGGCGGCGTCCCGGCGGGGTAGCTCAGGTGGTTAGAGCACACGGCTCATAATCGTGGTGTCGCGGGTTCGAGTCCCGCCCTCGCTACAACTTGTCAGTGTTTTATTGGGATTTTTGAGTGTGAGCAGCGCAGCCCGGTTGCTAACCCCGCATAAACCCCTCATGAGTTCGGCGGCGCCGACGTTCAGGCTCAAGAACGAATGATGGAGCTGGATTATCTGATCGCGTTGGACGCGGTAGACAACCTAAATCGCGGAGACTCCCTTGACCTCGTCGGTCGCTGGCTCCGTTCGTCTTGTCAGAGCCTCGATGCGCCGACGGCACAAGTGCGGAGTGCGGATCGAGCACCGCATCGCGGGGCGAAAACGATCGACCAATCCGCGCCAGCAAGCGATCGATGCATTTCAGTCGGCTGCCTGCGCTGCATCGGGTCGAAACGCGAAGATCGTCAGCGACACTGTGCCATTCGACCGAGTTCAGGATGCTCTGGCACTTGCCAGCACCCCCGGCGCAGCGGAGAAAGTGGTCGTCACCTTTCCGAACTGATCGGTTCGAGTGGCCAGCGCGACGTGGATCCTTCGTGCGGCAACAATCGGACCGTGACCTCGTGGGAGTGCTCTCCGACGACCGACCCAACAATCCTTGCGCCGTAGCGGTCGTACTTCGCGTGATAGGCGTTGTCGATGTCCTGCTGGATCTCGGGGTCGGAGGCGATGGCAAAGCCGACGTCCCGCTCCACCCCGCCGGCTTTGATACGTCCGGCGCCGCTTGCCAGGGCGCGGCGATACCAGGGATTGTCGCTGCCGTACGCAGACCGCACGTAAACGTCGCTGCCTACGCGGACTGCCCAGATCGTCACGTATGAGCGCAAGGAACCGTCGGGTCTGGTTGACGCGATCTGCAGTTCGTCTGCGGCCCCGATTCGGTTCAGTTCATCAGCGGTCCATGTCGTCACTTTTTGCTCCTTTGAATCGGTCGGATGCCAACTGTTCGTCGAACTCCCGCTTCGCGACGGTGAGCGCCGACATCGCCTTAGGCCACCCGGCATAGAAGGCCATGTGGATGATGACCTCCTTTAGTTCGCTTTCTGTAAGCCCGTTGCTCTTCGCTCGGGCCAGATGCCCGGGCAGTTGCTCGTAGTTCCCTCCCATGATGAGGCCGGCGACGGTGATCAGACTGCGATCGCGTGGTGAAATCTCCGGGCGCTCCCAGATGTCGCCGAACAACACGTCGTCTGTGAGGGCGACGAGTTTCGGAGCGAAGTCGCCGATGAGCTGTTGAGCGGGGGTCTGTTCGCCAGTGGGTGGCATGGCGTTCCTTCCTTCTCGTTAAGAGAGCTGCTCAGGGTCGGACGAGAACTTTGAGCGCGGTGCGGTCGTCCATCGCGCGATAGCCGTCGGGGGTCTCGTCAAGGGAGACAGTTCTGTCGAAGACCTTGCCGGGTTCGATCCTGCCGTCGAGGATGTCAGGCAGCAGTTCGTTGATGTATGCGCGGACCGGAGCGGGGCCACCGGTGAGGGTGATGTTTGCGCCGAACAGGCTGCCGAATCCGATCGGGGCCTCCTCATACTGCGGCACGCCGACGCGACTGATGACGCCTCCCGGCCGCACGATGCCCACGGCCTGCTCGTAGGCCGGCATATGACCGACAGCCTCGAGCACGGCGTGGGTTCCATCTCCGCCTGTCAGCTCGCGGACCTTCGTGATGCCCTCTTCGCCACGCTCGCTGACGATGTCGGTCGCGCCGAATTCGAGGCCGAGGTCTGTGCGGTCTGTGTGGCGGCCCATCAGGATGATGCGCTGGGCGCCGAGGCGTTTGGCCGAGAGCACCGCCATGAGTCCGACGGCGCCGTCCCCGATCACGGTCACCGTGGTGCGCTCGTTTACTCCTGCCATGCGGGCTGCGTGGTATCCGGTGCCGAGGACGTCGGACAGAGTCAGCAGGGACGGCAGCTGGATCGAGTCCTCTCCGACGGGAACGGCGACGAGAGTGCCGTCGGCGAGCGGCACGCGCACGGCCTCCGCCTGCCCTCCGCCAACGCCGGGTGCGTTCCAGAAGCCACCGTGGCGGCATGAGGTTTGGAGGCCTTCGCGACAGAAGTCGCAGGTGCCGTCGGACCAGGCGAACGGCGCGATGACGAAGCCGCCCCTCTTCAGCGTCGCGACGTCCCTGCCAACCTCTTCGACGACTCCGATGAACTCGTGGCCCATGGTGTTGCCGGTCGGGCTGGCAGGCATGCGGTGGTACGGGTGCAGGTCGCTGCCGCAGACGCAGGCTCGCACGACACGCACGAT